>CAUJEY010000173.1 GCA_963169325.1 Bacteroidota bacterium
TGCTCTACAACGACGGTTCTTATGAAGTTACCGATACGGATGTGCAGCAGCGGTTTGAAATGAAAGATATCCTGCACGTCGGCAAATTCAGTCCGGAAATAGTTATCAATGCCGTTCACTTCGATGGAATAAAGGGCTGGACAATGGTCAAACGTTTCCATGTCGAAACCAACAAACTCCGCGAACGATACTCCTACCTCACCGACCACCCGAAGTCAAAACTCCTGTTTGTCAGTCTGAAACCCAACCCGCGCATCAAATACACCCTTAAAGTGAAGGGCAAACCCATGCCGGGCGAGATCAGCCTCGGTAATTTTATGGATATAAAAGGCTGGAAAGCGGTGGGCAACAGACTCAGCGATTCGCTCCTGAGCAGCGTCAAAGAGATCGAGGCAGAAGTGGAACCGGAGAAAATCGCTGAGCCGGAAGCCGCCATTCTTCAGGGCAATCTTTTCGGGGCGCCCGAACCGGTAGAGCCCGGGGTGAAAAGTAAAGGGCATGAGATAAAGGGCAAAGAAGAGGGGGCAAAAGACAAGGAGCAAAAGCCGAAGGGTGAAGGGAAAAAGGAACCCCAGGAACCCAAGAAGACCTATAAAGCCGGGGATACGATTGAGTTTGATTAATATTAAATGACTGTCCGCATATTGTGCCCCACCGCGTGCCTCCCCCCCCACCATGGATTACATGATTTAAGATTACATGATTTAAGATTACATGATTTAAGATTACATGATTTAAGATTTGCCCGTAGAGTGTACCGGCAACTCTTTGCCAAGTGTTAGAGGAGTATGCTACGGGCAAATCTTAAATCATGTAATCTTAAATCATGTAATCTTAAATCATGTAATCCATGGTGGGGTTTCACGCGGTGGGGTAAAATATGCGGATAGTCATTTAAAATTACTTCACCTCCGCAGTTCGCCCCCCTCTACCCCGCCGGTCAAAAGCCCGGATTTTCACGACACCTCCCACCTTCACAGGCCCGGTATAAACGGTGCTGCCCACGCCTGGTTCCGCACCATCCGTTGTATATCGCAGGGTAAGGCCGGGAAATTGAATATTGGCATGTAGCATCCCATCACGGATGAGGGCGCCGGGCGCCGGGATCCGGTACTGAAAACCGCCGGCAAAAAAATCGAGCCGGGGCAACTCGTATTTGCCGAGCCGGTTGACAAAATGCGACCAGGCTTGGGTGTACTGACTTCCGAAAAGCGCCTTGTCTTTGGTGGTTTCATAATCCGGCGCAGGCGCCCAGGCGCGTTCGGCCAGGCCGAGCAGTTTGGGAAACACCATAAACTCCAGCGACGCCGGCCCGTCGGTCAGGGTTTCCGCCCAAATCAGGCCTTGAATGCCCAGAATATTCGATTTTCCGTATTCCGTCAGGCGGCTTTTGCCGATAAACAAAGCCGGATCGACCGGGTTGCCAAACTTGTCTTCCGTTGAGTTTTTAAAATAATCGAACGGAATAAACCCGAAGCCTTTGTCCACATCGGTATAAGCGCCCCAGTAATAGCCGGGTTCCTCAAAATTATTTTGATAGGCCATGTCGAAGTACAGGTTGCTAACCGGGCCCAACACGACTTTATATCCGGCATTCGCCATACGGTAGGCCAGGTCTTCATTTCCCCAACCCAGCACATTATTCCACACGTACATCCGGAACCCGTCGGCGGCAAAATCAGGATTAGGCAGATAATGCGCCGCGCCGTCCAGCTCCGTTTTGCGCATGCCGGCTTCTTCCCAGCCCGACAAGGCAAGGCCGCGTTTAGCCAGCATATCCCGCATTTGTGCCCAGAAATAGTACCACAGGTCGGCGGTTTCGCGCAGCCCTTTTTCCTGCATCAGCCGGCGGCAGGCCGGCGATTTTTCCCAGACGCCTGCGGGGACTTCGTCGCCGCCGAGGTGAATCGTGGTGAGGGGCGCCGCGGCTTCGCGGTACATCGCGATCAGCTCGTCGGTCACTTTTTCAACAAAGGCGTAAGTGGAAGCCTGCCCGACGCACACCACGTTGTCGTCGTACCCCTGCACCGAGCGGTATTTCGACTGGTCTTCCGGATCGCGCAGCAGATACTGCCGGGCTTCTTCGGGTCGGCCTGCGCGCATCAGCCGTTCGTAGCGGGCATCCATGGCTTTGATGGCAGCCCGGGCATGGCCAGGCAACTCGATTTCCGGAATCACTTCAATATGCCGCTCGGCGGCGTATTTCAATAGTTCGATAAATTCCGAACGGGTGTAGTGGCCCGAGCCGTAAAGTTTGTCCGGCTCAGGGCCGGAGCCGTAAGCCGGGTGTAGAAAACGGGTTTCGGAGGTGGCATGGCCGCGCCGGCCGCCCACCTCCGTGAGCTCGGGCAACCCGGGGATTTCAATACGCCAGCCCTCGTCTTCGCTGAAGTGAAAGTGGAGTTTGTTCAGTTTGTACAGGGCCATCACGTCGAGTAGCTTCCGGATTTCGGCGGCCGGCTGAAAATTGCGCGCCATATCCACATGCAAGCCCCGGTAGGCAAAACGCGGTTCGTCGCGTACCGTCAGGCAGGGTACTTGTACGGATTGGGCCGGTTTTTGCCATAATTCCGGTGGCAGCAGGGTTTTTAGCGACTGGATGCCATAAAAAATACCTGCCGCGCCGGAAGCGCTGATGACCACCCCGTTTGCGGCGGAAATACTCATCGTATAGCCTTCGGGATGTGCCACTGCGTCGGATTTTAGCAATGAAATACCAACGGCGTGTTTGCCCGGACTGATATTCAGTTTGCCTGTTTTACCGAATAGTACCTGCCAGGAAGCGGCCAGTGCCCGGGCTTCTTTTTCGAAACCGGGTGCCGTACTGATCTCGGTATTACCGTCGAGTGTAATACCTCCAAACTCCTGTTTATAAGAAACCGGCGTTGGGAATATTGGCAGGAGTGAGACGGCAAAGATGTCATCGGCCGTTTCATTTTGCCGAAACACATCTGCCGGCGTTGGAGGCGCCGTTTTATCATCGGCTGTGCGGCGGAGCAGTTCCTGCTTTGCCGGGGGCACGAGCGTCGGGTTGTCAATGGTGTAGCCTTTTTCGGGGTCGGTATCGAAGACGATATAAAAGCCGTTCGGTGCGTCGGTGCGGTTCAGCAGCCAGTCGCCGCTCACCAGGTCCACTTCATATTTCGCGCCGGCGGGAATGCCGGCAAATCCGGCGCGGGGTTTCAGTCGGAACCAGTCGCCGCTCAGTTGTTCCACATCAAAGCCTTTCGCCTGGGTGTGTTCGGGCAGGAACGAGCGGACGAAATTAAAATACAAAACCCAACCGCTTGCAGGCAGGGCTTTTTTACCGGTATTGCGCAGGCGCAGTTTTGCAAGGCTCTGATTTTTGCCCTGATATTGATTTTGTATCAATTCCCATTCGAGGCGCAGGTCGGCGGGCGCAAAGGGCGTTTTGGTTTGGGCAAACAGGGTTTTAGCGGCCAGCAGGAGGGCAAATGCAATAAGGATACGAGCCATATCTGATTGTTTTTGGGCAAAGTAAAACGTATTTTCCTGTTTTAAAATGACCAAATTCACCATACCACTGTAATCCCGGTTGGCCACCCGGCGGAGCTGGTCTATATTTACCCCACAAACAAATATGCAAGCATGAATTTGTCGATCCCGAAGGCAGTCCAAAATGTGCTTTTGGGTTGTTGTTGTTTCTTTTTTCTGTTGCGGCCGGCTTCGGCTCAACCAATATTCGATCTGGAGATCAGCGGCGATTACCGCAACGCGACGATCATCGAAATGTTCCTCGACCTGGAGCAGCGTTATCCGGTGAAATTTTACTACGATCCGGATATTTTGCCCTATTATAAAGTCGGATTCGATTGTCAGGGCCGCCGTTTGTTCAACCTGCTTCAAACCCTGCTGCCGCCGCACAACCTCACCTTTGCAGCGGCACGCGACAACGGCGTTGTTATTTGCCGAAAGGTCGACCTGAATGGCGAATACGTGCGCAACCTCCTTCAAAAATGGGACGATAATAAAATTGAATTGCCCGAATTTTTGACCCCCTTGAAACTGGAGCGACAAACCGGTATGCCCCCCACTTCCAGTGCAGCGACGGTACTGGTGGAGGGCGTGATTAAAGATGAAAAAACGCAGGACCCGGTACCGGGTGCAACCATCCGAACCGACACTGCCGGGGGCGTCACGACCGACCGGCTGGGGCGGTTCCGGCTTACGCTGAAACCGGGCGAACACCTGCTCAAAATTCAATATCTCGGCTACCGGGAAACGGAGGTACGTCTGCTCGTGTACCAGGCCGGTACAATCGAAATTCTGATGCAAACCCGCGCGTTGGAACTCGCAGCCGTTGAGATACAGGGCAACAAAGCGGCCAACAAACAAACCGCCGTAGCCACAGGGGTGGAATTATTGTCGACCCAAACGATCAAGGATTTGCCCTCCTTCATGGGGGAATCGGATGTCGTGAAAAGCCTGCTGATTTTGCCCGGCGTGAGTACGGTGGGCGAGGGCGCTTCGGGCTTTAACGTTCGAGGCGGCAACATCGACCAAAATCTCGTGGTGCAGGATGAGTTGCCTTTTTACAATACTTCGCACGTACTGGGCTTTTTCTCGGTGTTCAACCCCGACCTCGTGCGCTCCACCACGTTGTACAAAGGGCATATTCCTGCCCGGTTCGGCGGGCGCGTGGCCTCGGTGCTCGACGTGAAACTCCGCGACGGCAATTTCAGCGAATGGCACGGCTCGGCCGGGGCCGGGCTGGCCGCCGCCAAGGCATCGGTGGAAGGGCCGGTTTGGAAAGAAAAACTTTCGGTGCTCGCCGGCGCGCGTATGTCGTATTCCGACTGGATGTTGAAACTGGCCAAACTGCCCGATGTGAAACAAAGCAGTGCGTGGTTCAACGACGTGAATGCTAAAATATCGCTTCGCAGCGGCAAAAACGGCACCATCAGTGCCGGCGGCCACCGCAGCGAGGACTATTTTCGTTTTGCGCAGGAATTCGGCTACCAATGGAAAACAACCGGCGCCAACATTTCCTGGCGGCAAACCTGGGGCGAGTCGGTGCTCACCAGCCTGACCGCAACAAGCGGGCAATTACAAAACACCTATTTCCAGCCGGAAGGCGCCGGCGCCTTTGACCTCAGCAATGGCCTGTCGTTTTATACCGTAAATGCCCAGGCGTCGTGGCTGTCGCTGGCCAACCACGAGATTCAAATCGGCGGCCAGTGGAACCGCACTAATGTGCTGCCGCAACAACTTCGCCCTCGCGGCGGCGATTCGGATATTTTACCCAAAACCATTCAACAGGAAAACGGTGCGGAGTGGGCCGCTTTTGCCGACGACGAGTTTAAAATTTCAGAAAAAATAACTCTCTACGGCGGGCTGCGCTATTCACATTTCCGCACGGCAGGGCCCGGCAATGTTCGCCTGTATGAACCCGGCGTGCCTTTTTCCGACTATACAGTAACCGATACCCTGGTTTTCGGCGACAACGAAACCTCGCAAACCTACGGTGGGCTGGAACCCCGGGTATCGCTGAATGTGCGCCTTGCCGATCAACATGCCATCAAGTTCAGTTACAACCGCCTGCGCCAGTACCAGCACCTGATTTCCAATACCACGGCCGCCACCCCGAGCGATACCTGGCAGGTGAGCAACAGGTACCTGCGCCCGCAGGTGAGCGACAGTTATGCCGCCGGCTGGTTCTTTACGAAAGAAAACAAACGTTGGGAAAACTCCGTAGAGGTATATTACCGGCACACCGACGACGTGCCTGCCTACGAAGATTTTGCATCGCTGCTGCTGAACGATCACCTGGAAACGGAACTGATTGCCGGGCAACAGCGCAGCTACGGCGCTGAATTCCTGTTTCGGAAAAATGAAGGCCGCTGGACCGGCTGGGCATCGTACACCTGGTCGCGCTCGTTCCAACAGGCGCGTTCGCAGTATCCGGCCTTGTCGGTCAACCGCGGTGCATGGTTTCCGGCTAATTTCGACCAGCCACACCAGGCTATTTTGTTTGCCAAATATGCCATCAACCCGGCTTTGTACTGGACCTTCAATTTCACCTACCGTACCGGCCGGCCCGTCACCGCTCCGGTGAATGGTTATCAGACCGGATCGGTGGTGGTGCCCAATTATTCCGACCGCAATAATCTGCGAATCCCCGACTACCACCGGCTCGACGCTGGCCTGACGATTGACAAAACAAGGTCGAAACTCGCCGGGCTGAAGTGGACGATTAACCTCTCGGTTTATAACTTGTATGCCCGCAAAAACCCGTTTTCCGTGTATTTTAAACGCGACCGTACCGGCCGGCCGAAAGCGTACCAGCTGGCGGTGATCGGTTCGGTTATCCCGGCGGCGAACCTCGTTTTTTATTGGTAAATCTGATCTCGGAATTATGACAAACAGACTACTTCCTGCACTCTCCATACTCGTTGTTATACTTGTCTTTATCACCTGTGTCCAGGAGATCGATTTCTCGAAAGAGAATACAGGCCAGAATACATTGGTGGTCAGCGGGACCTTTACGGATGGCCCCGGGCCGCACATCCTTCGCCTTACCCGGCCGGGCAACATTGACAAGCAGGCATTTAAACCGGTGCCCGGCGCCCTGGTTTCGTTGTCCGACGATCAGGGGAACCGTTACGATTATCAGGAAATCCTGTCTTTATCCGATACCACCTTGTTTTACCAGCTCGACAACGTGCAGGGTATTGCCGGGCGTGAATATCAAATCGAAATCCGACTGCCGGATGGCGAAACCTATCGTTCCAGACCGGAGAAAATGCCCCAGCGGGTTTTGATAGACAGCGTTGCGGTACGGGCCGAATATTTTACCAGTATCAATGCAAACGGCACGATCGTAAAAGAACCCTTTGCCTATCTCTACGCGCACACAACGTCGCCGGCCCAAACAACGGGGAATTACCTGCGCTGGGATGCCGAAGCGGTGTATATTTTTAATGAGGTTCTGAAGATTTACCACCCGATTCCACCGCCACAAAAACAGTGTTTTATCCCCAATCGCCTCAGCGATCAATTGGTGCCACTGGCTGATCTGAATATTTACCAACCTGGCGCGGCAATCATCACACAGGTCGGTAAACGAAGAATTGACAGGTCCTTCGAGCATCGGATCGGATTTTTGGTACACCAGCGCGCGATCAGTCGCGAGGCTTATGAATACTGGCAAAAAATCGGACAACTCATCTCCCCGACCGGCACTATTTTCGACGTTCCACCGGCCAGGGTGTATGGCAATGTGGAAAACGAGACCGACCCGGACCGCCCGGCATTGGGCTATTTCGAGGTGTCGGCGGTTGATACTGCCCGTGTGTTCACACGAAACGGATTGCTGGGCGACGATTTTTTACTTCAGGTCAACCCATACTGCAACTATGACTGGTCGAAGTGGCCGCCGGTAAATCACCCGGAATGCGATAATTGTCTGTTGCTGGAGGGAAGTACTTTGCAAAAACCGGAATGGTGGGAGTAACGTTATTTGTAAATCTGGACAGGTTTGACACCAATCCGTCCTTGCTGCGTTTTTAATTGCAGCCAATAATTTCCAGCCGGCAGATCACGAAGCCTAACCTCCTCGGCAACAGCACCGGAAAGACGGCGTTCTGAAACCTGGCGGCCGTTTTGATCTACGACGCTCAGTAAAACGGGCAAATCCGCCTCATCGGTGCAGGTAAGCATGAACACACCGTTGCCCGGGTTTGGGCTGATCCTGAAATCAACGGCAACTGCCTGCGTGGTCCGGGCCAATTGTTCCACGGCTTCAGCGTCGAACAGCCGGGATAATTCCGAAATATTACCCAATTCGAGATTGCCGGCGAAACAAACCAATACGAATTCATTGGGCGTACCCACCAGCAGGATCAGGTCTGTGACAAGGTCTTCTTCCGATCTGGCCCAGATATGCACCCGGGTTTGGTCGTCGCGCACGGTCATTAATTCGTCGAAAGCATCCGATGGAACAAGCGCCCGGGCTTCCCGGTACAACGACAATCCGGTTTGGATACTGTCGGCGGCCAGGATGCTCAGGCTTCCGATGTTTTTGATCACGTTGTGCAGTTTTTTCCAGTCTTTGTCCGCGATATTGGTTTCCGCAACCACCTCGAACAGGTCTTTTGAGAGAAAGGCATAGGTAAATGCGGGTTCGCTTTTATACTTTTCGATAAACCGGTTGAACGTTTCATTTTGGGACTGGACCAGGCTGGATGTCAGCGCTATTACTGCGAGCAAAAGGAAGAGTTGTTTCATAGCCAATGGTTAAAAAATGAAGAAATCAGGGAGGAGACGCCAAGTGTTATGAAAATGTTACAGCCAGGCTGGATGGATGATTACTTTTGCGTTAAAACCATCAAAAATGGCTTCTTCAGAAAAATTTGACGCGCAAAACGCCCCCAAACCCGTAGGCCTTTACCCGCACGCCCGGCGGGCAGGCAACTTATTGTTTCTCTCGGGTATCGGCCCGCGCGACCCGCAGACCGACGGGGTGCCGGGCTTGCAGCGCAGTGCTGCCGGTAATTTCACCGAATTTGATTTCGAAGCACAGGTACACTCGGTATTCCGCAATGTGCGCGCTGTACTCGAAGCCAGTGGCGCCCGCTGGGAAGACCTGGTGGATGTGACCGTTTTCCTGACTAATATGGAGCGCGATTTTCACACGTTCAACCGGCTGTACGCCGAATATTTTAAAGATAATCAGCCCTGCCGGACTACAGTGGGCATCGACCGTCTGCCGACGCCTATCGCTATTGAATTAAAGTGTATGGCTGTGGTTGGCTAAAAAATCTGCCAGAGTCTCCCACGACAGCGTGGCGCATTTCAAACGGCCCGGGAAATGTTTAACCGGTAAAAAAGCAGTCGTTTCATCATCCGGTAGGGCCATGGTCGGGTTTACGGCACCTTTTGGGTTGATCCGGCTCAGAAATTCCCGGATGACCGAAAGCACTTCTGCAACAGGCCGACCCTGAATTTTTTTCATCAAAACAGACGTCGAAGCTTTGGACACCGCACAACCATAGCCATGAAAAGTGGCGCTCACGATCATTTGATTTTCAACGGTTAAATAAAGTTTGAATTTGTCGCCGCACAACGGATTTGCCGCATCCACCACGACAGATGCATCCGGCCGTTTTTCGAAATACAGCGGGGAACGATTGAGTTCCAGAATCAGTTTGTGGTACAGATCACCGGAGGGAGTCTCCATAATTAGTTTTGCCGTATGAATACCTATCAAATCATTAAAAACGAGTCGTTGCTCCGGGAGTTCATCGACCGTATTCTGCCGGACACGGAGCCGGACGAATGCTTTTATATAGGCTTGCTCGCCCGCGACAAATGGATTCGCGGGAGTGGCGCCAAGATAAGCAGTCAGATTCAACTGAAACGATTTACCAGTACCAAGGACCGGCTGGTGGAAAAAATCACTCCCCGAATTTCAATAAAAAATCCGGGCTGATTGCCTTAAACGACACGCGCCCGATCATATCCTGTCGCTCGGTCAGCGGGCGAATGACAATGCCTTCCCGATGCACATCGAACAGTGCGGAGCGACCGGCTGATAACTGCACCAACTCCGGGATACTGTTCGGCAGGGGAAACTGATCGTGGAGTACCGGCACCGGAGAAAGGTCCAGTTCCTTTGTGAATCGCAGCCATTCGGCAAAATCCAGGTACTTGTACTGATCGATGTTGAACACGTTGAAGAAAAATACCTGTTGTCCCCGCAGGCGGTATTTGTTGCCTTGTACGCCTTCGCCGATCAATTCGCCCTGAAGCGCCAGATTCTGGCCCGTTGCGCGCAGTTTGTTTTCGATATCGAGTTCGCGGGCTACTTTCCAAAGGGTGTTGTCCGGCGTTTCGAGTAGCTCCAGGTTGCGGCTGCACACACCGAATTCACCGCCACGCAAGTAGTAGGTAACCGAGGAGCCGTCTAACTTTTCGGTGATGAAACAGGGTTCGCCCTGGTATTTGTCCAGCAGTTCCTGCAGCACCTGTATCCGGGTTTCATCCGTTTTTGGAATAAATGAAGGAAAACCGCCTTTGGCCACGCCGGCCAAGCTGGCCGGAATGGGCGCTTCGTATTTTATAATACCCAGCATCTCTGTTACGTCGGCGCCTTCCGTTATTTCAGTGCCCTGTGGCAAGATGGATAGTGGAAAACAGATGCCTTGGGAAACCTGACCACGCAGGCGTATGGTACGTACACGCATGCCCCGGGCCTGGAGAAACTCAAATTCCGGGCGCTCCGGCATGAGGCTGTCGATTTCACAGTACACGCACAGGTCGCCCACGGCAAATTCACCTTTTTTCACCACTAACTGCCAGCCCAGCACAGAGGCTTTCAGGATGGCATCGGCGCCCTCGATCGGTTCCAGCGCTTTGATACGTTGGATGGTTGCTAAATGTCGCATGGCGGTAGAACAAGTTTTTTGGCCCTAACGGAAAAAGGGTTGGAGAAAGTTCCGGGTTATATGCCCTGAAGGGGCCCTAATTTTTAGCAAATTATCCGTGTAAATCCGTGTACGAAGTCTGCGTCATCCGTGCTCCCATCCTGCACGAGCGGCCCTTGTAGGAGGATGGGAGCACGGATGACGCAGACTTCGTACACGGATTTACACGGATAATACTTTCGGTAGGGATTTGCATAGCCATTCACAAATACTGATTTTTCACCGCAATCATCTCCGCTACAATACTCAACGCGATTTCTCTTGCCGTTTTCGACTTAATGGGCACCCCCACCGGCGCATGAATCCGTTTTAAATCCGCTTCTGTAAACCCTTCCGCCAGCAGGCGTTCCCGACGGCGTTCGTTGGATTTTTTGCTTGACAGGGCGCCGATATACGCGGCTTTGGAGCGCAATAACAGGTGTAGGGCCTGATCGTCAATTTTCGGATCATGCGCCATGGCCACTGCGAAAGTGTATTCGTCCAGCGGGTATTCGGGCATCACTTCGGCCGGGTATTCCTCCACCAGCCGGTCGGGCGGGGTGGGGAAATGGGTGTTGCGGGCGAAGGCGCTGCGCGGGTCGATGACAATCGTTTCAAAATCAAAGTATTTGGCTAAATGCACCAATTCGGCTGCCGCATGAGCTGCACCGATCACGAAGAGCTGGAGTTTCGGTGGGAACACCCGGACAAACCAGCGCGCTTCGCCGGCCTCTACGACCTGGCTTTTACGCTCCCGGTAAGCGCGCAGGGCGTGTTCCGCCAATCCCGGCTGGTCTGTTTTACCAATCATTCGCCCGTCGGGCAAAGTCAGAAAATGGTCGTTTCCCGGCCCCGATATTTTAGAGGCCAACACACAGCCCTGGTTTTCCGCCAGGCAACGATGTAGTTCCTGCCAGAGTTCCGGGGCGTCGGCGGCGAAAAATTTTTCCAGGAAAATTTCTATGGTGCCGCCGCAGGTAAGCCCTACCGACCAGGCGTCGTTGTCGGATACGCCGAACTTCAGCTCCCGGGCGCTACCGCCGGAATTCGTTTCCTCCGATGCCCGCAGAATTGCGCCTTCCACGCAGCCGCCCGAAACGGAGCCCAGCATTTCCATGTCGGGCCCGATAAACATCATGGTGCCGACGGGGCGCGGAGCGCTGCCCCAGGTGTTGATTACCGTGGCGGCGCTGAAGGATTTGCCTTCGGTGAGCCATCGGTCGATTTGCGATAGATATTCGCGCATGAGTGAAATTTTGTTCAGTATGGAACAAAGGTAAGCGCGTATCGGGATTCCTGGTTTGTGAAAGAGGGGAAGATCATGTGGGGATTTCAGGACGGAAATGCCAGGCGCCTGCGTCATTTCCATTGTTCACCTCCGCACACCACGTTGTCCGAAAACGAACATTTTAAATAAACTTGTAAGTTTTTTAAGCATTGATTATGAGTTATTTATATTGGTGGCACGGCAATTGACCCAAAAGAATGGTCACCCTAGGATAATAACGGATAAACAATTGAATCAGCCATGCTTCGCCACCACCTTTCCTTCGCATTTCGCGCCCTGCGCCGCGACCGCATTTACACCGGACTCAATATATTGGGGCTTGCCACCGGCCTGGCTGCGGCGTTGCTCGTGCTGCTTTGGGTACAGGATGAGCTGACTTTCGACCGCTTCCACCGGCAAGGAAAAAACATAACCCGGGTGTTGAGCAACTGGAGTTTTGGCGGCAACCGGGAATGGACTGAAGTTACCCCAGCCGGACTGGCGCCTGCCGCCAAAGCCGAACTGCCGGAAGTACAGGAGGCCGTGCGGGTATGGCAATTCGGAGCGCGCACCTTTCAAATTGGCGCCACTTTGTTGGAAGCGGACGACGCCATGATCGTGGACAACGCCTTTTTCGATCTCTTCGACTTTCCCATCCTGCGCTCCGATGGCAGCGCGCCCCTCCAAACGCCCAACGGCATCCTGCTGACCGAAACGCTGGCCCGACAATTTTTTGCCGATGCCGACCCGTTGGGCAAAACGGTACGATTCGATAATAAACTGGACTTCACAGTAACGGGTATTATCAAAGACCCGCCCTCCAATTCCAGTATACAGTTTTCCTGTCTCATGCCCTGGGAACCGGTAGCCAATCAACTCGTGCGGGACCCCGAACAGGCCTTCCACTGGGGCATGATGAGTTATACCACCTGGTTTTTACTGCGCCCCGAAGCCGACAGACCGGAACTCGCGCACAAACTTGCTGCACTGGCCACCCGTCACCAGAACAAACTCGACAAAAGCGAATACTGGTATGCCTTGCAACCCTTGCATCAGGTGTACCTCGATTCCGGGATGTTGCGCTGGTGGAGTGGCGGCGAGGGCGACCGAAAAACCATTGCCATATTCGGCCTGATCGGGTTGTTGATACTCGCGATCGCCTGCATCAACTATATAAATCTTTCCACGGCGCGCGCCTCCATGCGGGCCAAAGAGGTGGGGGTGCGCAAAACGGTGGGCGCCGGACGCGGCGAACTGTTTGCCCAGTTTATGGCCGAATCGGGGCTACTTATTCTGGCTGCCACGGGTTTGGCCGTCGTGCTGGCACAAACAGCCCTGCCCCTGTTCAACGAACTGTCGGGAAAAAACCTGCAAAGCGAACAGTTTTTCCAACCCGCCGTCTTGCGGGTGATTGCCGGCGCGGCGCTTTTGGCCCTCTTGTTAGCCGGCATTTATCCGGCTTTGCTGCTCACCCGGTTCAACCCGGTAGCCGTGTTAAAAGGGCAATTTTTTCACATCGGAAAATCGGGTAAAAACACCGGCGCCATGCTGCGGAAAACGCTGGTCACCGGACAATTCGTTTTTTCCCTGGCGCTCATCATCGGCGCGTTGGTCATTGCCCGCCAAATGGCTTTTCTCCGGGAAGCCAAATTAGGCTACGAACGCGAAAACATTTTTGCCGTGTATTTTTTTGACAAACAGGCCGCTACCGATGTAATCAAAAGGGCGCTCCAGGGAAAACCCGGCGTGGCGGCTGTAACCATCAGCGACAATAATCTTGTAGAACTCGGCAGCCAGAACGGCGGTATGCAATGGGAGGGCAAACCCGCCGAAAAAGAAATGCCGATCTGGCAACTGGGTGTTGATACCGATTTGCCGGACTTTTTCGGACTGGAACTGCTGGAAGGACGCTGGTTTCGTCCGGAGTTGAACGGCTGGGATACCACTTCTTTTATTTTCAACGAAACAGCCATCCGAGAAATGGGTCTTACCGGCGACGCCGCCGGCAAATGGGTAAAATTTAACGGCACAACGGGCGTGATTGCCGGCGTCGTCAAAGACTTTCATTTTCGCTCCCTGCGCGACGCCATTGAGCCGCTGATACTGTACCAAAGCCCGGAATGGACCGACGTTTTTTATGTAAAAACCCGGCCGGGACAAACAGAGGAAGCCATCGCTTCTGCCCGGGCGGTGTACGAACAACACAACCCCGATAAAATATTCAAATACGCCTTCTTGGACGAAACCTACGACAAACTGTATAAAACAGAAACCCGCGCCGGCACACTGTTCAACCTGTTTGCCGGACTGGCGGTGCTGATCTCCTGCCTCGGGCTGCTCGGGCTTGCCACCTTCGCGGCACAACACCGGACGAAAGAAATCGGCATCCGAAAAGTTTTGGGCGCCTCGGTAATGTCGGTGGTCGGGTTGCTGACCAAAGACTTTTTGACGCTCGTTCTTGCCTCATTTCTCATTGCCTCACCGCTCGCCTGGTGGGCAATGAACCACTGGCTGGAGGATTTTGCCTACCGTATCGACATGCCGTGGTGGGTATTCGCGCTGGCAGGTTCGGTAGCGATATTGCTGGCTTTTCTGACTGTCGGGTTTCAGGGCTTACGGGCGGCGTTGGCAAATCCGGTGAAAAGTTTACGGAGTGAGTGAGGGTTTAAGCAATTCTAAATCAAATTTTCCAAATCTACCGGTAACCGCCGCACCCGTTTGCCTGTCGCCAGGAACACGGCATTAAACAATGCCGGCGTAAACGGCGGTAACGTCGGCTCTCCCGCGCCGCCCGGCTTTTCCTGGCTTTCCATAATATGTACTTCCACATCCGGCATTTCGCGTATGGTTGGTAAAGGGTATTGGTGGAAATTGCTTTCCTGCGCTTCGCCGTCCACAAAAGTGATACCCGGTTTGACGGCAGCCGAAAGGGCCATGGCGACGTTGCCTTCCGCCTGGGCGCGCACGGTATCCGGATTGACCGTCATGCCGCAGTCGGTAGCGCACACGATGCGGTCGATGGACACGCCGTTGCCTTTTTTCGAAACGGTGATGGCATAAGCGGCCGTGCTGCCGAAACAATGCGAAATTGCAATGCCCACGGCTTTGCCGGCAGCGCGCTGGCGGCGGTAGTCCGATATTTCGGCTAATTTGTTCAGCAACACCACCCAGCGCGGCGATTTCTGCAACATGTCGAGGCGGAAATCCAGCGGGTCTTTTCCCGCAGCATGCGCCATTTCATCCATAAAACACTCCTGGCCGAAGGCATTGGTGGAGGAATACACCGAACGCCACCAGACGATAGGAATATCCGTGTCATGGTGCACATGGGCTTGCCGCCGGTTCGGGATGTCGTACGGGCTGGTTTCCCGGTCAATTGTTTCTGCGGCCCAGCCGTCGGGTTTGCCATTCAGGTTATCGCCAAAAGCCTGGTGACCGATGGAGGCGCCGGCTACTTTGTGTTCCCAGGCAACGAGTTTGCCTTTGGCGTCGAGGCCGCCTTTCATCGCACTGATCATGCCGGGGCGGTAGGGGCCGTTGCTGAAATCATCTTCGCGGGTCCAGATCATCTTCACCGGCGCATTTACCTGTTTGGAGATGTGTACTGCCTCCAGCACAAAGTCGTAATACCCCTTGCGTCCGAAAGAGCCGCCCATGAACAGGGTGTTCATGCGGACATTTTCTTTGGGGATTTTCAGGTAATTGGACACTTCGTCGATGACGCCGTCGGTCGCTTGTACCGGCGCCCATATTTCCACCTTGTCGCCTTGTACCCAGGCAGTAGCCGTCATCGGTTCTATTTGTGCATGGCTCGCGAAAGGCGTTTCGTACTGGGCCTCCAGTTTTTTTGCCGCCGAAGCGAGGGCGGTTTTGACATTTCCCATAGTGTCGGAATAGTCGTTTCCCTCCTGTTTTGCCGCTTTTTCGCGGGTAGCGGCGAAATAATCGTCCGTTGAAATTTTATCATAGCCGCTGTTATCCCACTCGATATCGAGGGCGCGGCGGGCCTTCACAGCTGCCCAGTACGACGTGGCGACCACGGCCACGGCTTCCACCGCTTTGTGCGGCATCTTACGTTCCGTTTTGATCACATGTTTCACTCCCGGCATGGCAGCCACAGCATCCGCGTTAAACTGCTTGATTTTTCCGTGGATGACCGGGCAATGCTGCACGCTGGCATACAACATACCCGGTACGGTGGCATCGAGGCCGAATATCGCTTTGCCATTCACCTTGGACGGGATATCGGGACGGGGCATCGGCTTGCCCAGAATTTTAAAATCCCTGGGGTCTTTGAGTTTGGGTTCCTTCGGCACCTCCATTTTGGAGGCATCGGCCACCAGTTCGCCGTAGGTCAACGATTTGCCCGAGGGCCGGTGGTGGATTTTCCGGCCGGCGGCATAACACTCGCCTGCTGACACGCCCCAGCGTTTGGCGGCTGCGTTGGTCAACATTTCCCGCGCCGCAGCGCCCACCTGACGCAGTGGAATCCAGCTCTCGCGCACCGAGGCCGAGCCGCCCACCCCTTGCGGGCCGTGGCGTTTGGCGCCGGTAGTCATACGGATGTCCACCTCGTCGAGGCTAACTTCCAGTTCTTCGGCAATGAGCGCCGGCATGGATTGCCAGGTGCCCTGCCCCATTTCCGGCCGGGGGTTGAACAGGGTGATTTTATTATCCGGCGTGATCAGGATAAAATTGTTGAGTTCCGTCTCGCCTAGGGCGCTTCCTTCCGATACTGCGCCTAAGGTGGCTGCGAATAAACGCCCGGAAGGGGTGAATCCAATGGCTAAAAATGCCCCGGCGGCAGAGGCTACTTTTAAAAATTCGCGGCGCGATGTAGTATGTGTTGACATAATTTTTCTGGTTTGAAAGTTAGAAAGTTTGGAGGTTTTGGGAGAGGGGTTTGGAGGGGGAGGGCTCAAAACCATCTAACTGGAAACCTCCAAACCCTCCAATGCAGAACCTTACAACTGTTTTTATTTAAACACCGCCACCACTTTAGTTCCCGCAAACAGCCGCAGTTGCCCGTTTTGGTGGGTGTAGTTGTCCACGGTAGGCAGCATGTCCATAAAAGCCGTTTCCCAGTCGGCCACGTCGGCGCAAAACATTTTGGTGGCCATGGCCGGGCCCAGTTTGAGGGTGGTGCCATTCAGCTCATAGGTGCCGCTGTACGCATTGCAGGCGTTTTTGCCGCCATAGCGTTTTTGGCCGGAATCGAATTTGATCGTGGCCGTTACATTAGCGGGTACCGGCTTAAATTTCAATTCGGTTAATGTCCATTCCCGGTTGGCTGGGAATGAAGTGGACGATTTGCAGGCTGAGAAAA
Organism: Bacteroidota bacterium; assembly: GCA_963169325.1. Lineage (GTDB taxonomy): Bacteria > Bacteroidota > Bacteroidia > Chitinophagales > Saprospiraceae > M3007. The sequence continues at coordinate 17,018 of CAUJEY010000173.1, forward strand.
GAGCCAGGAGCATGAAGAAAGAAAAATAGTTCATATTTTAATAATTAACGCCAGGTGGCAACAATTGTATCCCCTTTGAGCAGTAAAAGCCGTCCGGCATTGACCTCGTATTTTTCAGTTTCCTTCAACGCTTTGACCAGTTGGGCTTCCCATTCAGAAATTTCGCCGCAATGTTTATAGGTAATGTTGAGCCTGTTGAAGTAGAGCGTTTCTCCGGAAATTGAGCAGGCGCCAGAAAAGGTATTACAACCGCTGTTTCCTTCATAAATGCCTTTATTTGAATCAAAGATAAGCGTAGCACTCATCTGATCAGGAATCTTTTTTTCATAAACGTTTATCAATTTCCATTCATACCCATTTAATACGAGCGAATCCTTTTGGCAGCTACTTATGAAAAGTGCGAGCAGTATAATGATGAGATTTTTCATGCACGGTGGCATTTTTTTAATGGCAAAACATTTTTCTTCAAGAAGACATAATTGAACGCTGGAAGGGTTGGCAATGCAAACGCGAAATTTGACGTTCTTTGTGGCAAATTTCCACATATTCTTTTTTATGTCTACCAATTTTCTCCGTAACAAAAGCCTCTGGATCGTTCTGCTCCTCATCGTGGCCTTTATCTTTCCTTACCTGAAAGACATGCTGCCCGAACGCTCGCCCGCTTCGAATTCGTCCACTATCGAGAAACCCACAAAACCGGCTGTAACGGTGAATGTTCCGACGTTTAATGCAGATTCTGCCTATTATTTTGTAGAAAAACAAGTGAGTTTTGGTCCGCGCGTGCCTGGTACGCCGGCGCACAAAAAATGTGCTGCCTGGATTTCCGGCGAATTCAAACGTTTTGGGATGACGGTAATAGAGCAAAAATTTACAGCCCAAACCTACTTCGGCGACCGCGATGCCGTCAATATTATTGCCCAGTACAAACCCGAACTGGTCAACCGCGTGTTGCTTTGCGCACACTGGGATAGCCGTCATGTTGCCGATAAGGACACCAAAAACCAGAACAGCGCCATTGATGGAGCCGACGACGGCGCCAGCGGCGTGGGTGTGCTGCTGGAAATTGCCCGGCAGTTGCAAGCCAACTCCGTGGAAATGGGCGTCGACCTGATCTGCTTCGACGCGGAAGACCTGGGCGACGACCGGCCGCATGATAACGTCACCTCTGTGATGACGCAGGCCAACCCGGAAAAACAGGCCCGCACCTGGTGCCTCGGCTCGCAACACTGGGCCCGCAACCTGCACAAACCGGGTTACAGCGCCCGCTTCGGCATTCTGCTCGATATGGTGGGCGCCAAAGGCGCGGTATTCCCCCGCGAGGGCTATTCCGCCCAGAATGCTCCGCAGGTACAGGACCGCATCTGGAATATTGCGGCTGAACTGGGCTTCGGCGCCTCCTTCCCGAATCGCGATGGCGGCGGCGTCACCGACGACCACGTTTTCGTCATGGCCGGTACACGTATTCCCACCGTGGATATCATCAGCATCCCCAACGAACCGCCAAAGTCGTTCGGCGCCTATCACCACACCCACGACGATAACATGAGCATCATCGATCCCAAAACCCTGGGCATGGTCGGCACGGTGGTAACAACGGTGGTGTACCGCGAGGGCGCCGGGGCGTTTCTTTAAAAGTCAAAATGTAAAATGTAAAAGTCAAAATGTAAAAGTGCGCTCGGCCCCCTTTTACATTTTGACTTTTACACTTTACATTTTGACTTCTATAGTTTCTTCTAACACAAAAAGGACCGGCTTCGACGGGCTGGCATCCAAATCGAAGGAGGCCGTCTGAATATTAAGCAGGTAAAACCCGTCTTTTACTCCATCCGGCACAAAAATCAACTCGGTGATGGTGCATTGCCGACGCACGGCGTGCGGGTATTGCCAAAAGGCGTGATGTGCCTGCAATGCGCCGCCGTCTTCTTCGCGATCCACCGAAGGCAGGTCGAGCAGCAAGTGCTGCACCCCGCAGTCCACGAGGTATTGCGCCGCTTCGTGGTGCAGGTAGGGCGGGTTTGTGCCCGAGTAGTTGCGCCGTTTTTTCAATTCATCATTAGGCAGCGTACGCAGGATCAGTGCCTCCGCTTCATTCGGAGCGAAAACTTCCTCCAGTTGATCGCGAAAAATAACCCGGTCGCCATTGTCTGTCGGTCGGGGGTACAAACTCACTAATTTGGACAAAAAATGGTGCTCCCGCAGGCATTCGTGCAGCACATACCGTTCGCGGGCGATATGACCCACGCATTCGGTATGTGTGCCGTTGCCGTGCGGATTGAAGCGCACATTGAAAAAATTGACCGGCCCGCCCTGTGCCGTACTGCCGATAAAACTGCCCGCCACCACGGGGGAATACTCCACGGGTGGCGCCCAGAAACAATTTACGTGGTCCAGACCTTCGTGCAGCACCATAGATAAATCGATGGGCCGGCCAAGGTCGGCGCAGAAGTTTTTTCCGTTTCGGGTAAAAGTAATTTTCATATTGCTGTTAGTAACGGGGTAAAGACAAACGCGAAGAGCCTCCGTGTTTTAGTAGATACACAGAGGCACTAAAACACTAAAACACGAAGGCACTAAAACACTACTAAAAACCATTCTGCTACTGCTTCGGCTGATACCGTGCCACCGGGTTTTTTATGTGCGGAACGGTTTGCAGGTAGGCCCATATTGCGTTTACCTCCGTATCGGTCAGTGTGGTGTGCGGAAACATTGGATAATGTAACGGGCCTCCTTTGGGATTCTTGCCATATTTCACCGCATCGTAAAATTGCTGCTGAGTCCAGTTGCCGATACCGGTTTCTTTGTCCATGGTGAGGTTGGCAGTCGGAACCACATCCCCTTCTTTGTTTAGCGTTGGATTACCGCCGCCGTAAAAACCGGCGCTGCGCTCCGGCTCCAGGTAGCTGAACGTTTTAAAATCGGCCGAATGGCAGGCATAACAAACACAGAGGCCGTTAGCCACGTATTTACCGAAAGCGATAATATCTGTCGTATCCGGAACGGTTACAGGCTTTTCCGGCAATGGTGGTGGTGAAAAAGCCACATTAGACAGGAATTTTATCAGGAAATTATATTGGTTGGGGGGATATTCCCGGGAATTGGCAGCAAGAGCCGGATCGTCGGAGCGGAGCCAGGCGATGACTGAATATAGGTCATCATCGGCCATTAGCGGGAATTTGGGCATAAATGGCGGCGCCCAGGAACCGTCTTTGCGGATGCCGGTGCGAAGAAAATAGTAGAGCTCGCCGTCGGTCCACCCGCCGATGCCGTGTTCCGGATCTTGGGTGATGTTGTACGAAACTGTTTTCCCGAATTCTTTTGGCAGGTCGGGTAAAATATTGCCGGTGAGCTTCCCGTCTTCACCTTTATGGCATTCATTGCACAACAAGGCGGCAATGTTGGCGCCGCGCGCCACGTGCGCACTATCGCGCGGCACCTGGAGGGAAAGTAAGGCTGGCGGGTAATCCGCTTTGTAGGCTGGTACGCCTTTAATGCCGATGTATGCAGCAAAGCCGCCAATAATCAAAACGACAACTCCAAGGAGTATGCCCAAAATTTTAAGAACCCGTTTCATTTATAAATACATTTGGTGAAAAAATCAGGATCAATAACGGGGGCAAAGATTTTTGAGAAACTTAGTCAGACACCAGATCAGCTTTTGTTCAATTTTTTTGCTCAATTGTACAAAATAAGTTCTGAATTCGTAAATTTTAGAGTTGTCCAAGCCCTCAAGAGCGTCAAAGGGCTTTTAAAACTTTCAATTTATTTTGAAAATTAAAAAAAAATTAGAGTTTGTCTAAATAATATAAGTTGTTTATTATCAATATTTTATCATAAATATTAGTGTTAAGACATTTGTTTTTGCTAAAATTTAACATTTAAATGTTTAATCACTATTTGGTTGATGTTAAACAAAAGCATACCTTTGAGTCGTTAAAAATAAAAACAAGGAGATCGCCATGACAAGCTTCGAGTTTAATAGTAAACTAAACGGATTGACGACGCTACTTCATTCCTTTGCCTACAATTTGACGAAGAATATGGAGGACGCAAAAGACCTGTATCAGGAGACAGCCTTTCGCGCTTTGTCGAACCGCGAGAAATTTCAACCCGGTACCAATTTTAAGGCCTGGATGTTCACTATAATGAAGAACATCTTCATCAATAACTACCGGAAAAAAGTAAAAGCGAATACCATTCTGGATACTACGGATAACCAATATTACCTCAACTCCGGCAGTCATGCTACGGGTAATGCGGCCGAGGGCGGCATCATGCTGAAAGAGTTGAATGCTATGGTTACGGCCTTAGACGACAGTATCCGGGTGCCGTTCCTGATGCACTTCGAAGGCTTCAAATATCAGGAAATTGCCGATGAACTGGCATTGCCCCTGGGCACGGTGAAAAGCAGGATATTTTTTGCCCGGAAAGAGTTGAAAGATAAAATCATGTCCAATTACGGATTCGTTCCAAATTAGTTTTTGAGCCAAAAACACACCCTTTCATTCGTTCCAAGGCCGGTCTCCAAACCGGCCTTTTTCTTTTAGGTTTATGGCCAACGCCAAGCGCTTTTGAACAGAACGACCGCACCTCATACGTACTATCCCCCCAAACCCTCAAACCTCCAAACCCCCAAACCTCCAAACCCCCAAACCTGCCCCCCCTAAACCCTGCTCCCTTTCGTCATCATCGCCGCCACCAACACGGCCGATAACACCATCAACACCAGCAGGTAATACTGAAAGGTCATCGGACTGAAAAAATAAAAACAGCCGATCATCGCGTACAGCAAGCCCAGGCAAAGCGCATATCCATCCAATCGTTTTTCCCAGCGGTGATAAGCCCACAGGCCAAAACCCAGCAGTGCCAGCATGAGGGCACCTTGTACCACACGGGCCAGAAATACCTGTTGTGCCGCGTCGCCGGAGAAAACAGATTTCATATTGATGCCGAAATAAATGCCCGTTTCCATGGTCCAGGAAACCGGCGGGTCGCCAAAACCGGCCCATTGGGCAATGGCGCCGTCGTTGTGATATTTGATACCTGTGGCGAAAATACCGGGGTCTTGCAGGTAAAACGGAAAGATATAAAGCAGTAAAACACTGAGTGCTACGGCACCCCAGATCGTATAATTTGTCTTCCGGGGCAGCTCCTTCCACCATACGTATGCCAGCAAAGGCAGCCAGAACAGGAGGGTATATCGCGACAGGAGGCATAAAATCAGGCCCACTACAATCGTTGGGACATGCCGCCCCAACAGTCCGGCGGCCAACACCAGGTAATAGGCCGCGATTACGATCTCAAAACTCACAGCCAGTTCCAACCGGCCCCAAAGAATAAATCCCCAGAGCCCCATCGAAGGCAGAAACAGGGCCGCGATGCGCGCGCCTACCGGAGCATTTTGCCGCCCGACCCAATAGCCGTAAATGCCGGCAGCAATAACGAGCAGGCCGAATCCCGCCCAGCGTGTGTCGAGGCCCAGCCAGGAGGTAATGCCAACCGGCAGCCAATGTAAAGGCATGTATACCGGGAAAGGCGTATGCGTCGGCAAGGGAACCGGCGCATACGGCATCTCGCCGCGGATGAAGCGCTGGTATTGGGCCTCTAATTGCGGCAACACGTCCGAGTACTGGGCCGGATTTGGGAATTCCACCCATAATTTGCGCAGTTCCTCGTACCCCAATACGATGGTCAGCGCGCCGCCCAGTGTCCAAAGCATTGTGGAAAGGAGCCGCGACGAAACCAATGGTGCAGGACTTTTAGCCGGTTGGTTCAAGTGACGATAAAAATAGAGCGCGGCAATACCCGCCGATACGAGGAAGAGGGCCAACGGACTCCAGTACTTGTTAAAATAGTGCACGCCCTGAAATGTCAGGTAAATCTGGAGGGTAAAAAGCGGAACTCCGGCTATGATTATTTTCATCCGGCAAATATATGTGGGGGGGGAATTTTTATAGACAGCGAGGTTGGGGCGTTAAAAAATAAGACCAACAAATTTATATAAAAAAACA
>CAUJEY010000174.1 GCA_963169325.1 Bacteroidota bacterium
TTTCCTCCAGAACAATCGCACCTCCTTCAAGCTGATCGGCATCTTGGCTCGTGTGATTCTTGCATCCACATAGGTTGTATATTTAACGCACGCCTCGTGGCGCACCAGATTTCGCAGATCAACGCAGATTTTTATTTTGACTACTTGTAAAAATAATCTGCGTAAATCTGCGACATCTGCGGGAGATGGACTTATGAAACGCCTCATTCTTTGGGCGAATTAAAAATTCGCCCCACAATTGTGGCGGCAAGAATGCCGGCAGCCACCGAGGCATTGAGCGATTCGGCCATACTGCCCGGGCCCCGCGGAATCGTCAGCCGGTGGGTCAGGCGTGCTTCCACTTCGGCACTGATGCCGCTGCCTTCGTTGCCGATAACCAACAGGCCGCTTGCGGGCAGATTCGCTTCAAAAAGATTCTCTCCCTCTAAAACAGCGCCCAGCACCGGACAACCGGGCCGTTCTGCCAGTAAATTCGGGAGAGCGACTTCCCGAACGGGTACACGCAAAATAGCCCCCATACTCGCTTGCACCACTTTCTGGCTAAATACGTCGGCGCAGTCGGGCGAGCAAAAAACGGCCGAAAACCCGAACCAGTCGGCAATCCGCAGTATTGTCCCCATGTTGCCGGGGTCGCGAATCCCGTCCAGGTAAAAGGCGACCCCATCCCCTTTCCCGAAGGAAGTGGGAGTGGCGTAGTCGGGCATCTCCGCTACCGCCAACACTGCATTTGGGGTGGTCAGTGCCGATATTTTTTTCAGTTCGGCTTCGGAGACCGGGTTAAATATTGCGTTAAACGGTGCGAGCGCGGCCGCATTTTCGAGGGCCCAGCGTTCCAGACCATAAATTGCCGCTACGGGCACCCGCGTTTGGGCGAGCAGTTCCAGCACTAATTTACTGCCCTCCACCGTGAATTTATGATACTTTTGCCGATACTTTTTTACTTGCAGGGCGGTTAGTAATTTTTGCTGGCTGGCAGAAAGCATAAGCTGTGATTCTTTGGGCCATGGAGGCCGGTTACTGACTTGATTTTGACTTCGAACACGTATGTATTTTTTTTTACGGAGTATAAATTTCCGAAAAAAGCCCGGTAATGCGCTGAAAGGTTTTCCCGGAATTCCGGCGGCAAGCCTGATGCTGGCGTTGCTTTTTTTTAGCGCCTGCAATGTTACAACGCATCTCAACAAGAGCCAAACGCCCCTGCTCATCAAAAACAGCCTGGAACTCAAAACGGAAAAGCCGCTTCCGCTGGACCAGAAGACGCCGCTGATGTACGAACTGGCTACGCTGTACCGGCAAACGCCCAACGAACGCGGCATACTGGCGCTTCGCACTCCGGCCCGGCTGTGGTGGTATTATCACACGGAAGATAAGGAACACAAAAAATTTGCCCGCTGGGCAAGGAAAAAAATAGCGGAACCACCTGCCTTGTTCCAGGAAGAACTGGCCATCCGCACGACCAATAACTTCCAAAATTTCATGCGGCAGCGCGGTTATTTCCAGGCAACCAGCAGCTACACCGTTAAGTATTCACAACGTCGCTTCTTTTTCGGCCTTTTTAACAAACCACCTAAAAGTTACGCCACGGCATCGGTAAAATATTCGCTTTCCCTGGGGCCGCTGCACCACCTGGGCAAGGTAGAGTTTGCCAGCCAGGATACGAACATCTTGTATATTCTCCGTCAAACCGCTGGCCGGTCCTTTCTGAAACCGGGCGCGCCCCTGGACGGGCGCAGTTTTGAAGCGGAAAAACTACGCATTACGGCGGAAATGAAAAACCGGGGATATGCATTCTTTATCCCCAATTTTGTTGAATTCAACGGCGATAGCACCGCCGCCGTTACCGACATTACGGTGGAGGTATTGCGGCAAAATGATTCTTCCCTGCACAAAACGTACATCCTTGGCAATATTGCCGTCTTCTCCGATCTGGTACCCGACCTGTCGAGTATCCGCAACGACACTACGATTCAGGGGATTTATTTTGCCACATCCGGTCCAAATTTCGAGGTAAAACCGGGGCGGTTGTTTGATGCCATCACGCTGCGGCCGGGTACCCAGTTCCGGCAATCCGATTTTGATGAAACGTCGCATAATTTGAACGCGCTGGGTATTTTTCGTTTTGTGACGATTCGCCCGCTGCAAGATTCTATCCAGCCGGAAAAAATCAATGTGACGATTTCTTTTAAACTCAATAACCAGTTAGCGCTGGGTGGCGGGGTGGACATGAACTCTTCTACCAACTCCGGAAGTACGTTAAGCGGACGCCTGCTGGGCGTATCCGGAAACTTATCGGCTGAAAACCGCAACCTGTTCCGCGGCGCCGAAAATGTTCAGACCAACCTGGGCTACAGTCTCGAGTTTGACCTTGCCCCGGACCGAAACCGGCTGATTTTTTCCCAGGAATTCAAATTTTCAAACGAACTCCGGTTTCCGCGTTACTTCGACTATTTCGGATTTTGGCGCAGCCTGCACCGGCTTAATCTTGTCAGCGACCGGTTCTACGACCGGTTGCGCTTCGACGGCCAGACGCGCCTGACGCTGAACTACAACTACCTCGACCTCCGGGGATTTTACGTGTACAACCTGTTCCACTCCGCTTTTGGATACGATGTACGTTCCAGTGCCGAGCATCAATTTTCCTTCGACAATATCGGTATCGATGTACTGCGGCCGCAATTGCAACCCAGTTTCCAGACGATATTCGGGCAAAACGAATTCCTCAAACGCAGCTTCGGCAATCAGTTGTTCACCGGATTCCTGCTGCGTTCTTTCACGTACACCTTCGCCGACAAACCCAATGCATTCGGCGAACGCTGGTTTTTCCGGCTCAATACCGAACTATCCGGGCTGGAAGAATATGCCGTCAACCGCCTCTGGGCCATTCCGTTTGGCAAACAAGACTGGAAAATTGCCGACCTCGAATTTTCCAAGTATGCCAAGATAGATGTAACAGGCACCTACACCAGGGAGTTTTCCAATAAAATGATCGCAGCCTTGCGTGTCAGCGCAGGCGCCGCGGCATCTTACGGCGATACGCTTGCCGTACCTTATGTAAAACAATTTTTTGCCGGCGGCCCTTCCAGCATCCGAGCCTGGCGTATCCGCGAACTCGGTCCAGGCGGTTACTACGAACGTGATTCCACCGGCGAATTCCGCGAACCGGCCCAACCCTTTTACCAGGCTGCCGATTTTCGGTTCGAATTTAATGGAGAACTGCGTTTTCCGCTGTTTTGGTGGGTAAAAGGCGCCGTGTTTTTGGATGGCGGTAATATCTGGACCTTCAAACCCGACCCCGACCGGCCCGGCTCGGCCCTTGGTTGGGGCTCTTATAAAAATATTGCTTTGGGTACAGGCTTCGGTTTGCGATTCGATTTCGATTACTTTGTGTTTCGTTTCGATTGGGGAATAAAATTGCGCAGACCCTACACCATCGGAAACGAGGGCTATTGGGTCGACTGGTCGGGCGCGAAATGGCAGGAATTGAGCAATTTTAACCTGGCAGTAGGATATCCTTTTTGAGTTATGAGATATTAGTTATGAGTTATGCCGAGCAAGATAACTCATAACTAATAACTCATAACTCAACGAATAACTCAAAACTCAAAACTATATTTTGGCAAACTTATTAGACTCCGTTCACGAACATCTGACACCGGCCTTTATTGCTGAAACAGCCCAATGGTTGGGAGAGAAAGACATCAATACGGCGAAAGCGCTGGGCGCCTGGAGTGCCGCTATCTTGGCCGGCACCCTGAACTACGCCGACCATTCCAAGGCAATCAACCGGATTTACGATCATCTCGGCCATTTTCCGCCGGATATTATGGAAAAACCGGAAGCCTTGTTGCGCAGCGGCAACCTTTCGCAAAACGATCCCAAGGAAGTGTCCGGGCACTTGATGGGGCAATTATTCGGCGCCAAAACGACGCCCCTGATCAATGCCATTTCGGCCTTTTCCGGCGCCCGCCCGGAAGCCGTTTCCGAACTGCTCGGCGTGGCAGCGCCTATCGTACTCAGTATTATGGGCAAACGGGTGCAGGCCGGCGCGCTGTCAGTGGCCGGGCTATCCAACCTGCTTCGTGGCGATCAGGATCGTATTTTGTCGGCCCTGCCCAGCGGACTGGGTACGATTTTGGGCGTGCATGAAACATCACCCGCTACCAACACGGAGCCGGCGGTGGCTACCGGCGCCCGGTGGGTTTGGGCATTGCTGCTGATGGCGGCGTTTGGGGTGGGGATATTGATGGTGTTCAGGTGGTACGGTGGGTGATTTGGATTTTTGGGGTGAAGCGGGTATCTTCGCGAAGGTTGGCATTTCAAGAAGCGCCTGCGGCTTGAAATAAAACGCTCCCTCCCCTTGTCTCACCCCACCGCTCTTTAATTTCCGTAGTTTGTTCCTTCCCCAAAACCGTTCCTACTCCCAGAAACGGTCAACTATTCTTTTTTAACCAAATCCGATCCGACCCATTATGCTAAATGATGCCGTCTTGTCCAACCTCACCAAAACTTACGCCGGAAAAACCTACAAACACACTACCCTACTCCGGCACAAAGGCACACTCATTGCCTTCACCATGGACGACCAGCGGCGTATCCATTACGCCGTGCTCGACCAAAATCCCGCCAATGCCCAATCCCCCCTCGACGTGAGTTACTGGCCCGGCGGCCCCACGGAGCTCATTTTTCCAAATGAAATCGCTGAAACCGGATTCGGTATCGCCGACCAGACCCTGTTGCCGGCTTACCAAAACGGCTCCCCTACCCCGGTAAAACCCGGTGTACGCCTCACCCCGCGCGACAAAGATCATTTCCGCTCCACCACCGCCCGGCTCAGCGCCGACGCGCCGTTTCAGGCACTGAGCGACGGACGCTACGTCTACCTGTTCCGGCAGGCCATCGATGCAAACCATAGTAGCCAGGTCTTCAAACAAGATTCAGCCGGCAACCCGGTATTGGACCAAGCGGGCAAACCCGTTCCCCTCGTGGACGCCACTTTGCTGGTCGACCGTTTTGTGCTGGCCGGCGCCGTACTCGAACCCCGGCTGGAAATCCGTTTCCAACGCAGCCGCAGCAAAAACCGGCCTGCCAGCCGTAAAGACAACCTCGGCGCCAAAGACCTCGACGGCAACGATTTTTTCGAACCGACACAAGAACTGAAATTCGTTGGCAACCTCGAATCCGGCCGTTTTGCCGTGCTGCTGCTGCCCACCGCCGTGTCCGAAGTGGAACGTTGGCAAATATTTGCCCAAAACCGTCGCAGCGGCCGCATCGACGCCTTCAACGTGGAGCGCTCGGCCGACGGGCTGTTCAATACCCTCGGCTCCCAGGTTTTTGCGCCCACAACGGCAGGACACGCCGAATCGGCCCTTAAACTGGAAAAACCGGCCGACCACGTCGCGCTCACAAAAGGTGCGACGACCGGCGAAACGTTTACGTTCGAAGGCTGGGTTTTCCCGGAACAAACACAAAGCACACAGCCACAGGTGCTCATCGCCGGCGCCAAAAGCGGCGCAAACGCCGGCGGCCTGTCGCTCCTGGTCGTGGCACAAACCCGCATCCGCGTCGACTTCGGCAGCGGCCAGGGCGACAAATTCACCTCCAAAAGTATGCTCACGCCCAACACCTGGAACCACGTGGCCGTCACGTTCGACGGCGCGGCATTCCGGTTTTATATCGGCGGCAACCTGCGCGACAAAATTGATTTGGCGGCAAATGACGAAAAACCACCCGCCAAGCCCGTCTTGTTTTTTGGCGCAGCCCAAAATTCATTCAAAGGAATCCTGGACGAAATCCGCTTGTGGAACCGCGTGCGCTCAGGCCGCGAAGTACAGGCCGACCTCCACCAACGCCTCAGCGGGCTCGAACCCGGCCTGGCCGGCTACTGGCGTTTCGATGAAGCCGGCGGCAATACCGTATTCGACCAAACGGATAACGGCGCAGATGGCCAGTTGAATGGCGGCGCCTGGGTTACCTCCGACGCCCCAATCGGCGAAAACGCCGGTGTAAACCGCAACAGTTTTCAAATTGCCGGCCGAAAAACGGACGGAACCCTGGAAAACCGCAGCGTCGCCTCCGGTCTGAGCGCCTTGCTCTATTACCAGCAGTCCAACGTACCCAGCGGCTATGACGGCGCCGAAAAGCCCCTGAAACAATCCGCCCGCGTCATGCTCGCCTTTGCCACCAAGGGCGAATCGACCGGCGACAAAAACCACATTGCCTCGCTCGATTTCGCCGTTTCAGCCTCCGGCAAAATTGCGCAGGCGCCCGACCGGCTACCACTGGAACTGGTGAATACCGACGGCGGCGCTCAAAAATCGGTGAATGACCAACTTGAAGGAGTAAAGACGGCCGAAGAGCAAGTGCGGGTGCTCGGCGAAGCCGTGGCCAAGGCCAAAATACAGGAACAAAAACGCGAAAACGAGTGGCAAACACTGCTTGACGAGGTAACAAACGCGCAAGTGACGGCCTTTACCGGTGCAGAATTTACCGGGGCTTTCAAAACTTTCGGCAAAGGCGATGTGCCGTATTCTGTGCTGCACAGCTCAGATACGAACCTGGATTTTAACGATAAAATCGCTTCGTTAAAAATTCCTGCCGCCTTGCAAGTCACTGTTTTTGAACATGACGTGGACGCAGCAGGCGCTACAAAAACCTTTACGGCCGATACGCCCAACCTGGGCGTTTTTCCGGTAGGAGCCAAACCGACCCCGACCTGGGCCACCGTGATCTCCGGACTGCGCATCGAAACAAATCCCGGCTTCGCCGCCAAAATTCAGAAAGCCGAACAACGTCTCCTCCTGGCCCGAACCGAACGTATAGCCAAAGAAACCCTGCTCGCCAACGCCCAAATTGTACTCGACGGTATGCAATCGGTGCTGCGCAGCGGCGCTGAAGTCACCATGCCGATCGTTCATCTCGACGCCACGGGGCTTTTGATATCGGGCGGCCTGCTCGGATTCGCCTGGACCAGCGACGCGCCCCTGCTGTTCGACAGCGCAACCGGTTCGCTGGCACTCTATTTCCGCGGCGCGGGCGACCAGTTTTTTGCCGCTTACTATACCACCCTGACCGAGCGGGCCAAATATCCGCTTACCGACAGCACCGGCAAACAAGTCGTCATCTGCATCGCCCGCTCCACCGATCTGGGCATGGATAAAATTGCCCTCGACGTGAGCGAAGGCCCCGACGCCGACACTTGTACCGTGAAAATCGCCGGCCTGGAAATAGAAGAAACCTGGACCAAAGTACCACGCGACCCCGAACGTTTCGCCCGTGTGCTGAACGGCCAGGCCGGGCATTATGTAAACAACAAACTCGTGGGTTACCGCGAACGGGTGGGCGCCGGAACGGTCGTTTTGGAAAACAACGGCCAACTTACTCTCCAGGTACCCGGCGGCATCAACAAAGCCCTGGAAAAAGGTGCAACACTCATGCTCGGCACTTTACGGCTGACCGTAAAAGAAGCCGTGGCCGCACAGGCGACCACCGTTCCGGTCGGCAGCGCATCCCTGGTTTTCCCGCCGGAACCCCAACCGGTATTTTATATGGAATACGATTACGCGGCGAATGCGGGCACTACCAAAGTACCTGGCGATCTGTTCGGCGGGTCGCTCTTGCTGCGCGCCGTAAACCTTCCAGACCTTCCAGGTTCAGACCTTCCAGGTTTTAAAAACCTGGAAGGTCTCGGTCTGGTCGTGAACCAGCGCGTCACCAGCGGCGCCACGCTCACCAGCAAATGGACCGCCGGCGCGCCGGGCAGCACCCTGCTCTTCAACGGCACGGATACGTATGTCAAACTTGCAGACACCGGCAAACTGAGCCAATTCGACCTGGAAGACGACCTCACCCTCGAAGCCTGGGCGCGGCCGCTGCGGGTAGATGAAAAATCGCGCCTCATTCAGCACAAATCCGGCGCCGGCAGTTATACGCTGGGTTTGCAAAAAAAGGATTTGGAAACGGCGCTGTCCTTCGATGGCGCCGCCGGTTATATCGACCTGGGTCAGGGTGTCACCGTCGGTACCGCCTTTACGCTGGAGGCCTGGATTTACCCCGAACCGTCGGACGACCTATACCACGGAATCCTCGGTGGCGGAACCAACCTATCCGCAGGCGCCACCCGTTCGCCCGGACTGTGGATCGTGGAGAAAAACAAAATACATGGCGGCTTCGGCGACGGCGCCAACTGGCATGCCGTTATCACCGGCGCCGTGCTGACCACTGAAGAATGGAACCATGTGGCCGCGACTTTCGACGGCGTTTGGTACCGGATTTTCGTCAACGGAATTTTGGCGCTGGAAACAAAGAATTTTGAAGGTAAAACACCCAAAGCGGAGCCGATCCGCCTCATCGGCAAAGTGGATAATTTCTTTCCGGGCCGCATCGACGAGGTGCGCGTGTGGAAACGTGCCCGCACCCAGGCGGATATTTTAGCCGACATGAACCGCCGCCTGGCCGGCAATGAAACCGACCTAGCCGGGTACTGGCATTTCCAGGATGGGCAAGCGCGCGATTATTCCCGCAACGCCAACGACGGCGTATTGCACGGACAACCGACGCAGGCCCTTTCGCCGCTCCCCGCCTACGCCGTGTTTGCGGGCGTAAACGGGAAATTTGTGCAAAGCACCGACGTCATTCCGGCGGGCAACTGGACGCATTTTGCAGCCGTATTTTTGCAAAATTACGGCCTCCAATTCGACGGCACGGGCGCATTTCTCGACTGTGGGAAAGACGAAACCCTGAATATCAATACCGATTTGACCCTGGAAGTATTTTTGCGACCCGGGCAATTCGGTCGCGGCCGCGGTATTCTGGCACGCGACACCGGCGGCGACAGTAAACAAAAGACACCCTACACGCTCGCCTTCGACAGCGCGGGTCGGCTGGTGTTTCGATTTCAGGATAAAGACGGCAATTTTCAAACCTTCAGCACTGCCGCTTTTGCCCAGCAAAACGTGTCGACCCGGGTGGCTGCAACGCGTAAACGTGAAACGCAAACTTACCGGATTTCGGACAGTGAAATAAAAACCCTCAGTTGGTACAGCATCGGACTACACGTTGGCAATGTTTCGGAATTTTTCATTTACGCCGTCGACGAAGCCACGAAAAGCGCCGTACAAGAACTCAAAAAAACATCTCCTGATGTAAATAAGATCAAAGCCGGCAGTGACCGCTCCCCCGAAATCGGGCGCAGCAATGCCGCTACGCTGATCGGGCGCGACGCCGGCAGTTTTTTCAACGGTATTATTGGCGAAGTGCGCATCTGGAATGCTGCACGGGAAACAGCCGATATCGGCCGGGAAATCGGCGGTGGCGAAAACGGCCTGATCTCGTGGTGGCGTTTCGAAGAACGGGAAGGTAACCGCACCAACGACTCGAACGGTCAAAACCACGCGACACTCAACGGCAATATTGCCTGGGTGAAAGACCCCGATCCACAACGTTCTGGCCTGACCTTATACTGGAATGACCGAGGCACGCTGTCGACGGAAAATATCCCGGCTAGCAATTTTTCGGCGGCAAACAACCAATTCGCGCTCGGCGCTTTGGCCAACTCGAACGTGCAGGACCTGTTCTGCGGTGAACTCGAAGATGTACGTATCTGGAAAACAGCCCGCACCCGCGAACAGGTCGAAGACAACCTGTTTCGCCGCCTCAACGGAGAACTGGACGACCTGATCGCCTACTACACTTTCGACGCGGAAACACAAACCAAACTGAGCGATAACGCCTTGCGCGGTAACCACCTCGTGCCACAGGGCGCCGCCGGTTTCGTGTTGTCCACTGCGCCCATCGGCGACGACGCGCCCATTGTACGCAGCGCCCTGGCGGGTGTACGCACGCCGTTCAGCGGTTTCATTAGCAACACTCCTGCCGTGCAGGAGTACGGCGATATGCAATCCGACAGCCGCGGCAACCTGATCGGCGTGTTCAAACGCTGTTATGGGTTTATCCGAAATAATACGTTGAACCTGCTCACCGGTTATAAAGTCGGCGACCTCGCGGTGGAATGGATCGGTCAGGTTCAGTTTGCCCCGCAACTCATCGGTTTCATCGAGGGCACGCCCCCTGTTCCGAGTGAAAACCTTACCCAGCCCAGCGTCGAGATGATCGGCGACCTCGATGACTACAACGAAGCCAGCACCGTCGAATTCGCCCAGGCCGACGAAACCACTCATACTTATTCCGCTTCCAAAGAACAGGGATTCGGACTCGAAGTGGAAGCAGCACTCAAATTTGGCATTAAATCGGAATCCAGCACCGGCGGCGGACTGGTGGTGGTCGCTATCACGACGATGGAAGAGGCCGATATATTGATCGGCCTCAAAGCGCAATTCGAAGCGATGTGGAGCTGGTCGTCGGAAGCCAGCGTCGGCACAACACGGACAACGGGTAAAAGCACCAGCCTCGAACTTCGCGGACGATACACCTCTCCCGAAGAATCAGATAACGAACCATTCGGTTGGCGACGTTTTGTACCGGACAACACGGGACTGGCGCTCGTGCAATCTGAAACCGCCGACGTGTTTGCCCTACGCCTCAAGCACAATAACGCGTTGATTTCCTTCACGATGCGGCCCAATCCCGACATTCCGAAGGACTGGAATATCCTGCATTTCCCCATTAACCCCCGTTATGTGAAACAAGGCACGCTGGACGGGAAAATTGGTCCGGCGCCTGACATCGACTATCCCAATGCCCTCAGCTACAGTCCCGACAGCAGTTATTTCAAACCGGTGGAGGCCTACGCGTTGAAAAACCGCATTCAGAAGGAGGAAAAAGCGCTGGAAACTTATTACAGCCAGTTCAATGCCATGAACAAAGGCCGTAAGGCATATTTCCCTTCCGAAAGTGCGCTCGAACTGACCGAAGAAGCCGAATTGCGAAAAAAAATGCGCCGCAACCTCGTAAACACTTACGTTTGGACTTCCGACGGCGGTTTGTTTGCCGAAACGCAACAAACCATGGAGGTGCAAACCGAAACCTCCGGCGGCACCTACGAATTCACTGGAAAAGGCGGCATCGACCTGGGGATCAATTTTGCCGTGGCCAAAGCCGCCGCGTCATTCGAACTCAGTGCGTTATTTGTCGGCCAGCACAAACTCAACGTCAGCAAAAGCAAGGAAGCCAAATATTCCTTCCAGCTCAATGTCGGTTTGGGTAAAGTCGAACGCGACCTGTATATGCGCGACGAGGACAAAGTCGTGCTGCTCGACAAAAGCGACCCCAAGCGCCCCAAACCCATCAAACACCCCTACAAGGTGGATGCCTACCGCTTCATGTCGTTCTTTTTGGAAGAACATTCCGATCATTTCGACCTGTTTTTTAACAAAATCGTAGACCCGATCTGGATCGAACAAAGCGACGAGCCGGCGGCTCAGGCCCTGCGGGAAGCCCGGCAAGAAGGCAAAAAACCGCCCTGCTGGCGCATTATGCACCGCGTCACCTACGTCAGCCGCGTGTTGCCGCCACTCGATGATTCGGCGCCGCCTTCTTTGGAAAAATCCCTGCAAACCCTCGATATAGAGAGCAACTACGAATTGATCAAACAACTCGAGCCCTACGTCAGCGGCAAACTCGGCAGTTTCCCCGAATTCGCCGATGCGGTGCGCGATACCATCAAACAAAACCTCCCCGAATTGCAACCGCATACGGAGGAGGTGATCCAGTACATGAGCATGTATTTCGGCATCACCGGTGACCGGTCGGCCGGTGAAGAACAATTCGGCGACACTACCCTGTCCGAACTGGCGCCCAACCAACCGCCCATCGTCAACGCCGGCGCCGACCAAACGATCGGGCTGGACGGCGCTTTCGTGGAGGCCGATTTGGAAGCGGCCGTGATCGACGACCGTTTGGAAAAAGCCGAAGCTATTTTTGTTACCTGGGAAAAAACCGGCGGCCCGGAAGGCGCGACCTTTAAAGACAGCCATTCGGGTACCACAAAAGCGACCTTTACCAAACGCGGCCGCTACGAACTGAAACTCAGCGCCAACGACGGCCTGCTCGAAGCCGAAGACGCCCTCACGATCATCGTCAACGAACGCCCGGTGATCAGCGCCGGCACGAACCTGGAGACCAACGCGCTGGAAGTCCAACTCCAGGGGCAAATCCTCGACAACGGCCTGGGCGACCCGGCCACCGGCGTAATTACCGTGCAATGGCTCAAATCCGGCGGACTCGGCAACGTGATTTTTGAAGATAAAAATGCGTTGCAAACAAAAATTACGTTTGACAAACCCGGCAACTACCTGCTGCAACTACTGGTCAGCAACGGCACCTTCGACACCAATGCGGAGTTGATGGTGAGCATTGCCGCCCGCGTCAACCGCGACATTCAGGCGCTGTACACCTTTGAAGAAAATACCGGCCAAACGGTGAAAGAAGTATCGGGAACCGGCGAACCGCTCGATATACTCCTCCCCGATTTGAAAAAAGTAAGTTGGATCAACGGCGGACTGAAACTGAAAGAACCGACCGTGCTCACCGCATCCGGCCAGGCCGGCCGCCTCACCGCCGCCATCAAAACATCCAACGAAATCACGCTCGAAGCCTGGTTGAAACCCGCCACGGCCAATGTGCCCGGACTGGCGCGGATACTGACCTTCTCCCCCGGCCCCGAGGCGCGCAACTTCACCCTGGCCCAAAGCGGCAGTCATTTCCACCTGCACCTGCGCACGAGCACCACCAACGAAAACGCCAGCAACAAGGCGCTGGCCGGCGGCCTGGCAGAGGCAGGCAAACTGACCCACCTCGTATGTACCCGCGACGCCGCCGGCCTGACCCGGATGTTCGTCAACGGCGCCGAGGTGGCTAGCCGAAAAGTAGACGGCCATTTTTCGAATTGGGCCGGCAACTTCCAACTCACCTTCGGCAACGAAACCGGCGGCGCCGACGACGACCGCGCCTGGACCGGCGAATTGCACCTCGCAGCCATTTACAGCCGCGCCCTGACCCCGGCCGAGATACAACAGAATTTCAACTTCGGCGCAAACGTCAACCTGCCGCCCATCGTGTCGGCCGGCGCCGACGCCGTGGTGAACTGGGCGGATTTCGACTGGTCGAAAAACACCGTTCAGAAAAAAACATTCCTGCTCAAAGGCCGCGTCACCCACGACCGGCCGACCGCGGGCACGATCCAATGGAAACAAATCGGCGGACCGGTAAACGGTGTGACGATTCAACAGGAAAATGCCGCGCAAACCACCGTCGAAGTCACGCAAAAAGGCCGCTACGCCTTCCGCCTGACCGCCCAGGACGGCGAACTGCTGAGCAGCAGCGAAACAGTGGTGGTGGTGAACGTGCCGCCAAAAGTGACGATCAAAAGCGGCACGCAAAAACTGTCGCTGACCGGTCAAACTGCCGAAGCCGTGCTGATCGCGGAATTGCTGGACAGCGGTCGCGGCGACCAGGCGGCAAATGATCCGGTCATTTTCCAGTGGAACCAAATTGGCGGCCCGGCCGCGGTACAGATTATCGGCGCGGACACCTTGCAGGCCAAAGCCGTTATTTCGGCGCGCGGATTTTATCCCCTGCAATTCGACGTACACAACGGCGCGCTTAGTACGATTATTCCGGTTCAGATCACCGCCGACCAAATGCCCGTGCTGAGCGTGGCGACGCCCATGGTGGTGACCCTGCCGGCCAAGCAGGTCGCCCTGAGCGGCATGGTGACCGATACCGGCCTGGGCAACCCTGCCGACGAACTGGAAATCCTCTGGGAAAAAATCAGCGGGCCCGGCAACGTGTCTTTCGCCGATGCCGGCAAAGCCCAAACCACCGCCACGTTCGACACGGGCGGCGTGTACGGGCTGCAACTCACCGTGCGAAACCCCGACACCTTCCATCTCGCCGCCGCCGTATTCGTACCGGTGACGATCAACCGAGCGCCGCTGGTCAGTGCCGGTTCTGCACCCGCTCCCCTGCTGCTGAAACCCGGCCAGGCGAGCGTGACCGCCTGGCTCGACGCCACCGTCAGCGACGACGGCCTGCCCGACCCGCCGGGTGTGACCGCGCTCAAATGGACAAAAAAAAGCGGCCCCTCCAACATGGTCATCAGCCCCGACAACACGGATTACGTACAGGCGCTGTTCACCAAAAAGGGCAAATACATCCTGCAAGTGGAAGCCGACGACGGCGCCGCCAAAACCGTTGACAGCGTGACCGTTATCGTCAATACGCCGCCTGTGGCAGATGCCGGCCCGTTGCAAAAAGTGACCGTTGAAGGCAACGATATTACGGTACTACTCAAAGGCGTGATTTCGGACAAAGGTTTCGGCGACGAAACGCCGCAAAGCGCGGTGGCCGTTCAATGGAAAAAAACAGCCGGGCCGGGCAACGCCGTTTTCGCCGGGGCCAATAGTTTGGAAACGGCCGTCACGCTGCCCAAACAAAAAGGCACGTACACCTTCGAACTGAGTGCCGACAACGGTTTCGACACGGCCAAAGACACCGTTGCCGTGGTAGTGAATCAGCCGCCGGTATTCGACGTAAATGTATTAAACACGGATCCGGCCAACGCGAAGAAGCGGGTACTCAGCGTCCAAATTACCGACAACGGCCTCGGCAACCCGCAACAGGACGCGCTGACGTTCGCCTGGAAAAAGGTGACCGGTTCGGAGCCGGTCGTTTTCCAGCCCGATCCGGCGAATGCAACGAATACGACGGTGACGTTTCCGAAGGCGGGGAACTATACGATGGAAGTAACGGTGGGGAACGGGACGGCGGTGACGGTGAAGCAGACGGTGGCGGTGACGGTGGTGTGAGGACGCACCCAATGGTATAGGTGAAGTTACGGTAAATATGAGTTGTATACAATTAAGAAAAAATGAAAAAATACATAATTAATACAGTAATATGGGTATTCTATGCCAAGATGAGTTTGGCTTGTAGTTGTGGGACAACATTGATTGATTTGCCAATTAAAGAAATGGGCTGGACACAAACGGAAACCCAAGGAATTTCAAATATTTCAGATATTATCTTTAGTGGTAAACTTGCAGATTATCAAAGAATCGTAGAGAACAATCAGAATTCATTTTTTCACGAAATTAAAGAAGAAAAATTTGAACTAACCTTTATCCTGATTAAGTCATATAAAGGAGATAAAAATGATACGATTAAAATTAGAACTAACCTTGGTAGTGATGCTTGCGGTTTTGTCGCTCCTATTAATACTGATTGTCTAATTTTTGCCACAAAAGAAAAAGGAGGATATTATTATACATACAGTTCTGAATGTTGCAAAAGTATTTCCAAGGTATTCGAAGAAAAAAGGTATACTAGGTATATAAAATTCATGGAATCATTATCAAACATGATAGACGGTAATTATATTTTTTATCAATCTGCGAATTACTACAAAGGCGGATATCCAGATACGATTGAAACTATTGAAGTAATCAGATACAACATAAAAAATGGCAAACTTGAAGGCGATTGGCAAATAACAGATAGAAAAAGTAGGGTATTAGAAAAAGGAAAATACAAGAATGGTCAAAAAGAAGGCATCTGGGTAGTGAACTCATATACCGAAAGCGACCTAGAAGAAGCCTATGAACAGGTTAAAATAGAAAAGTTTGTTTTTCAGAATGGAAAGCCCCGAAAAAGCACTTTGATTATTGAAGACAAAATGCTAATTTGGGAGGAACCTTTCGGATACAAAAAAATAAGAAAACAAAAAATAAGAAAGAAATACAAGTATTATTAAAAAAATCAGTAATCGCTTGCTGGCCGAAGTCTTCAGACTTCGGCCGAATATCCACCGGACTTTGTCCGCTTATTAAATTTCATTCCGGACAAAGTCCGGTGTAAAGTGGGCCGAAGTCTGAAGACTTCACCCAGCAGGTGCGCGGGAGTACCATAGTTGTGCGCTAAACGAATCGAAAGCACCGGAAAGGTCGCTTTTTGTTTTTTGGGCAATTCCCGTATTTTGGTTACAAATTGTTTCGAAATGGCAAAAAAACTAGGTCGGTTAGACTGGGCATTGAAGCACCTGAATCGTCACAAACGCTAACGAACAGACAGTTAAATCGCATCCCATGAAAAAAATATTTATTTTGAATCTACTGTCCTTCTATCTGCTTGGTCAAATTTTCGCACAAAGCCCAAACAAATTGTCTCCTCTGTATGAGCAAAGTATGGGCAATCACGAACATACCAGCCGGGATGAACTGATCCAAATGAGCAAAGACCCGGATGGCAATTTGCTGCTGTTGGGTTTTGTGGAAGGAGATTCCATTTTTGCTGATGTGATCTTGCAGAAAATATCGCCGGAAGGCAATCTTTTTTGGGATTACCGGTTCGACTCTGATAGCAACAATAATTACGATGTTCCGCTAAAAATGGCGGTAGATGGCGAAGGAAATACGACCATATTGGGTCTGTCCAATGGATCGATAAGTTTTTTTTCGCCTCAACGAAGCAATGGCTACCTACTGAAAATTGACACCAACGGCAATTTGCTTTGGCAGATCGCATTCGACACGCTTTTACCGCCGCATGAAACCGGATTGAAATACGATGGCTTCCCGGATACGCTTGACCATTTTTATGTAACCTATTCGACCTTTGTTGAATTTGGCGACAGGCCAACTTATTTCATGAAATTTGGGTCTGACGGAAAAGTTTTACATTCGTTTACAAAATTTGATATTGCCCAGGCACTTGGCGGAGGCCCGGCCGCCTTGGGACAGGCAGTTGATTCCGCAGGCAATTTCATTTTTATACATTGGGATGAATTATCCTTGCCACATACAGCCATCCGAAAAATAAATGCAGAAACTTCGGATGAACAAATTTTACCGTTTGACTTGAGTGGCCTGAGCAATGCTGAACGGAATAATCTTGAATATATGGATTGGCAAAGTATCTGGGTAGATGAGCATGGCGACATATATTCTGCGAATAATATAGGCGTCCCATTCGGGCCCGCCTTTTATTTGTCAAAGGTCAAAGCCAGCGGAAAGGTCAGTTATGTCATGAAACCGGATTCTATTGGAATCCACTTTGCTTCACTCGAAATCTGGAAAGGGGCTATATACGTAACAGGTTCCTATATACCTAAAAAAAGCAATAATAGCGTCGCTTTTATATGGAAACTGAACGATCAGGGCCAACGAGAATATGCAATAACTGAAAGCACTGTCCATGATTGCGTACCCCGTTTTTTGGACATAGAGCAGGGTAATATTTATTGGGCAACAGAAGATGTATATACTCGCCAGGTGACCCTGAAAGAGTTGAATACCTCAAATTTGGATATTCAAAGGGAATATCCCTTGCACCAAGATCAAAGCTATTTATTTACCGGAACCAACATTGTAACCCTATCAGATGGATTGGTCGCTCTGGGCGGCACTTTGCGGAAAGAAAAGCTATCAGGGACGTCCTATCTATCGGAGGAAGAATTATATGTGGAAACATTTTTATCTGACGGGAATGAAGTATATAGTCAATATATGATGTCAGAAACAGGAACAACTCATACAGAAAGCATCGCATTATCTGTTGATCGAAATGGCAACAAAATAGTCAAAACCTGCGAAATATACGGCCCCGAATACTATTTGATCCAGTATGCTCCCAGGAAATATTATTATCACAAATTCACTGCCGATCTAACACCGGTCTGGACTATTCAGAGTCAGCACCCTGCCTATTACAGTTTTGGCGTATCACCTTTCTATTTAGACGGCGTTGGAAATGCTTATACCGTGGAAGTATGGGGGCAAGACTCCTTACTGTTACAAAAAATTTCACCAGACGGTCTCTACCTTAAATCATATCCGCTGATCGGCGTTGGGTTTCAGCAATTGTTTATTGATCGTCAGGACAGGCTTCATCTTTCTCTCATTGAGGGCAGTGGAAACCGGGCCTCCATTGTACTGGATACTGAATTCCAACCACTACAACCTGCCATAAACGGCTTATATCCCATCGCAAAATTCCAACTTCCTTCAGAGGATGCGGTTTATTACTATATGGAAGATCCTGTTGATGATATTGGACAACAGTATTTCAGCATAATACTGCTCAGGAACGGGCAGCAGGTTTGGGAGCGAACGTTTAGCTTTGACGCTTCCAATCAAACATTCGCAGATTTTGATGTAGATAAAAATTCTGGTGCACTCTTGGCATCTTCTTTTTGGAATAATGCAGCAGGATTCCCTGAGCCCGCACTACACCGGTTTTCGATTGATAATATCTATTCGAAAGCCGTTATCAACAACGGCATTTTTGAAGGCGTTTACGACATTGCTCTTATGCCAACCGGCAACTCTTATGTTGCGTATGATAGCAAGCTTAATTTATACGACCCGAACTTAAATTTTGTAAAAAGTATCCCTATTAGTAATGCGCCTAGCGGCGGGAATTATTTTAAAACAGGTAATATATTTTACCGCGCACACAACGGGAGCTTAGAAGCATTCAGCGCGGAAGGACTACCTTTGTTCGCCTTGGAAAACGAATCGTTCTCTCTTGATCCTGCCCAAATTTCAATGGAGAATGATGGCTTAATGACTACAACCAGTATCTATGGCGAATTGCTTGGGGTTGGATACGCCTATGGCTGGCGGTGGGTAAGGGGCAGAATTCAAGCCTACGACTTATTGCCATTGCTTACTTCAAAAGTGGAAGACCCACTCTCATCAAGCCGATATACGATAAAATGCCAGCCAATTCCCGTCACAAGCACCCTACAAATTAATCTTCAGGATTTTGTCGGACTAGATTTACACCTATCCCTGGTATCCCTGTCGGGCGTTCAAGTGCTAGACAGAAACTATGAACCACTGGAACAGCCAAACGTTCATATCGACGTTAGCCAGCTACCTGCCGGCCAATATATTTTAAGTGTCCATGCGGAAAAGGCCGTTGTGACTCAAAAAATTGTGGTGTTAAGGTAGTGACGTCAAAGGTGCGACTATGTTGCCCCTGTTGGGCGAAGCCTTCAGACTTCGACCGAATATCTACCTGACTGTGTCCGGAATGAAATTTAATAAGCGGACAAAATCCGGTGTAAAGTTGGCCGAAGTCTGAAGACTTCGCCCAGCAGGGGCCGAAGTCTGAAGTCTTCACCCAGCAGGCAAAATCCGGTGTAAAGTTGGCCGAAGTCTGAAGACTTCGCCCAGCAGGATTCAGTATGTAACCCCCAACTTGATCTATAACGGCCCAGCGGGCCGATATCTTTGTAGGAAGGCCCACGTTTTTTTCAGGCGGCCCAGCGGGCCGCTA
Organism: Bacteroidota bacterium; assembly: GCA_963169325.1. Taxonomy (GTDB): domain Bacteria; phylum Bacteroidota; class Bacteroidia; order Chitinophagales; family Saprospiraceae; genus M3007. The sequence goes on from CAUJEY010000174.1 coordinate 19,234, forward strand.
TCTTGGGAGCAGATCAAGACAAGGTACCGACCCGCTGGGCCGACAAAGACCGAGTTGGGGCTATAAACTGAACTTGCCCGAATCCACAAACTATCCAATTTATAAAAACCCCAATTTCAAAACATAAGTACACAGACACAAAATTATGATCTACGCACTGCTGGCACTCAGCTTACTATTTGTCGCCATTGGATTCCTAGTGACCGAAAACAACGCGAAATATCTGCTTTCCGGATACAATACAATGTCTGAAGCGGAAAGAAGACAGGTGGATATAAAATCATATATCCATTATTTCAAAAAATTTCACCTCTTTCTGGGCGCGTCCAATTTAATCATTGGACTATTCCTGTTCTATCTGGTCAGTAAAAACGCATCCGGCATTTTCTTGTGCACTTATCCAATTCTTGCATACATATATTTTATCTGGGCAAGCGGCAAATATTCGCAAGGGCCGAAAACAAGCTGGGACAAAATCGGCATCGTGATTCTGACAGGTGTCCTCGTTCTTGTCACAACGCTTCTTGTTTGGGAATTTAAAGAGGATAAAATAACGATACAATCCGGGAAAATTGAAATTGAAGGCGATTATGGAGAAGTGATCGCCGCTTCGGATATTGAATCCGTGAACTTAATTCATCAATTGCCAAAAATTTCATTAAAAACCAATGGGTTTGCTTTGGGCAGCGTTCGCAAAGGGCGTTTTAACACAAGCGAAGGCGAAAACATAAAACTGGTCCTGAATTCGGATCAGGTACCTTGCATCCTGATCACTAAAAAATCCGGAGAAAAGATTTATTTTTCAGCGAAGGAGCAATCGAATCAAGGTATTTTCGAAGAAATGAAAAAGGTTCTGCCCATTGGCACCTTCCCTGCTCCCAACCGGGATTGATCCGGCAAACCCAACCCTGCTGGGCGAAGCCTTCAGACTTCGGCCGAATATCCATCGGACTTTGTCCGCTTCTTAAATTTCATTCCGGACAAAGTCCGGTGTAAAGTAGGCCGAAGTCTGAAGACTTCGCCCAGCAGGTGTAAAGTAGGCCGAAGTCTGAAGACTTCGCCCAGCAGGGCTGCCCCGACTGCTACGATCAAGGTTTGTATTTTGTAAAAATCAAGTTCGGGGACACCATTCACGAGTGGCGTATAGACCGTGATGTGGAGGAATATACCGCATTTTGTGATTTGATCCGGACGGCGAAGGAGCAGATGGAATAGGACGCCACCGGCACACTACTATTTCAAATAAGTATCCAGCCACCGGAAATACTCCCGCTGCCACATCAAACTATTCTGTGCCTTGGCCATCCAGTGCCCTGCTCCCAACCGGAAATGATTCGGAAAACCCAACCGTTGCCGCAACCAGTCACATTTATGAATAAAAAAAATAATAATATTGCATCTGCTAAGGCGTATGCGTAATTAAAAACGAAATCCTTCTATTGTGCAAATAGACAAAAACGAAAAAAATATCGATATCGAAAAGAATTTCTTTTCCCAAGACGTTCCAGTAGAAGAAAGAGCCTCTGTGTTTAATAAGCTATTTTTTCACTACAAAAAAGACTGGCAAAGTTCATTTTCTCTAATGCTCTTTTTGAGTGTGGGTCTCGCTTCCCTTGGACTTTCTGAGGATTCATCAGCAACTATAATTGGCGCAATGATTATTGCACCACTGGGTCAGCCGATTGTAGCATTTGGCGGTGCTATTGCGTTAGGTTGGAGAATTCAATCATTTAGAATGATAGGCATAATTATTCTTGGAACGATTAGTTCTATTCTAATGGCGTATATCATTGGGTTGACGCTGCCCGATATAACTCCTAACCAACAAATATTAATTAGAACTTCTCCTGATTTACGAGACCTTGGAATAGCCGTATTGGCAGGCGCAGCAGGCGCCTATGGTTATTACAGAAGTGAATACTCCAGTATATTGTCAGGTGTTGCAATTGCAGTAGCTTTAGTCCCACCACTTTGCACGTGCGGAATAATGCTTGAACAGGGACACTTCATTTTAGCAAGTGGAGGCTTTTTATTATTTGTCACTAATCTTATAGGAATAACTTTTGCAGCCATTTTTATCTTTTTTGTACTAGGGTTAAAAAATACTATAAATCGAAAATGGTTTTATAAAGGTACAATTTCTATAATCATACTTGGCGCAATCATTATTTTACCTCTAGCATTAAATTACCAAAAATTTAATTCAGGAATTCTGTTTCATAGCTCTATATATGAAAAGGTGGGAAAAGTTTGCAAATTATCCCCAAATTCCCCTGTCATTAAAGATTTATCCATTCAAGGAACTGGAGTTATCATAACAATTCAACCGTTTCCAAGCGACAATGACGAAGAAGAAAGACTAAAAACCGAATTGGAGCGGTCAACCGGATTACAGGTTTTTCTAAAGAATTCTAATGAACATTAAATATGAAATAAACGACGCACAACAAATGACCCCTCTTCCCTTCTCCCAGCAATAATTCATTCCGCACACCCAACCATTTCCGCAACCAGCCCCGTCTTTGAAGAAAAAAAACGCTCTGTGATTATGAAAAATACCCTCATGTTCCTCGCTCTCTTGCTGGCCTTCGGCTGCAAAAAAGAAACTAAAGATGCCGGCAATTTCGATTATTTCATTTTTGGCACTGCCTACGGTAAATGCATCGACAACTGTGTAACCTTGTTCAAACTCGAAGGGGAAAACCTGTACGCGGACGACAATGCGCAATACACCACACTGTCAAATTCAGAAAACCTGCCCTTCCAAACCACCAACCTTCCCGCAGATAAAGTGGCCCTGGCCAAAACGCTTCAGACACAAATCCCGGCAAATTTGTACAATGAACCGAATGGCAATGTGGGCTGCCCCGACTGCTACGATCAAGGTTTGTATTTTGTAAAAATCAAGATCGGGGACACCATTCACGAGTGGCGTATAGACCGTGATGTGGAGGAATATGCCGCATTTTGTGATTTGATCCGGACGGCGAAGGAGCAGATGGAATAGGACGCCCCCGGCACACTACTATTTCAAATAAGTATCCAGCCACCGGAAATACTCCCGCTGCCACAGCAAACTATTCTGCGCTTTAGCTACCCAGTGCCCTTCATCAGGAAAACTAACCATCCGGGACGGTATCCCGCGCAGTTGCGCCGCCTGAAAAGCTTGCATGCCTTCGGAAAACGGTACCCGGAAATCCAGTTCGTTGTGCATCACGAGGATGGGCGTATCCCAATTTTGGGCGTACAAATGCGGGCTGAACTTGCCCCACGACGGGTCGTTTGGGTTGGACCAATACGGCGAACCCCCGAAGTCCTTTGTAGCGAACCACAATTCCTCGGTAGTTCCGTACCAACTGGTCGTGTTGAACATGCCGCAATGGGAAATGAACGCCTTGTACCGTTTGTTGTGGTTGCCGGCCAGCCAGTACACCGAGTACCCGCCGAAACTGGCGCCCACCGCGCCCATACGCCCGGCATCCACAAAGGGTTCTTTGGCGGCGGCATCACCGGCGGCCAGCAAATCCTGCATGGCTTGTCCGCCCCAGTCGCCGCTGATGGCGGCGTTCCAGGCCTGGCCGTAAGGGCCGCCGGGCATCCCGCGCCGGCAGGGCGCCACGACCACGTAGCCCTGCGAAGCCATCAGTTGCAGGTTCCAGCGATACGAAAAAAACTGGCTGAGCGCCGATTGCGGGCCGCCCTGGCAATACAATAATGCCGGGTATTTCTTTTTGGCGTCAAAATCGGGCGGCAGTACCAGCCAGACGTTCATGTCCTTGCCGTCCGTCGTTTTTACCGTCCGGCGCTCCACCCGCGCGGGGGCGATATTGTTCCAGGGGTCTGCGGTAACGGATGAAACGGCCTGCGAGACGCCCGTTTTGGGGTCCACCACATATACCTCGGCCGGCGTGGTCATAGATACCCGCGTGGTCGCGAGCCGGTTGCCGGCCACCATCAGGGCGGTGTAATCGTGCAAACCTTCCGTGATGCGGCGGATTTTGCGGTCGCCGAGGTTGATCTGGTGAATCTGGTAGGTATAATCGTTGGAGCTCAGGAAATACAAGGATTTGGCATCGGGCGCCCATTGCGGGTGGTTGGCTTCGTATATCCAGCCTTCGGTGAGTTCGCGGCGCTGGTTGGTGCGCAGGTCGAGCAGCATCAGGCGGGTGCGGTCGGCTTCGTTGCCGGGCTCTTCGAGGCTCGTCCAGGCGAGATATTGCCCGTCGGGTGAAAAGACGGGGTCGATATCGTAGCCCGGCAGTCCTTCGGTCAGGTTGGTTGTTTTGCCGGAGTTCAGATCGAAGCGGTACAAATCGGCGTTGGTGCTTTGCGCTTCCGCCGTGCCGTTCAGTTTCCGGCAGGTGTACACGATGGCGCGGCTTTCGGGCGCCCAGGTGATTTGTTCCATGCCGCCCATGGGCCGCAGCGGACTGTCGAAGCGCTCGTTCAGGATATTGACGGGTTCGCCGCTCGTTTTGCCGTCCTGGTAGCGGATGTAGAAAACCTGGCTGTATTTGTAATCGTGCCAGGCTTTCCAGTGCCGGTAAAAGAGGCCGTCGACGATGCGCCCGGAGGTTTTGGGCAGGTCGGGGTATCGTTC
>CAUJEY010000175.1 GCA_963169325.1 Bacteroidota bacterium
TCCTGGTAAAAGAACGACAGGTCTGTTGTAAAGTCCTCCAAAAGGCGCCGGACGCCCAGTTCGGCTTGCCGGATGCGCTCCGTTTCCGCCAGCAAGTTTCCGCCCAATCTCGCAGACGGGTTGGAGGGGTCGGATATTATATCAATTACATACGAATTAATATTTCCAAAAACCGAAGGTCGCCGGAAAGATTCCGCATAGCTGGCTCGTACCGACCAGGCGCTGTCGAGCCGGTATTGCAAGGCCAACCGCGGTGCATAATCCAGACCATATAGAACCGACAGATTTACGGCGGAACCACCGATCACAGTCATTTTTTTGCCGCGCCAGTATAACTGAGCGAACAGATGGAAATCGAGATCACCATCAGCACTTGCGGCAAACGGTTTAACGAAATACGGATCCGTGTCTCCGGAAAGATTTACCTGAGTGGGGCTGGAGAAGTAGCCCGTGAGCGGTGTGCCGCCGCCAAAATTCGTTTGAACGCCGGTATTTAGATAGAGGTTGGGCCGGAGGGTCGCATCTATGCGCGACTCGAAACGAAAGTCTATCCCGTTGCCAATGAAATATCGCTCATTGGAGGAATAACGCTGGTAAAGGTCGTCCAGAATCGTTTTTTGTTCGGTATTTGATTGAATATCCGGGCGTTTGGCATAATACATCGCCGTACTCAGCCGGTCGAAAATCGGGGTGAATGTAGAGGTATTGTCTATTTTGTACCGCAACAGGGAAAAGGTGTTGGTCGCCGTCCGCCGGGCGCGTTGTTTTTGAAAACTGAAAGCAAAGGTTTCGATCTGTTCGGCAATACGGTTGGATGGGTTGGTATATGACACTGCCAGCGGACTCAGCCCCAGTGAACTATGGTCGAAGCGTTGCATGCGGTTGTAATTGAATCGCATACCGCGCCAGGTGAGGTTAATACCCAGCAGGCGGCTTTCGTGCGGCACCTGCGCAGTTCTGGCTACACTGGCGCCATCAGCATCCCGGGGGCGGTAATTAAACCGGTTGGTATAAACAGTGGAGTCCAGGCCCAGGGGGAGATAATTTTTAGTGGTAAACAGGTTGTCGTCGTAAAAAATATCCGTGCGTCCGCGCACCGTGCTGCTACCGTACAGGCTGAAACGGAAAACCTTCTGGTCTTTAAACAATTTTCCGCCCAGCATCAGGTCAAGGCTGTTGTAGCCCAGGCTGCCGAACGCCAGGTCTGCCTGGGTAAAGATGGGACGCTCCGTTTCTTTCAAAATAATATTGATCACCCCCGCGCAAGCCCCATCGCCATAAGTGATAGCTGCCGGACCGAAGAAAAATTCGATACGTTCGGCCTGTCGAATAGGCAGCTGCGCGCCGATCGGCATACCCAAAGCCGCGGCAGGTTTTATGGGAACATCGTTGATCAAAATCTTCACGTATTGATTGCCCGGGAGCCCGCGTATCATAAAGGTTTCGCCTTCCAGGGCATTGCCCGGCTGCGAAACCCGTACCCCCGGCGCGGCGCGCAGTACATCGCCCAGCGTGACAAATCCATTGCGCGAAATATCGTCGGCCGTTACCACCCATACTGAAAAAGGCAACTGATCGATTTCCTCCAATGAACGCGTCGCCGATATGGCCTTTAACTTTTGTTGCCCCGGGTCGCGGGTCAAAATTTCCTTGTCCGTCAGGCGCTCCGGCTTCAGCAGGAGCGACGAATCAGACTGAGCAGTTAGTTTAGCAACGAAACAACCGATAAAAAGGAGCAACAACAGGCGCATGATGTTATTTTTGGCCAAAAATAGGAGGTTTTAAATTACTCGTATGCCTGATATTCTCTACGAAGATTCCGCGATCCTGGTCGCCAACAAACCGCCCGGCATGCCCGCTCAGGCGGATAAAACCGGCGATGAATCGCTGCTGCAATGGGCCGAAACCCATTGTTTACAGTCGTTGCACCCCGTACATCGCCTCGACCGACCGGCCGGCGGCGTGCTGTTGCTGGCCAAAACGCCTGCCGCCATGACCGAACTGCAACGGCAGTTCCAGCATCATTTGGTAGAGAAAGAATACCTCGCGGTGGTGAGTGCGCTGCCGCCGGAACCGGAAGGAACACTCGTCCATTTCCTGCAAAAAAAAGCAGGCCAAAACCGCGCGATCGCCTCCCCGGAAGAACTGCCCGACACCGAGCGCGCCGATCTCCATTACCGCCTGCTCGGCAGCAGCCAACGTTATCACCTGCTCCTGATCCGGCTCATCACCGGCAGACATCACCAGATCCGGGCACAATTGGCCGCCATCGGCTGCCCCATCAAAGGCGACGTGAAATACGGCGCCCGCCGCGGCAACCGCGATCGATCTATCCACCTGCACGCCTGGCGACTGGCTTTCGAACACCCGGGCTCGGGCGAGTGGATGCAAATGGAGGCGCCGGTACCGGGGGAAGACCCGGTGTGGACGGCGCTAAGTGAAAATTTACCAAAGTGAAAACTTCAAAACACGGGAGTGAAAGCGAATGAATCAAGAAATACTAAACGTAGTACATGATGGAAATTCGACGGGCCACGCAAACCGACCAGGACGACATCTGGCGCATCATCCATCCGGTTATTTCTGCCGGGGATACGCTTGCCTTTAGCCCTACAAGCTCAAGAGAAGAAATGCTGGCCTATTGGCTTGCGCCCGATAAACATACCTACGTTACAACGTTGGCCGGTAAGGTGGTCGGTACCTTTATGATTAAAGACAATCAACCCGGACTCGGCTCGCATATCGCCAACGCCGGCTATTTGACAGCGCCGGAAGCCCGGGGCAAAGGGGTAGGAAAAGCCATGTGCGAGTACTCCCTGGCAGCAGCCAAACGACTCGGCTACCGGGCCATGCAGTTCAACATCGTGGTAAAGAGCAACGAAGGCGCGGTGCGGCTGTGGCAGAAGCTGGGTTTTAAAATCATCGGGGAAATACCCGAGGCGTTCAATCACCGGCAACATGGCCTGACGAATGCTTACATCATGTACCGGAAACTTTGACCATCCGCTAAACAAAAACCTTGCCCGCCGGCAGGCCGGCTTCCAACCACATTCCCTATCTTTGCGCCCATGAACACAACCGACCGCACACTCAAACTCTACAATACCCTCAGCGGCAAAAAAGAGGATTTTCAGCCCATCGTCCCCGGACACGCCGGCATGTACGTCTGCGGCCCCACCGTATACTACAATGTCCACCTGGGCAACTGCCGCACGTTCGTCAGTTTCGACATCATCTACCGCTACCTGATGCACCTGGGCTATAAAGTGCGTTACGTGCGCAACATCACCGATGTGGGCCACCTGACCGACGATGGGGAAGACCGTATGGCGAAAGGCGCCCATATTGCCAAACTCGAGCCGATGGAAGTGGCGCAAAAATTCACGGTGGATTTCCACGAAATGATGCGCCTGTTAAACACCCTTCCGCCCAGCATCGAGCCGCGGGCTACCGGGCACATCCCCGAGCAGATCGAAATGGTGCAGGATATACTTCAGCGGGGCTATGCCTACGAGCGCAACGGCTCGGTTTATTTCAATACACGCAAATTCGACCAGGAAAACCCCGGCATCTACGGCAAACTTTCCGGCCGTGTGCTGGACGAGCTGCTTGCCGAAAGCCGGGAAAACCTCAAAAGCCAGGAGGAAAAAAACGACCCTGCCGATTTCGCCATCTGGATGAAAGCCCGCCCGGGCGATATCATGGTTTGGAAAAGCCCCTGGTCAGATGGATTCCCAGGCTGGCACCTCGAGTGCTCGGCCATGAGCACCAAATACCTCGGCCTGACCTTCGATATCCACGGCGGCGGCAATGACCTGAAGTTTCCACACCACGAAAACGAAGTGGCCCAAAACCACGGCGCTTGCGGTTGCGCCCCGGCCCACTACTGGCTGCATACCAACATGCTGTTGCTAAATGCCAAAAAAATGAGCAAAAGCGACGGCAATACCATCTCGCCAACCGAACTGTTCACCGGCGACAGTCCG
>CAUJEY010000176.1 GCA_963169325.1 Bacteroidota bacterium
ACTCCTTGCGTTTGTGCTGGCCGTGCCACCGGCCATTTGGCTACTGGAAAAATTGCTCGCACAATTTGAATACCGCATCCAGTTGTCGTGGGAAACATTTGCCCTGGCAGGGCTGGCAGCGATGGTGATAACGGTCGTTACGGTCAGTTTCCAGAGTATAAAGGCGGCATTGGCCAACCCGATTCACGCGTTGCGGAATGAATAAAGTAGGCGACATTAGAGTTCTTTAGAGATTTTAATTAATACTAAGTATTAAGGCGCCGGCAACGCTTTTTTATACGTCTCCAAACAACGCTGCCGGGCAAAAACATGATCTACGATGGGCAGCGGGTAAGCCGGCGTATCCAATTCCGGTACCCAGCGGCGGATGTACCGGCGTTCCGGATCAAATTTCCGCGTTTGTTCGGCCGGGTTAAAAATCCGGAAATACGGCGCCGCATCGGTGCCGCAACCGGCCGCCCACTGCCAGCCGCCATTGTTGCTGGCGAGATCGAAATCCAGTAGTTTTTGGGCAAAATATGCCTCCCCTAACTGCCAGTTGAGCAACAAATGTTTGGTCAGAAAACTGGCTGTGATCATCCGGACCCGGTTGTGCATATACCCCGTGGCATTCAGTTCCCGCATGCCGGCATCCACAATCGGGTAACCCGTTTGCCCGTTGCACCAGCGCCGGAACTCCTCCGGCGCATCCCGCCAGGGAATATGCGCATATTGCGGCTTAAATGGTTGTGCGACAACACGCGGGAAATGCGCCAGAATTTGACTGTAAAAGTCACGCCAAATCAATTCATTCAGGTAGGTATCGTTGAGTAGTTGCGCATGCCGGGCTTTTTCCCGGATGCTAATGGTGCCAAAGCGGAAATGAACACCCAGACGCGACGTACCGTCGATGGCCGGAAAATCCCGCGTTTGGTTGTAATTCCGGATCAGCCCGCGTGCCACTTCTACAGGCGGGAACGGGATCCCCGCCGGATGGAAGCCGATTTCCGCCAAGGTGGGCATTTCGACGGGTGGGGTTTTAAAAAAATTGCCGGAATATTTAGCCGTTGGATAGGATGTGAGATAAAAGGAAACGGGGTTTTCCGCACCACTCCCATCTGCCGGGACAAAACGGCGGGTTTGCAACTTCGCGAGCCATTTGCGGCTGTAGGGTGTAAACACCGTGTAAGGTGTGCCGTCGTCTTTCAGGATTTCGTCTTTTTCAAAAATGACGTGGTCTTTAAACGTATAAAACGGAATATTTGCCGCCGCTAAAAAAGACTGAACGGCAGTATCGCGTTCCAGGGCGTAGGGCTCATAATCCCGGTTGGTATACACCGCCCCGACCGGATAATCCCGGAGCAATTCCGGCCAAATCTGTTCCGGTTTTCCATGACGCACCACCAGGGTACTTCCCTGTTCCTCCAGTATGTGTTTCAGCCCGGCCACGGCATGGTGGATAAATTCTACCCGGGCGTCTTGCCGCTCCGGCAGATCATCCAGAATATTCGAATCAAAAATAAAAACGGGTAAAACAGGAAGTGCGCCTTTCAAGGCGTGGTACAGACCCGCATTGTCTTCCAGGCGAAGGTCGCGGCGAAACCAAAACAAGGCAACCGGATGGGAATTGGCAACTGATTTCATCCGGGCCTTAACAACAGAGGACTTAAAAGGGTTTGGAAATTGAATATCGAATATCGAACAGCGAATATCGAATATCGAAGTTTCGTAGCAATTACCGTGATGTCGTACACACTACGCTCCTTCGAAATTCAAAATTCGCTGTTCGATATTCGATATTCTCAGAATCCGTCTCCGTCCAGCACATTACCCAAACGGCCGAGAACGCTGCCTTCTTCTTTGCCGCGTCCGACGCCGTATTGCAGGATACGGGCGGCCAGGCGGCTCACCGGGAGGGATTGCAGCCAGACTTTACCGGGACCGCGCAATTGCGCAAAAAAGAGTCCTTCCCCGCCAAATACCATATTCCGGATTCCTTTTACAAACTGGATATCGTAGTCCACGCGCTGGGTAAAGGCTACGATACAGCCCGTATCCACGCGAAGGGTTTCCCCGACGGCCAGTTCACGCTCTAGGATATAGCCGCCGGCGTGTACGAAAGCCATGCCGTCGCCTTCCAGTTTCTGCATGATAAATCCTTCTCCGCCGAATAAGCCGGTGCCCAATTTTTGTTGAAATTCGATACCGACTTCGACGCCTTTTGCCGCGCAGAGAAAAGCGTCTTTTTGACAAACGATCTTTCCGCCGTATTGCATCAGGTCAAGGGCCACGATTTTGCCGGCGTAAGGCGCGGCAAAGGTGACTTTTTGTTTACCCACTACAATATTGGTGAAGGTGGTCATAAACAGGCTTTCGCCGGTCAGCAGGCGTTTGCCGGCGGTCATTAATTTGCCGAAAAACCCTTGTGCCCGGCCGCTGCCGTCGCCAAAAACGGTGGCCATCTCGATACCTTCGTCCATAAACATAAAACTGCCGGATTCGGCAATCACTGTTTCCTGCGGATCGAGTTCTATTTCAACACATTGCATCTCCTCCCCGTGGATGACATAGTCTATTTCATGATCGCGACGCATGATCAGTTTGATTTTTATTGTTGAGAAATCAGCCTTTGAATTCGCCGGTAATAGTTTGTTTCAGCACACGCATGTAGGTTTTTTCGTCGATCAGGAGACGAACGATGTTGTCGTCAATCCGGGTAACCTTGCCGATAATACCGGCATTGGTGACCACTTCCATTCCTTCACGCAGTTCGTTAATAAACTTTTGCTGTTCCTTCTGCCGCTTTACCTGTGGGCGGATCAGGAAAAAATAAAATACAACGATAATAAGCAGGGGAAATAACATACCGATAAGCGGGCTTCCACCCGGACCGGCTTGCAGAAAAATAAATTGTAACATGGTTGGTTTGATTTGATAAAAAAATGGCAAAATTAGTCTTCCTTCCGGTAAAAAACAGCTTATTTCAATTGAAAAGCCTTGTCGTCCACGCCTGCATTGGCTTTCATCTCCGTAACCGCTCCTTTCATAGGTACGGGGAAAATCCCGGAAACACTGAGGCTGTGCGGGAACAGAACGCCGTTTACCGCTTTATAATCGCCAAAATTAATGGTTACGGTAGTGGGTTGCCCATCCATACCGGGCTGAGTTGCCACTTCCCGAACTTTAAGGCTGGTGGTCATATCGTAGTACTCTGTCGTTTTTTTGCCGTCGGGGCGCTCCACCTCCAGTATATAAGCATTTTTGCCTTCGATGGCTTCGATACCTTTGAGGGCCAGTTTATAGCCCGCCGATGCGTAGTTGGCTTCTTTGCTGAACAGGGCTTGTTCTTTGAGGTCTTCCAATTCTTCTCCTTCCAGCGCGCGTTCGCCGCCCATACCGGATTCCATGGCTTTTTCGCCGTCAAACACCCGGTGCGAAATGACTTGTCCGCCCATCATCATATCAACGACAATTTTTTTACCGCCCTTTTGCGCCGTAGTCATATTGAAACTTTGGCCGGGCATACTCATTACCATGGAGGACTGCAAATCTTTCAATTCATTAATTTTCTGAACGCCTCCGATGGCATTGACATAATCAGACAAAACCGTTTGGGCGGTAACGCCGGCAGGAATGCTTACTTTGGCATCCTTTACCGGGTTGCCGTAAATGTCATAAAGATTGACTTTGCCGTCCTTCGAAAATTGCTTCAAGCGCTCAGCCACGTCTTCTTTATTACCCACAACCAGGATGTGTGCACGATCCGGATGGATATATTTTTGCGCCATAGCCTGCACTTGTTCTGCCGTTACGTTTTGCAGTTTTTCCAGGTATTTTTCATAATAATCGGCGGGCAGGTTATACCGTGCAATGTTCAGGGCAAAGTTCGCGATCGTGCCGGGTTGTTCCAGGTTTTGGGAGAACTGACCGGTTAGCACGTTCTTCACTAATTGCAGTTCTTCTGCAGGCACTTTTTCGGTGCGCAGGCGATTTAGTTCTTTCAAAAACTCGATAATTGAACTATCGGTTACCGCATTGCGCACACCGGCCGTGGCATTGAAATTGCCGACTAATTCATCTGCAGAAAGGGCTGTGCGGGCGCCATAAGTGTATCCGTGTCCTTCCCGCAAATTGGCATTCACCCGGCTGTTGAAATAACCGCCCAGAATGACGTTCATCAGGCGGGCAGGAATGACATCCGGGCTGTTTTGCGGCAGTTCAACCGGATAGGTAATATTAATAGCGGACTGAACAGCGCCAGGTTTATGTACCAAATCGACCTGTACTTTTTCGGGCGCTTTCGGTGTGGCGTATTTATGTTCCGGGACTTTGGCGTTAGCCCATTTGCCGAAGTATTTCTCCGCTTTTGCCATGGCATCGGCTTTTGAAATGTCGCCGACAACTACTAAATAGGCAATGCCCGGTTTAAGGTAGGTTTCATAATGCTTCCGGATTTGATCGAGGTTTATTTTAGCCAATGACTCTTCGGTCATCACTTCTCCATAAGGGTGATCTTTTCCATAGCGGAGCACCGAACTGACGTTGGCGGCTATAGCATTGGCATCGTCTTTGGCCGATGCCAGGTTGCTTTCCTGCCGGCGTTTGGCTTTTTCCAGTTCCGCTTCCGGGAACGCCGGATTCAGCAGTACATCGGACATCAGGTTCAGCAGTTTATCCGTGTGTTTGCTCAGGCAGGCGCCGGAAACGCCATTCGGATCGGAAGACAAGGAAGCGCCGATAAAGTCTACTTCCTCATCGATTTTGGCTTTTGTGCGGGTTGTCGTACCCTTTGTGAGCAATTCGCCCATCATGTCGATGTAGCCGGCGGACTCTTTTTCCTGCACGGGGTCGTAATTGACAAATACCCGGAAAGAAACGCGGGGCAGTTTATGGTTTTCCACCACAATAACCGTCAGGCCGTTTGACAACTTATTGGTTTCCGCTTTTCCAATCTGGATTTTCGGAGCCGTACCGGCTTTAGGGGAGCCTTTCCGAACCTCGCCACTGGGCACCGGAATTACCGGAGCGCCGCTTTTGGTTTGGTTTTGAGCAGATAGTTCAGGAAAAAAGGCGATCGTCGCTAACAGGGCGGCGATCAATATGATGCGGTAATTTTTCATAAATGAAATCTGTATATCTGATTGAATAAGTTTAAGTTATATTTACTACACTTTTAATTGTAGTAAATCTGGGGGTTATTGGCCGGGCAACTCAAAGCCACATGGTCAATAAGATGTCACAACCTTACGGTTGTTTCCCTTTCGGCAACCAATACAAGACGACGCGGGCATTCTTTGGATAGTATTTTTTCGCCACGCGCTGGATGTCTTCGCGGGTTACTTTGCGGTAACGTTCCAGTTCGGTGTTGATCAGGTTAGCGTCGGCGTAGTACATTTCATAGTTAGCCAGGGTTTCAGCGATACCTGCCACGGTGTTGTTGGCTGTCACAAAGTCGTTTTCGACTTGGTTTTGTATTTTTTGAAACTCCGTTTCAGAAATCAGTTCCTGCTGCACCTTGGCGATTTCGTCATCCATGGCCTTCTCCAGGTCGGCGGGATTGACTCCCATATTGGCAATGGCGAACATGATGCTGGGGCCCGGATCTTCCAGGTCGAAGGTGAAAGAGCCGGCTGCAACGGCCTTCTGTTGCTCATCCACGATAGATTTGTTCATCCGGCTGCTTTCGCCCTGGCTGAGCGCCATGGAAAGCATTTTTACGGCATAAAAATCGGGGGTGCCTTGCGCAGGGATGTGATAGGTAAAAATCACGGCCGGCAATTGTACATTGTCGTACACGGTATCGCGGATTTCCGATTTTATCGGCGGTTCCACAATTTTCGGGCGAAAGATTTCGGTTTTGCCCTTGGGGATACCTTTGAAATAAACATCGATCAATTTTTTGGTCTGTTCGATGTCTATATCGCCGGCAATCGAGAGAATGGCGTTGTCCGGGCGGTAAAAATCTTTGTAAAACTGTACATAATCTTCCTCCTTGGCAGCGTCCAGGTGATCCATGGAGCCGATAACGGAGTGCTGGTAAGGGTGTTTGGTGTAGAGGCGTTGCATAGCCTCTTCCAACAAGCGGCCGTAAGGCTGGTTATCCACCCGCTGGCGGCGTTCTTCTTTTACTACCTGCCGTTGCGTTTCGATACCCACCTGTTCGACCTTGGCGTGCAACATACGTTCACTTTCGAGCCAAAGGCCGAGGGCGAGTTGGTTGCTGGGCAGTACTTCATAGTAATAGGTGCGATCGTACCAGGTGTTGGCGTTGTTCATGCCACCGGCATTGCTGATGTAGTCGTCGAATTCGCCGCGTTTGATATTTTCGGAACCTTCAAACAACAGATGTTCAAAGAAGTGGGCGAAGCCGGTGCGGTCGGGTTTTTCATTTTTTGAACCCACATGATACATCACCGAAACGGCCACAATCGGGGTGGAATGATCTTCATGCAACAGCACTTTCAGGCCGTTGGGCAGATCGTACTCGGTGAATTTGATATTTTGCCCGGCTGCAGGCGCCAGGCAAACGAACAGAAAAAGAATAAACGGAATAATTCCTTTCATAAACTTAGTTTAATAATGAACAATGGGCGTTAAAACCGGCGCAAAATTGCGCAGATTTAAAATGATAAACGATTGGATTCGATAAACGTTCGACTTGTTTCGGCTAAAAGCAAATGCCCGACACCGCAACGACGCAGTGCCGGGCAAAAAAAGAGGCGACCACTGGCCACCTCTTACCAAATAAAACAGTTATTTTCTAAAATTGACCTCATTGACCTCATTGACCTCATTGATCTCATTGACCTCATTGATCTCATTGACCACATTAAATCACCTTGTCGGCACAAGACGAGGAAGCGAAGGCGTCGGGTTTGGCTTTGAATACGAAACCCATGCCGAGAATGTACCCCATAGCCTCCTTGAGCGCGGTGTTGCTCTCAAACGCCGGATCTGTGTTGATGTCGGCATGCACCTCAAGCGCCACGTCGTATTGGTCGAGCAATGCGCAAAGGGAGTAGGCTACCTCCACGGAGCGCGCGACTTCCATGATCATCCGTTCGCGCAGGGTCATTTTGCGCAAATTTTTGTCGTTGGAAATAAACATGAAGCCGCCGCGTTTTTCCCGCAAAAAGACGATGACCGAAGCGAAGTGTACCTCTTCGCCGACCACTTGCGAGTCGGTGCCGATACACACCTTCAATTTGTAGCCGGCTGCCCGTTCGCGGCGGATGGTTTCTTCTACCGCGGCAAGCAAAGGCTGTTCGATACGTTGACCGTTAAGTCTTCTCCAGTTCATAATTTGCTTAGTTTAGCTTGTTTTCTTTTTCCGTAAACCTTCTAACCAGAAACCCTGCAACCAGAAGCCCATTGTTACCAAATAATGCCTCAAATTTAGCAGAAAACTTAAAATAGTTATTGGCTTTGAAAAGAATTAATGGTTATTTAAACAATACTTTTGCTGAAAAAAGTTCCGGTTTGACAAAAAATGGACAAAGCCACTTTTCTGCGGCGAATTAACTCGCCTTTTCTCTTTCGTCTTTTTCTGATTTGGAAACTGCCTGCGGCCTGGTTTATGGGCATCCGTGTGGCGTTTTGCGACCGGGAACGCGCGGTTATCCGCTTGCCTTATGGCTGGCGTTCCCAAAATCCGTTTCGCTCCACTTACTTTGCTGCTCAATGCGCGGCGGCAGAAATGTCTACCGGCTTGTTGGCGCTCGCAGCACTGCAGGAAGGGCCGCCCGTATCGATGCTGGTTGTAAAAATGGAGGCTGAATTTTTGAAAAAAGCCGGCGCCCCTTTGTTGTTCAGCTGCGAAGACGGTCTCCTCGTAACAGCAACAATACAACAAGCCATAGACAGCGGCGAAGGTCGGGTATTGCGCCTTCTGTCGGTGGGACGTTTGCCCGACGGCACAGAGGCGGCCCGCATGTGGGTTACCTGGTCGTTTAAAAAGAAATAGTAGCCGACGTAGTGTTCATTTCCGGACAGCAATGTCCGATTTCGGCGCAAAGGCGATACTTTAGTCGGAGGCGAATACCTCGTGAGGCAGGCTTTTTTAAATTAAAATGATGGAAAATTTCGTGCTGGTTTTTCAACCCCGCTCCCAACACCTCCCCCAAATGGGAGGGGGGCTTGCCCCATCATAAAGCCCTGATTTTAAACGAGATCAAGCCCTCCTCCCATTTGGGGGAGGGGCTGGGTCTGGGATTGAACAGACCGCACGAAATCCCGCCAAATTTTCATCAACCCCCAAACTGCTATAACCGCTTGGCATATCCTTTGACTTCACATGATCGGCCCCAACCAGAAACCTTCAAACCCTCCAACCAGAAACCTTCAAACCCTCCAACCAGAAACCTTCAAACCCTCCAACCAGAAACCTTTTAAAAGTATGATCAAACTTCGCAACATCGAGCGCTACCACCAAAACGGCCCCCAGAAAACCTGGGTATTGCGCGACATCAATCTGGATATCCGGGAAAAAGAATTCGTCACGATTATGGGCCCCAGCGGCGCGGGCAAATCGACCCTGATGAATATTATCGGGATGCTCGACGAACCGAATACCGGGGAATACTACTATTACGACGAGCCGGTGCACCAGTTCAACGAACGCCGGCGCACAGATTTACACAAACACTACATCGGTTTTGTTTTTCAGGCTTACCACCTCATCGACGAACTGACGGTGTATGAAAACATCGAAACGCCGTTGTTATACCGCAATATAAAAAGTGCTGAACGTAAATCCATGGTGGCCGATATTCTCGACCGCTTCAATATGGTGGCTAAAAAAGACTTGTTTCCGGCCCAGCTCTCGGGCGGCCAGCAACAATTGGTCGGCGTCGCCCGCGCTATCATCGGCAAACCCAAACTGCTGCTGGCCGACGAACCCACCGGCAACCTGCACTCCTCCCAGGGCGAAAAAATCATGGACCTGTTCAAACAACTGCACAACGAAGGCATGACGATTCTGCAAGTAACCCACTCGGAGAAAAATGCCCAATACGGCACCCGTATCATACAAATTGAGGACGGATTTGTGCGCAGCGATGTCGCCGTTTGAAAGTAAAATTTAATAGTAGCGTTGCAGCACGGCAACCAGTAACATGAAATTGCCGGCTACCAGCACGAAAAAGGTCGCCGGCAGAACCCACTTTTCCCAACGCTGCCCCCACCCTACTCCCACTGCCAACGCAACCAGGGGCGCTACCGGCACAAAATACCGACCTTGCCAATTGTCCAGTTCCCGGGCTCCGACTGGGCACCACAGCGCATACATCGTTGCCGCCCAGAGCCATACGCAAACCAAAACGATGCCACCCGTACAAAAGCGTTGGGCGCGCGAAAGTTGGTTTTTTTCTGTAAAAACAAGGGCAAAGAGCCCCAGCCATAAAAGGAGTATCATCCAGCCCGGCAAATAATTCTTCTCCCAGCCGAATTTTCCGACAAAATGAGCCGCTGTTGAAGGCATGGCCCGGGCAAATGAAACAGCCACCGTTTCAACAAAAACAACCGGATGCTCCAGGATAAAACGGGTTTGTGCCGGCGGGTCCACACCAGGATTCAAGGTCTGCATATCCCGTACTACAGGATCGTACCGGTCGTATGGAATGAACCAGTTTTGCGCTTTTATTCCCCACCATATAGCAAGGGTAAACGCCAGGATTAAGGGACCAAAGGAACGCCGCAACGCTGTTTTCCAGGATGTCCCCCTGTCCAGTTCGGCCAGGCCGGCCAACAGCGCCATCGGCGCAAAAACCAGCTTATTCAACGCAATCAGTGCCACCACGCCAATGGCTACACCTTCTCGAGGGTTATTCAACGGGCGACTTAAAGTCACCTGTTGAGTTTGAGTCACCCGGTGAACTAATCCACAAAAGACTGCAACGGCATAAAACGCCAAACCATTGGTCAGCACATCTGCATTGCACGAAGATGCGACGGCCAGCGAAGCCGGAAGCAATGCCAGAAAAGCCATCGTCTGGCGCTGAAAAGGCATCCGTTGCAGTGCTGCCCAAACCAGTGCCGTCCAGAACAACAGATTGAACAACCGCGCTACGTAAAACAATACCAAACAACGGTCGGTAAAATTTCGGGCCAACGCGATACCAATCGCCTGCGGGATATATCCGGTGGGCGCATAAATCGCCGTATTGGGAAAATCGAGAAATCGGGCATCACCGGCATTTAGCCGCAAAGACAAAACATCCAGCACCTCCTGCGGGCTTGTTTTGGCGGTATAATTACCTTTCAGCGGCAAAAAAGTGGTTTTAAACGAATCAAGGCTATAAGGTAAATGGCCGCCCAAACGATTGTTATTCCACGTTTCCGGAGAAAAATGCCCCTCGCTAACCTGAAACGCCCGGAAAAAATGGTTGTATTCGTCGGGAGACTGAAACGGCGGGGTAATGAAAACGAGCAGCCCGCCCAACAGCAAAGCGAGCGGTAAAAAAAAACGAAAAGGCGTGAACATCGACAATTGAGTCATAAATTTGCAGCCGAAAATAAATCCGAATCCCGGTCAGGTTCGTAAATGAAGCAGTTTTCATTTTAACCGTATCAAACAACATGAAATCTTTTTTCACTCCGTTCCTTTATTTCTGTTTTATTCTGCCCGCTTTTGCCCATAATGGCAGCATCCGTGGCAGTATCCTCGACGCGTCCAACAAAAGCCCGCTGGGAGGCGCCTCGGTTGCCCTCAGCGGTCTGGTCGCCGGTAAAACGTACTCCGACGAACTGGGCTTTTACCAGTTCAGCAACCTGCCTGCCGGTCGATACGAATTGACCATTCATTATTTAGGCTTTAAAACATTGACCGAACAGGTGGAAGTGCGCGACAGCGAAACGGCTGCCGTAAAATCCTTCCTGACGCCCGCTCCCATTGAACTCAAAAATGTGGTAATCAGCGCCGACCCGGATATTAACCGCCAAACCATACCGGCGCTGGATATCACACTCCGGCCGGTCAACACCTCGCAGGATGTGTTGCGCATGGTACCCGGATTGTTCATTGCCCAGCACGCCGGCGGCGGTAAAGCCGAGCAGATTTTCCTGCGCGGTTTCGATATCGACCACGGTACCGACATCGCCCTCGATGTAGACGGCATCCCGGTCAACATGGTTTCGCATGCGCACGGCCAGGGTTATGCCGACCTGCATTTCCTCATCCCGGAAACCGTCGATCGGGTGCAATTCGCCAAAGGGCCCTATTACGCCCCTTACGGCAACCTGAACACCGCCGGGTACGTAGGCTTTCAAACCAAAAATGCCCTGGATAAAAACCTGCTGAAAGTCAGCGCCGGGCAGTTCAACGCCTTTCGCACGGTGGGCGCATTCAAACTGATAGACAAACCCGAATCCGCCCGCCCGCAAAATGCCTATATCGCCACGGAGTATTATTACGCTGATGGTTATTTCGACAGTCCGCAGGCCTATAACCGTTTTAGTACTTTTTTAAAATATAATGCGGCCATCACGAACAACACCTATCTGAATGCTTCCATCGGCGCTTTTACCAGCCGCTGGGATGCCTCCGGCCAAATCCCCGAACGTGCCGTGGAAAGCGGCCAAATCGGCCGTTTTGGCGCCATTGATGATACCGAGGGCGGTAACACTTCCCGCACCAACCTCAACCTTCGACTCACCACGGCCCTTTCGGATGGGAGTTTGGTCAAAAACCAGTTGTACTACAGCCGCTATGCTTTTGAATTATATTCCAACTTCACTTTTTTCCTGAATGACCCGGTGAACGGCGACCAAATCCGGCAAAAAGAACAACGGAACCTGCTCGGGTACAACGGCGCGTACATGCGGGTGGATAGAACAGGCGGTGTGGAATGGCAAACAGAACTGGGAATCAATTTCCGGCACGATGCCGTCAAGGATGTTGAACTGTCGCGCACCATCGGTCGTCAGGCCATTTCGGAGCGCAAAGCGTTCGGCGATATAGATGAATTCAATTTCAGTTTTTATCTCGACGAAAAGATAAAACTCGGACAGCGTTTTATACTCAATCCCGGGCTACGCTTCGACCAATTTCAGTTCCTGTATGTAGATAAATTGCAGCCCACCTACGACCGAAAAATTGCAACGGCAAGCCTGGCAAGCCCCAAATTGAACGCATATTTTACGATAAACGACCGCCTTCAGTTATTTGCTAATTCAGGCTACGGTTTTCACTCGAACGACACCCGGGTAGCCGTGGCACAAAACGGCCGGGAAATTCTGCCCCGCGCCTTTGGCTTCGAAGGCGGCGCCACGGTAAAGGTACTGCCGCGCCTGCTGCTGACTCTCGGCGCCTGGCGGTTGCATCTCGACCAGGAATTCGTGTACGTCGGCGACGAGGCCGTCGTAGAACCCAGCGGCCAAACCACCCGGCAGGGTTTCGACCTCGCCGCCCGCTGGCAGTTGTCTTCCTGGCTTTTCGCCGACGCCGATCTCAATTATTCCCTCGCCCGCGCTGACGATACGCCCGAGGGAGAAAACTACATTCCATTGGCAGCGGCCTGGACCAGCATTGGCGGGCTGAGCTTCGACTTAAAAAACGGCCTGAACGGCAGCCTGCGTTACCGATACCTCGGCGACCGACCCGCTAACGAAGACAACAGTGTAGTAGCCACGGGTTATTTTCTAACCGATGCCGTGCTGAATTTCACTCATTCCCGGTTTGAAATTGGCATTACCGTCCAAAATCTGTTAAACCGAAACTGGAACGAGGCACAATTTGATACGGAAAGCCGCCTGTTCAATGAGTTAGAACCGGTATCGGAAATTCATTTTACGCCGGGAACGCCGTTGAATGTGATGGGGCACGTGAGCCTTTTCTTTTAGGAACGGGTCAATAGAATTACAAAATCCCAAGCACCATCCGCTCTGCCCCGGAAATATCCGTTCGTAATGCTACCGCTGAAAATCCGATCCCGCGGAGTAAATCTGCTACTTCGCTGGCATTGAATTCGTTACATTCAAAAAAAAGAGCGCCCCCAGTCGAGAGTTTTCGGCGGGCAAATGTGGCGATGGCCCGGTAAAATATCAACGGGTCATCGTCCTCAACAAACAGGGCAATTTCAGGTTCATGCGCCACGACATGGTCGGGCATAAGCGTGCGCTCTTGTTTGGGAATATATGGCGGATTGCTAACGATGACATCGAGCGGCGGAAAATTTTCTGCCGCTTCAGGGCTCAGTATATCGCCGGCATAAAACTGGAAAGTTGTATTGCCCAAAAGACGCCGGGCGTTTTCGGTGGCTACCTGAAGTGCATCCAGGCTAATTTCCAGGCCGAACAACCGGATATCCGGTCGTTTTACCTTCAGGGTTACCGCGATACATCCGCTCCCCAAACCGATATCCAATACGGCCTGCGCTTTCTTTTCCGTTTGTTTCAGCCATTCCAGCACCCAGGCGACCAATTCTTCCGTTTCCTGCCTCGGGATCAGGACTGCCGGCGTGACGGTATATTTCAACCCAAAAAAATCAGCCTGCCCCAAAACGTACTGAACCGGTTCGCCGGATAACAGGCGCTGTCGAATTTGTAAAAAACGCTGTTCTTCTTCCGGAGAAAAAACTTTTTCTGCCGGCCGGCGCGTTCCGAAGCCGTCCTCGAAGATAATCCGGGCAATACTTCGCGCTTCGCCGGCGCCGTAACGGGGCGTCAAATCGAGGATAAGTTGCTCGAAAGCATTTGCAGCCGGGGATACAGGTTTCATTTTAGAATGGAAAAAGCGGGAAATATTTCAAATTTCAACGGTAAAAACAGTGCCTTTGGGGTGGTTATCTGCCACGGTGATCGTCCCGCCGTGCGCCGATACTACTTGTTTAACAATGTACAAACCCAGTCCCGTACCGGTTGTTTTACGAACTTCTTCATTTCCGATACGGTAGAATTTTTCAAAAACGGCGTTTTTTTGATCATTTGGGATGCCAATACCGTGGTCGGCTACCGTCAATCGCAGTTTGCCGTTGGTTTTTTCGGCCGTAAACTCAACGGTTTCACCGTCCGGCGAATATTTAATGGCGTTTTCTAATAAATTTTGAACAACCGCCGTCAGGCCCGGCTTATCGGCTTGTACCGGTAAAAAATTGGGAGGAACGTTAATCCGAATATTCGCCTTGGGAAACCGGGTTTGCAAACTGCGGGCACAGTCGCGCACGATGGTTTCGAGATCCAACGGCTCCGGAAGCGGTCGCCAGTTATCTTCCAACCGGGCGGCCAGGAGCAGGTCTTCCACCAATTGCTGGAGCCGGACGGCGTCGCGCAGGCCGTTCGAGCATAGTTTTTCGAGTGTTTCGCGTTTTAATTCTCGTTTTGAAATCGTTTCCAGGGTCAATTGTAATGCGGCGATAGGCGACTTGAGTTCATGGGTAATACTGAGCAAAAAATTGCGGCGTTGTTTGGCCAGCATTACTTCGCGGTTGGCGGCACGATTGATCATCCAAAGGCCGAATGCCAGGCAGAGCGTCAAAAAAATACCCTCTGACAACACCATACGCTGTTGTTTTTGCCAGCGGCGTTCAATTTTTTTATACGCTTCTGCTTTTTGTTGTTGGGTCTGGTTCGTGCCTGCCGACTCATATCTGGTTTCCAGTAACGCCTTTTCCGTTTCAAAGAGCCGGTGACCTTCGTTCCATTGATGTAAAGCCCACCAGCCAAAAGCAACCAGCATGTAGCCGATCACTAAACGGGAAATCGATTTGAGCGATATTTTCATGGAATAGCCATTAGTACGAAACATACGTTTCAATTCTTACCGCCGGCGAAACACCTGCTGTAGGTTCCAGAAAAACAACAAGCCCGCCAGCGCTAACCACAAATACATCCAAATTTGCGACGGGAAAACCCCCACTACTTGTTCATACATCGCCAGGTCGCTTTTCGGGCCCACGTCAAAATCCTGAATAATGTACAACACCGTCGTCAGGCCGAGAAACATGAGTACGTCCTGATCCCAATTGGTTTTCAGGGCGATAAAGCCCAACACAAGCGCAAAAGCCCATAGTATGCCCGTACTGCTAAACGATTCGAACCAGACAAGGCCCGCCAGCGCCATCAGCCCGGCCAGCACCAACAAGGTGTGATGTGTCATGGCCCGGTAACGGGCGCCGATATGAAACAGCACATTGCCCAATACGGCGCTCCCCAGGTAACCACCCATCAGCACCACGGCGTGACTCCCGCCACGGGTAAGGGTGTATCCGCTACCGTCCGCATTAATTTGCATACCGACCACCGTGCCGCCTGTGAGCAAAGCGCCGAGGGCATGGCCGAATTCATGCAGGAATGTTACCATCAGGGTAACCGGATATAAAACAAAGTGGCCGAAAGAGCCGCCAAAAAATTTGAGCAGGCCGTAAATCAGCAACATGGCCAAGAGCCGGTAGTGCAGGTTTTGCATAGAAAAGGGACTTCATTAATATCGAATATCGAACAGGGAATTTTGAATATCGAAGTTGCGTAGCATATCCCGTGATGTTGTACACGCTACACAACTTCGGCATTCGAAATTCCCTGTTCGATATTCGATATTCAACTATTGCTTATTCTTTTGGGTTGATCTCAAACAACTCCACTTCAAAGACCAGCGTCGAGTTCGGCTTGATCTTCGGGCTGGGACTACGTTCGCCATAAGCCAGTTCGGCCGGAATGAAGAACTTGAACTTATCGCCGACATGCATGAGTTGCACGCCTTCCGTCCAACCGGCAATCACCTGGTTGAGGCCGAAGGAGATCGGCTCGCCGCGTTCCACGCTGCTGTCGAAAACCGATCCGTCAATGTTCATGCCGTGGTAGTGCACTTTTACCTGATCGGTCGCTTTAGGAGATTCTGTCCCATTGCCTTTTTTCAACACTTCATACTGGAGGCCACTCGCCGTGACGGTTACGCCCTTGCGTTTTTTGTTTTCTTCCAGATACTTTTTGCCTTCCGCTTTGCTTTTTTCTCCGGAAGCAGCCTGGGCTTGCTGGCTAAATGCGCTGAAAATTTCATTGGCCGCCTGCTGTTCGAAAGGTTGGGCCTCATCCTTGAGTGTGGAGCCCATCGCTTTCATCACGATGTCAATATTTAGATCGGGAGGCAATTGCCGCATCAGATTTTTGCCAACCAACATGCCGAATGCATAACTGGCGCTATCCTGAGAGGTCTTGAGTGTTGTTTGAGCATTCATGTTGCCACTGAAAAGTGCTGCAACCAGCATTAATATTACCGTTTTTTTCATTTCAAAAAAAGTAGTGATGGTGAAAAGTGAGTATTTAATTTATTTTTTACCCCGCTTCATTTCCGCGTAAAATTGGTGGAAATACGGGATGGTTTCAATGCCTTTGTAAAAGTTAAACAAGCCGTAATGCTCATTGGGCGAATGGATGTCATCCGAGTCTAACCCGAATCCCATCAGAACGGTGCGCGCGTCGAGCACCTGGTCGAACATCGCCACAATGGGAATACTGCCGCCACCGCGCTGCGGCAGCGATTTTTTGCCAAAAGTAGCCTCCATAGCCTTTTCTGCGGCTTTGTATTCCACGGAGTTGGTCGGAACCACAACCGGATACCCGCCGTGATGCGCCGTCACTTTCACTTTAACGGATTTTGGCGCCAGGCTTTCAAAGTGTTTCTGGAACAACTTTTCTGTTTTTTTCGGATCCTGATGCGGCACAAGACGCATGGAGATTTTGGCGTATGCCTTTGATGGAAGCACCGTTTTGGCGCCCTCACCGATATAGCCGCCCCAAATCCCGTTCACGTCAAGTGTCGGTCGGATACCGGTACGTTCAATGGTCGTATAGCCGTCTTCCCCACGTAGTTCAGCCACACCGAGGTCCTTCATGTAAGTCTTTTCGTCAAAAGGCGCATCGTTCAGGCGTTTGCGCTCCTTGGCGCTCAGTTTTTCCACGTCGTCGTAAAAACCTTTCACGGTAACCCGGTTTTTCTTGTCGTGCAGCGAAGCGATCATCTGACACAATACATTGACCGGATTGGCCACAGCGCCCCCATAAACGCCGGAGTGCAGGTCTTTATTTGGGCCGGTCACTTCCACTTCCATGTAGCACAGGCCGCGCAGACCCACCGTCAGACTCGGCGTATTGTTGCCGATGATGCTGGTATCGGAAATGAGCACCATGTCACAGGCCAGTTTCTTTTTGTTGTCGCGGCAAAATTTTTCCAGGTTTTTCGAGCCGACTTCTTCCTCGCCCTCGATCATAAATTTGACATTGCAGGGCAGGGTATCGTTTTTCGACATCATCTCGAAAGCTTTGACATGCATAAAAAACTGCCCCTTATCGTCGCAAGAACCGCGGGCGAAGATGGCGCCCTTCGGATGGAGTTTCGTTTTTTTGACCACAGGCTCGAACGGCGGGCTAGTCCAGAGGTCGAGTGGATCGGGTGGCTGAACGTCGTAGTGCCCGTAAACCAAAATGGTGGGCGCTTTCGGGTTCACCATTTTTTCGCCGTAAACGATCGGGTGGCCCGGAGTTGAGCATACCTCAACTTTATCCAGGCCCACGGCGCGCAAATGCTCCGCCGTGGCTTCCGCCATCCGCCGTACGTCGTCTTTATACTTTGGGTCGGCGCTGATGGATGGAATACGCAACAATTCGAGGAGTTCGTTTAGGAATCGCTCCTGATTAGCGTCTAAATACTTTTTCAAATCTTTCATGCGGGTAAGGCTTGTAGAAAAGGTTGCTGGTTAAAAGGTTTCTGGTTTAGGGGTTTGGAGGTTTGGAGGTTTGAAGGTTGCGGGTTTGAAGGTTGCTCGTTGGAAGGTTGCGGTCCAACCCTCAAACCTTCAAACCAGCAACCTTCAAACCTTCAAACCTTTTTAAAGGCCGCAAATTTCAATGTTTATTCGGTAAACTTACTGATCAAAAAAGACAAGATTGCTCCCTTTAGCGGTCAAACAGCAGCCGTTCACCCATTTTATCCTGGTTCAGGCGGCCCTCATGCCATGCTAAGTGGCCATTTACCAGTGTCGTCAGCACTTTGCCCCGGAAGTTATGGCCGGTAAAAGGAGACCAACCACACTTATAATATAAGGAATCATCCGTTACCGCCCAGCGGTGGTTGACATCCACGATAGCCAGGTCAGCCCAATACCCTTCGTCCAGAAATCCGCGTTCTTTCACCCGGAAAGCCACCGCCGGTGCGTGACACATTTTTTCGACGATTTTTTCCAGGGAAATTTTGCCGGCATGATAAAACTCCAGCATAACGTTCAAGGAGTGTTGAATCAGGGGTATACCTGAAGGCGCCTGAAGATACGGCTGCGTTTTTTCTTCCCAGGTATGCGGGGCATGATCCGTGGCCACTACATCCAGGCGGTCGTCGAGCAAGGCAGGCAACAAGGCATCGCGGTGTACGCGTGATTTGATGGCCGGATTACATTTGATCAAATTACCATACCGTTTGTAGTCGCCGGAATGAAAATGCAGGTGATGCACACAGACTTCCGAGGTAATGCGCTTTTGAACCAGCGGAATGGAGTTATCAAACAAAGCCAGTTCGTCACGGGTCGAAATATGCAGGATATGCAGCCGGGTATTAAACCGTTTGGCCAGCGCTATCGCTCTCGAAGACGACAACAGACAGGCTTCAACGTTTCGGATTTTCGGGTGAAAGGAAGCGCTTAACTGGTCGCCGTATTTCGATTTATACCGCTCCAAGTTATGCCGAACAGTCTCTTCGTCTTCGCAATGGGTAGCCACAAGGGTTGGCGCCTCCGCAAAAATCCGCTCGAGTGCGGACAAATTATCCACCAGCATATTGCCCGTACTGCTCCCCATAAACACCTTAATACCGCATACCCGAGCCGGATCCGTTTGCGCCACGGCTTCGAAATTATCATTGGTTGCGCCCATGTAAAAGGAATAATTGGCCAATGAAGCAGCGGCGCCTATTTGGTATTTCGCTTCCAGCAATTCCTGTGTAACAGATGGTGGTTGCACATTGGGCATTTCCATAAACGACGTGACGCCTCCGGCCACCGCCGCGCGGCTTTCGGTGGCAATAGTGGCTTTGTGTGTAAGGCCGGGCTCCCGAAAATGCACCTGATCGTCGATGATTCCAGGGATTACATAATGTCCGCCGGCGTCTAATTCAAGATCAGCCGGGATGGAGATAACGGCATCGATACGTTCGATGCGGCCTTTCCTGATCAGGATATCGGCTTCGCGAATTTTACCGCGGTTGACCAAACGGGCATTTCGGATCAATATATTTTTCATCGTATAAAATAGTAGAAGGCAGGCAGCAAAACTACGGCACTCCACGGAGAGGCCATAAATTGGTGTTAAAAGTTAACGCTCCGGCAAATAAATCGAAATTACCCGGCAAATGCGTTGTTTTTACGAAAAATGGAACCTAATTTTGCGTCTTAAATCTGACATACTCGCTTAGGCGATTAAGATACTAGGTTTAAAATGAAGCGTGTTTTGATGACGTCCTTCTCCATTAATGAATGGGGAGGGACTTTTTTTTGCACCAAATCGGCGTATTTTTCTAGAAAAAGGAAGGGTTTTCTTTCATTTTTCAACATTCAAAAAAATTTTTTGTAAAATACTTGCACAGCACTTTTCAAGTGCGTTATCTTTGCCTTAGGTTTTTTGGGGTTATATTTCTGACGGTAGGGTGTTAGCATCCTGCCGTCTTTTTTTATTCATACCCAAAACGATTCAAAGCCCTTTCATCGTCGCGCCAATTTTCCCGGACTTTTACGGTTAGTTCAAGATGTACGCGGCTTTTAATAAACCGTTCGATCTCCATCCGGGCTGCAATCCCCAGTTTTTTTATCGCGCTTCCGTGTTGTCCCAACACAATGGCCTTCTGCGTCTCGCGCATCACATATATCGTAGCTTGGATCCGAACGATGGGCTCTCCGGAGTTCGTCGTTGATTCTTTGTAGGAATCGATTCCTACATCGCAGGAATACGGTATCTCATCGGCATACAGGACAAATATTTTCCCCCGGATCATTTCACTGACAAAGAACCGTTCCGGCCGGTCCGTGAGTTGATCCGGCGGAAAATAAGCCGGGCCTTCGGGCAAATAGGATAGAATTTTTTGCAACAATTCCTGCGTGTTCTCTCCTTTTAAGGCGGAAATAGCGATGTGATCGGCTATGGCCGTTCTTTTTTTCCACCAGTTCAGGGCGTCTTCGATACGTTGTTCATGCACCAGGTCTTTTTTATTCAGCACTAATAAAACCGGCGCTGTTGCCCCTTTCAACATGGCAAGCAATGGATTATCATCCTCCAATTCTTCCTTGAGATCGAATACCAGCAGCAGCAGATCGGCATCGTCGAGTGTGCCCTCCACAAAACGGTTCATGGTTTTGTGCATCTTATAGGCCGGGTCGCGGACATATCCGGGCGTGTCGGAAAAAACTAACTGGAAATTTTCGCTGCTGAGTATTCCGATAATCCGATGGCGGGTGGTTTGCGGCTTATGTGTGACGATACTCATGCGCTCGCCCACCAGGGCGTTCATCAACGTAGACTTGCCGGCATTCGGACGGCCGATGATATTGACGAACCCGGATCGAAAAGGCTCAGGGGGGGTATTTTGTGACGCTTGTTCAGAATTAGAAGGCATTTGCTACAAATTTGCAGCAAAGGTCGCTTTTTCCGGCAATTATCCGGCCAGGCGTCTGACTTTGCCACTTACCATAACTTCTACCAAGGAAAACACCACCTGCGGCTTTTGGCTGCGCCAGAGCAAATCGTTGTAATCTTCTCCAAACTTAAGATAATGGTGCAGTCGCGAATCATGCATTTCCTGTTCTACATGAAGCCGAACATTCAGCAATGCAATCCATCCGCCGTCTTCCTGTACTTCTTCGGCCCATTCGGCGTAGTAATCGTCATCAGAACCATGATAATTCAGGACGTTATCGCAAAAAAACACAAATTTATTGATCCCTTCCCGGAGCAAAGCATCCCCGACTTCCCGTTTCAGGAACATGATATCGTTGTGTAACGTGTCGTTCCATTCACCAATCAGTTCAATCAGTGCAAAACCTTCCTCGTAATCGGCAAACAGGATTTTGGCATACAGCGTGGCAGACCCAAATTCGTCCCACTGCGGATGCAGATAAAAGTTGTAAAGTTTGTTTCCAAAATAAAAATCGCTGTATTTGCGCCCATAAAAGGGGGAGCGTTCATCTTCCGATGCTATATAAAAGTCGCGCCAGCGAAAATGCGGTTCAATATCGTGCATGTCATAAATTATTCCGGGTGCAAAAATAGGGCCCTTGAATCAAAGGGAAAATATGAAAGAAACTAAACAACATATTTTCAAAATTGTGCTGACCGGGCCGGAGTCAAGTGGAAAAACGATGTTGGCAGAAGCGCTGGCAGGTGCACTAAAAACGGCATGGTCGCCCGAATTTGCCCGTTCTTATCTCGCGCACAGCGGCTATCCGTACACCCGAGCAGACTTGAGTTTGATCGGACGTGGGCAACAAGCCTGGGAACGCTGGTATGGCGATCAGGCCAGTCTTATACTGGTATGCGATACCGATTGGACGGTACTGCAAATTTGGGAACATTACCGGTTTGGCGCCCCTCCCGATGGTACATGGTGCTGGCAGAAAGGCTATACAGACCCCAAACCGGCAGATTTATACCTGCTTTGCACCCCGGATTTTCCCCCGGAGCCCGATCCCTTACGCGAAAACTCCAAAGAACGCACCATCCTTTTTGAGTGGTACGAGCAACTGCTTTCTTCAATGGGGGCGAATTACCTGACGCTTCACGGAGCGCATTCCAACCGGCTGAAGCAGGTAATTTCCCGGATTGATAAAATATTCGGAACTTTGATCTCTTAAACTCATCGGGGTGCCCTTCGGGGCTGAGATTACACCCATCGAACCTGCCCGGGTCATGCCGGGAAGGGAACGGAGAGGGGTAGTGACATCACTACATTGCCGAAGCCCCTTCGGCAATGGATGTTTCACTCAATTTTTTTCATTACATGTTCACGTTTAATTTTTTCGGGGAAAGCAGGCCGCTCGCCGCCGCTTTGTCTCTGTTATGGTGTTCCGTTTTTCTTAACGCTCAAAACACCACTCCCCTACCCGATTCGATGCTGTTGCGCACAGTCGTCATTCAGGCGACCCGCACCAGCGCGAAGTCGCCGGTACCGCATACCAATTACACGGCGGAACAGTTAGCCAAAACCTATCAGGCACAGGACGTCCCCTATCTCCTGTCCGCAGTACCTTCTTTGGTGGAAACCTCAGACGCCGGTACAGGCATCGGCTATACGGGGATGCGTATACGGGGAAGCGACCCGACGCGCATTAACGTGACAATCAACGGTGTTCCGCTGAACGACGCGGAAAGCCAGGGCGTATTCTGGGTGGATTTGCCCGACCTGGCCGCCTCCGCAGCCGAAATCCAGGTTCAGCGCGGCGTGGGCGCCAGCACTAACGGCGCCGGATCCTTTGGCGCCACAGTCAACCTTGATCTCTCCCGAGTCAGCGCTGAACCATTTGCAACGTTGAGCAATTCCATTGGTTCTTTTGCTACCCGCAAACATTCCGCTCATCTCGGTACCGGCTTGCTGGGCGGTAAGGTTGCCTTTACCGGGCGGCTTTCCCAAATCGTATCCGACGGCTACATCGACAGGGCCGCGGCCAATCTGCGTTCGTATCACCTCTCCGGCACGTATATCGACGACCGGCAATCTTTATCAGGACACGTCCTTTCCGGCAACGAAGTGACCTACCAGGCATGGAACGGCCTGCCTGCCCAATACCTGGGCATCGACAGCCTGAGGACGACGAATACGGCTGGGACGGAAAAGGCCGGCGAACCCTACTCTGACGAGGTGGATAACTACACGCAACGCCACTACCTCTTGCACTATAAAAGACTATTCTCGAAAGGATTTAGCCTTCAGCTAAATGGTCATTATACCAGAGGATTCGGCTACTACGAGCAGTACAAAGCCGGCCAGGCCTTCGAAAATTATAACCTGCCCGATATAACTCTTGGCGACACCATCCTGACGGGAACCGACCTGGTCCGCCGCCGGTGGTTGGATAATCATTTTTATGGCGGGACCTTCGCTTTGCGCTGGGCGCCACTGTTCAATCCACCACAATTAACCGCCCCGCCGGTATTTCTA
Organism: Bacteroidota bacterium; assembly: GCA_963169325.1. Classification (GTDB taxonomy): domain Bacteria; phylum Bacteroidota; class Bacteroidia; order Chitinophagales; family Saprospiraceae; genus M3007. The sequence continues at coordinate 23,105 of CAUJEY010000176.1, forward strand.
TTGGGCGGCGCTTACAGCCGGTACGAAGGCCGGCATTTCGGGGAGGTGATCTGGGCCCGCCTCGGCCCACCCAAAGATTTCCTGTATTATGATAACGAAGGGGACAAACGTGACGCCAATATTTTTGGTAAAATTGAATTGAACTTCCAGCAGGGCTGGTCGATACTTGTCGACATGCAATTCCGGCAGGTGCAGTATTCGTTTTTAGGGTTTGATAACAACCAAAATAATGTGACGCAAACGGCCAATTTGTCATTTTTTAACCCAAAAGCGGGCATTAATTGGAAATTCAGCCAAAACTGGAGCGCTTCTGCATTCTTCGGTGTAGGAAACCGGGAGCCGAACCGCGACGATTATACCCAATCTACTCCGGACAGCCGGCCGAAACCAGAGCGCTTGTACGACTGGGAAGCTGGGATTAAAACAGCGCAGGCAGATTGGAACCTTTCCGCCGGGCTTTTCTACATGGGCTATCGCAACCAACTGGTGCTCGACGGCCGGATCAATGATGTGGGGGCTTATACCCGAACGAACGTGCCCCGCAGTTATCGGGCAGGTATAGAGCTGGAGGCTAACGCGAACGTGTTTCCCGGGTTGGTTTTGACCGGGAACGCCGCTTTCAGTAAGAATAGGGTAAAAACATTTGTAGAGTACCTGGATAACTGGGATACCGGCGGGCAAAACACCCTGATGCATGACAATACCAACCTCGCTTTTTCGCCGGAAATAATCGCCCGCGGCGAAATCACCTGGTCCGTTTTTTCTCAGGCAGAAAAACAAAACCTCTCCATATCGCTTGCCGGGAAATACGTGGGGAAACAATTTTTAGATAACACCTCCAATGAAAACACCCTGCTGCCGGCGTATTTTTTTGCCGACCTGCGCTTGAACTACGACTTGCATCAGGTGATCGGCCAACAGGTCAGTATTATTTTCGCCATTAATAATGTGCTGAATAACAAGTATGTTTCCAACGGCTGGGTATACCGATACCTTTCGGAGGGTTATGACGACCGGCCTTACAATGCCTACACCCGGGCAGAAGGAAACGGGCTATACCATCAGGCGGGGTTTTTCCCGCAGGCGGGGACAAATGTGATGGCGACGCTTTTATTGAGGATATGAGGATAAGGTTTGGAGGTTTGGGGGTTTGGGGGTTTGGAGGTTTGGAGGTTTGGAGGTTTGGAGGTTTGGAGGTTTGGAGGTTTGGAGGTTTGGAGGTTTGGAGGTTTGGGGGTTTGGAGGTTTGGAGGTTTGGAGGTTTGGAGGTTTGGGGGTTTAGGGAGACTCTTCAAAAACCGAGGTCTAATATTTAAAATATTGCATTTAAAAAATTGATAATTAGGTATCTATAAAAATAACATAGGGTCAATAGACCAGATTTTTGAACAGTCCCGGTTTAGGGGTTTGGGGGTTTAGGGAGGGCTAACCAACAAGACCTCCCTAAACCTCCAAACTCCTAAACCTCCAAACCTCCAAACCCTAAACCCCTAAACCTCCAAAACCCAATTCAATACACCTTTTTCCCCCGCCTCAGCCACATGCCCCACTTTTTATCAAAGGCATGTACTTCGTTGGTGGGTCCGTTTTGGTTGTACACGGGGAGCCCCTGATTTACCCATTCGAAAATACCGCCGTAGAGATTGGCGACATTGGTAAACCCGGCGGCAAGCAGTTGTTCGGATACTTTTTCGCTGCGATACCCGACCGAGCAATACACGACGATCCGACTGTTTTTGTCAAGCGGAGGAAGTTGTTCTACAGAAAAGGAATCGTAACCCACCGGATAGGCGCCTTTCAGGTGACTGACGCCGTATTCGCGCGGTTCCCGGGCGTCGAGAAACACGGTGGAAGCGCTGTCGCGGGCGGCTGCGCGTACTCCGATTTCCGGCACACTGTGCCGGAGCAAACTTTTTAACATCAGGCGGAAAGCACCGCTTTTAACCTGGCTGTAGCCGGCCAGTGCGAGTAGCAACAGGCCGGCTACAATAATTCCTTTTTTTTCCATAAACACGTTGGCTTTCCGTGTGCCGATGCAAAATTAAGGAGTTCTGCCAAGGATTGTACCGTAGCGGACTAATAGGAAACGTTCTGGCAGCGCAAAGGGGCCAAAACAAAAGGAAAGGGGGGATATACGGGAATAAAAAGACTTGGGCGGGGGCCCTGTGGATGAAAAAAATCCTACTGCCAGAAGGGAAGCAGTAGGAAAATCAAAACATACTATGAGAAAACTGGGACGAAGATAAATTACCTCATCCGCAGACTAAACAACCATTTACGGAACGGCAGATATTAGCAGGGAACGGCGGGAAAAGTTTAAAGTTTGAGGTTTGAGGTTCGAAGTTTGACCCCTTGGGCTTCAAACTTTGAACTTCAAACTTCAAACTCTTTTTCAATGGAACAACGCTGCAATCGACTTATGTTCCACCGCGTTGCGAATGGCTCGGGAAAAAAGTTTTGCCGTAGACAATACCCTGATTTTCGGAGTTTCACGCAGCAGCGGAATCGTATCGCAAACGATTAGTTCGCTGAGTTGAGATTTTTCGATGTTCTCATACGCTTTGCCGGAAAGCACCGGGTGGGTGCAGATCGCGCGGACCGACCGGGCGCCTTTTTCCAGGAGGGCATCGGCGGCTTTGCAGAGGGTGCCCGCGGTATCCACCAGGTCGTCTACCAGAATGACATCGCCGCCGCTCACGTCGCCAATGACCGTCATGGCAGCCACTTCGTTGGCTTTGGTGCGGTATTTATCACAGATGACCAATTCGCGTTTGAAGTGTTTGGCATACACCCGCGCCCGCTTGACGCCACCTACGTCGGGGCTGGCGAAAATCACATTGGACATGTCCTGTTGCTCCAGAAAGGGCACATAAATGGCTTCGGAGCGCAGGTGGTCCACCGGGATATCGAAAAACCCCTGTACCTGGTCGGCATGGAGGTCCATCGTCATCACGCGGTTGGCGCCGGCTGTGGTGAGCAGGTTGGCTAACAATTTAGCGCTGATGGGCACCCGCGGCTTGTCTTTGCGATCCTGCCGTGCATAGCCGAAATACGGGATCACGGCAATGATATAGCCCGCAGAAGCCCGTTTGGCCGCGTCGATCCACAACAACAATTCGATGATGTTATCGTGGGGCTGACAGGTGCTTTGAATAAAAAAAACGTAAGCGCCGCGCACGCTTTCATTGATGATCGGCTGCATTTCGCCGTCACTGAAACGGGCCAGGGTTTTATCCCCCAGGGGTGCATCGTAGTGAAAAGAGATATCGGCGGCCAGCTTCTCAGAGGCCAGGCCGGAAAATAGTTTTACTTCGGGCATAGGAACGCCGGAATTGGAAGAAGGTGATGAATCGGAAGGCAACTTTGTAAAATCTTTGCGCAAAGGTAAAAAAGGTTTCTGGGTTAGAAGGTTTCTGGGTTAGAAGGTTTCTGGTTGGAGGGTTTCTGGTTGGAAGAGTTTGAAGGTTATCGATTACCCACAAATCCGCATATTGATCCATCAGATGTCTCCCTTCGGTCGACATGACAATCTGTTGATAATCAAATTTATACCCACATTTCTCGCTGCGCTCGAAATTTCCCGGGGCGCGCCTAGCATCGCTGATATAGGGTGCCAAGAGTGAGCAGGTTAATTTCGAGCGCAGCGAGAAATCTGAATAAACAGTTCATATTCAATTATTTGTCGTGTCGACCGAAGGGAGACATCTGCTAAAAAATGTTGGATTTGTGGGTAATTGATAACTCTCTAACCCCCAAACCCCCAAACCTCTAAACCTCCAAACCTCCAAACCTTTAAACCCCTAAACCTCCAAACCCCTTTTCAAGGCATCCACCACAGCTTAACATCATTCCGGTCGCCGCCCATCCGGCCGATCTGGGCCTGTAAGTTGTCGCCGTTGTAAGCGGCCTCACCGGCCGGATACACCAGCCGGAAATACTGGAGCGGTTCGCCTTCATGGGGTGTTTTGCCGGTGCGGCGTGCCAGGGCCCAGGCTTCCCAGGGCTGGCGAAACATGTCGAGCCATTGTTGGGCATAAATGAACTCCAGTTTAAACCCGTTGGCGCCGAAACTGACCGCGGGGTTAAAGATATATTGAAAAATCTGCGTCTGGTCGATGGCCGGGGCGTTTTGCCAGATTCCGCATTTTTGGGCAACGCCGTACCAAAACGAGATGGACGCGCTGATGCCGTCGTTGTATTCAATCTCCGCTTGGAAATCATCCGCTGGCACGCCGATGCCGCGTTTGTAGGCTTCGGCTTTTAAAAAGTGTATTTCGGCGGCAGTGAGCAGGATTTCAGGCACGTCATTTTCATCGCGGATCAGGTAGTAGTGAAACGGCGAAAAAACACAGGAAGCGCCTTTAAAATCGAAGTTGACGTCGCGTTGGCCGCCGTAAGGCACGCCGCCTTCCACGGGTACGGTTTCCCCGGGCGGAATCACGTTGGGGTAGGGCGTCCATTGGCCGGCGTTGTTGGTTTCGGCGAAAATATAAGTGCGCGGGTCGATGATGCCGCTGCCGTCGGGTTTGTTGTTGGGAGAAAGCATTTTCCACAGGGTGGTGCCCAGTCGCAGGTTGCGGTGTTCGCGGAACGACCAGTGGGTGCTCAGTTTGTCGAAGCCCATTTTTTGCGGCACGAGCAGCACTTCTTCGCCTTTGCGCACGATGGGAAGTTGATTCGTCAGAATATCTGCAATGATCGGCTCCGCGAAGGCGCGGTCTTTTTCCACCATACGCATGGCGTGCCGCAGCCGCAGCGCATTGGCAAAACGCCGCCATTTGTTCATATCGCTGCCGAACAAGGCATCGAAAGCCCCGAAACTGTAGTATGGTTTGCCGCCGGGGGTAGTTGCCGCCGGATTAGTCTCGATGTTTTCGGCAGCCCATTCCAGTTCGTTGAGCAGAAATTTGTAGATGGCCTCCTGGCTGTCGTACTTCGGGCGCAGGTATTTGATATCCTGTATACCCTTGCCGGCATCGAAAAACGGGATGTCGCCGAACTGGTCGGTGACGTAAAACGTCTTATACGCCAGCAGCACCTTGAGCATGGCTCGCACGTTGTTCAGTTCGGCCTGCTCGCCGGGGTAGGCGTCGAAGCGGCTTTCCAGTTCGCGGATATTTTTCAGCGCGTCGTAGTAACGGTTCCAGGTTTCGTCGAGGCCGATGGCGGTGTTCAGCCAGGCATGGGCGGTGAGTGCGCCGAGTTGGGAGGCTTCGTACAGTTTTTCGTTATGCACGTAAAATTGTTCGTTCCAACCCAATTGCAACGAACCGACGATACCATTGAACAGCGCCTCCATAGAGGTGGAGGTTGGGTTATAGGGGTTTTTATTGATCTCTTCAAAGTCTTTTTCGCAGGCGGTGAACAGAAGAGAAATGGCAAAAAAGAGGAATCGTTTTTTCATAAGAAGTAATTAATTGGAGAGGCTGTTCCATAAATAACTAAACATTGGTCATTGGCAGCAATTTCTAATGTAAAACATTTACGCCCATGCTAACCCTTCTTCCTATTTTCCCCTCCGTTTGTCATCGCGCCTCGGCCGTGCATAACCAGCAAACTACCCAAACTACCCCCTCCCCCTTTTTCTCCCTCCCCCGAACTTGTCATCCCGGAGGGAACCGTCCGCTCTAAGTGAGGAAACCCGCATGTTAGGCCCTCGTAGAGCGGACGGTTCCCTCCGGGATGACAAGTTCGGGGGGGGGGGAAAGAGGGGAGTGAGCATAGGCGTAACCACCCTTAAGTTAAAACTGCGCCCCAACACTCACCCCAAAACTCCGCATCCCCGGCAAAGCGCCGAATTCCAGCCCTTGCGCGTTGCCTGCACCGATGCTGCCTTCGGGGTTAATATTATCGGGAGCAGTGTCGTAAATAAAAAATAAATCGCGGCCGGTGAGCGAAACGGTCAGGCCCCGGAATACCCGGGAGCGGTCGGTCCAGCGGGCCGGCAATTGATAAGACAACGATATTTCCCGGCATTTGATCCAGGTGTTTTCCCGCACGGCGGGGGCGGTATTCGCGCGGCCCCAGCCCCCGGCGTTGAGGTATTTGTAGTAATAATGCACCACCTTGTCGTTCGGCGATCCGTCGGCATGCACGCCGTCGAGGATGACGCCCACGTTGCGGATTTGACCCGAAGGGTCGGTAAAGGGCAGGCCGCCGCCTTCGCGCTCCGGCAACGTTTCGGGGCTTTGCCCCGATTGCAGGTTGAGGGCGTAGGAGCCGAACCACATATCGCCGCCCCATTTCACATCCACGAGGGTGTAAAGGCTCAGTCCTTTCCAGGTGAGCGTATTCGTCCAGCCGCCGGTAAATTTTGGCGTCGCGTTGGCAATGCGTAAAAACTTGCCGTTGTCGTCGTATATCCGGATCGGCACTTTGGTGTCGGTGAGTTTATAAAACCTGCCGTCTTCGCTCACGATGGGCTTGCCGGAGGCTTCGTCGCGCACGTAGTCGAACCCGACGATGATGCCGTAGGGCTCGCCGGCTTTCACCGAAATGGAGGGGCCGTTGGAACCCCACACGTTGGCCTGTTCGAGTATGTCGGCGCCTTCGTCAAGGCGGACCAGTTTGTTGCGGTTGCGGGCGTAGGTGAGGCCGGTTTTCCAGGAAAAATCGCGGCGCTGCACCAGTCGCGCCGACACAATGGCCTCGATGCCCCGGTTATCCATGGCCCCGGTATTGATCCGGATATAGTTGAACCCGGAGGAATTGGGTACGGGGGCGGATAACAATTGATCGTAAGAATGGATGTAGTACCAGGTAAAATCGGCGGTGATCCGGTCGTCCCAGAAGCCCAGTTCGAGACCGGCTTCGTACGATTGGGCGCGTTGGGGTTTGAGCGTAATGGGCGGGATGCTCGACGGCAGCGAACCGGTGTTGTTGCCGTTGAACACGCCGCTGATGTACACTTTGCTCAACTGGAACGGCTCGTCGTCGGTGCCCGTTTGCGAAGCGGCGCCGCGGGCCTTCAGGTGGCTGAGCCAAGCCGGCAGGGTGGAGCGGAAGGCTTCGGTGGCCACGAAACTGAGGTTGGCCGAGGGATAAAAATAGGCGTTGTTGTCGGGCGGCAGGGTAGAGGACCAGTCCTTGCGGCCGGTGAGTTGCAGGAACAGGTAGTTTTTCCAGCCCAGGTCCAGAAAGCCGTACAGGGAGTTGATCCGTTTTTGGTAAAATGTTTCCGCGAGGCGGGGCAGATCGTTATCGGTAGCGGGCGGGTCGTATTTGAAATTGTTGAAGGTGTAGAGGAAGGGATCGCGCCAGCGGGGCGCGCCGATGCCGGTCAGCCGGTAGTCGCGGCGTTGCCATTGGGCGCCACCGAAACGCAGGCTCGCGTCTATGCCGGGCAGAATTTCCTGCTTTTGCAGGGTAGCCAGAAATTCGCTGTTGAGCACTTTTTGCTTGCCGAGGCTGTGTTCGTAGCCGATATTGGTGTTGTAACTCACTGCGGAGCCGTCGTCGATAAGGGTGCCGGTGACGTCGATGGGTTTGCGGCGGGTTTCGTATTCGTCGTTGGTGTTGTCTACGCCGAGGCGGCCGCTCAGGCTGAACCAGGATGCGATGTCGTAGTGCAGCCCGACTGAGCCGAGCCATTTGTCGCGGGTGAGGTCGGTGTTGTGGTTCCACACGTTCCAGGGTTGGTAGCGGTTCACGTAGAGGTAGGGCCAGCCGTCGAAGGTTTTGCGGGTGCCGTCGGGATTTTGGTAATCAAAATTTTCGCCTTTGTAACTGCGTGGCAGGCTGTACACCATGCCGCTTTCGAAGGAGTAGGAGCCGTCGTTGGAGAGGGAAGGTGTGTTGTGCCGGAAATAGTCGAAGTAGTTGAGGGAAATATCGGTGCGGAGCCGGGACGATACGCGCAGGGTGCCGCCGATGCTGACGGTATTTTGGTGGAAATTGCTGTTGGGCGTCACGGCATCGTGGTCGGTGCGGGTAAACGAGGCGCGGATGGTGCCGTTGTCGCTGCCTCCGGAAAAAGCCACGTTGTGGGAGGCGGTAAAGCCGTTGTGGTAAAACAGCTTGAGGTTGTCGGGCTGCGGATCGAAGGGTTGCATACTACCGTCCCACCAGCGGATCAGCGTGCCATCCATACGCGGGCCCCAGGATTGTGCGCCGCCGTAGTAGCCGAACGATTCGGAGGTCGGTTTGCCGCCCGGACCGTCGATGTTGTTGATGTCTTTGGGATAGACGGGGGTACCGTCGGGGTCGGTCTCGAAGGCCGGTTCGTTTTCGGAAACGGGACCGCCGGCGCCGAAGGTATTTTGCACGTCGCGGAAGCGGTAGGGTTGAATGCTACGGTAGTTGAAATTGTAATCGATACCGAGTCCGCGGCGCATTTTGCCTTTTTTCAGGGTAATGAGGATCACGCCGTTTTTGCCGCGCGCGCCATAGAGGGCTGCTGCGTTGGCGCCTTTGAGTACGTCGAGGCTTTCGATATCGGCGGGATTGATGTTGTTGATGGCGCTGCCCCAGTCGCGGCCGCCGGTAATTTCCTTTTGTTCGGGCGATTCGGCGAAACCCGGCTCGTTTTCGAGCGGTACGCCGTCGACGATGATGAGCGGCTGGTTGTTGCCGTTTATATTGTTGTTGCCCCGCACGACGATGCGGGTGGTGCCGCCTTCCACGCCGTTGGGTTGGGTGATGTTTACGCCGGCCATTTTGCCGCTCAGGGCGTTTACGAGGTTCGGCGCGTTGGCGCGCAGCACTTCCTCGCCTTTTATTTTTTCGGTGGAATAGCCCAGTTCGCGTTTCTGCCGCTCGATACCGAAGGCCGTCACCAC
>CAUJEY010000177.1 GCA_963169325.1 Bacteroidota bacterium
GGATGTGGAGGCGTTGAGCATCCCACCGCCATCGCCGGCCGACGAATTACCCGAAAACAGGCAGTTCGTCAGTGTTGGGTTGGACGTACTGTTTATCATACCACCGCCGCTTAAGGTGGCGGTATTGCCCGAAAATACACAGGCGGTGAGTGCCGGGCTTGAGGACACATTCTCCAGGCCGCCGCCGACGCCGCTTGCCGTATTGTTTAAAAACATGCAGTTCGCCAGCGTTGGGTTGGACGAAGAGGTATTTTCCATGCCGGCGCCGAAGGCTGCCGAATTGCCCGAAAAAACGCAGGCGTTCAGGGTTGGGCTGGACGTTTTGTTATACATCCCGCCGCCGTCGCTACTCGCCGTATTGCTGAAAAACGTGCAGTTTGCCAGCGTTGGGTTGGACGATTCGTCGTACATCCCGCCGCCAATCTCCCTATAAATGTTTTTTGTTTCCACGACAATCGCTCCAATCTGGTTGTTGGCATTGCCTTTCGTCACGGTGAAGCCGTCTAAGACGGTTGCGTTGCCATCGCTGACCGAGAGCACGACGTGGTACGCATTATCTGAATTGTTGCCCGCCGTGCCGATGTCGCCGCTCAACGTAGTCGGGTTGTCCGTCCAGTTGCGCTGGCTGCGGGCGGTCTCGGTGCCGGCGAAACCGCCGTACACGGCCACACCGTTTTTCAGGTAAAATGTTTTGTCGCGCGGGTCGGTCGGCGAAGCGTTTCCGAAGGGGTCTTTTGTGGGTTTGTACGTTCCCGCTTTTACCCAAATCTCATGCCCGCTGCCGGCTGCGTCAATGGCGTCTTGCAGGTTTTGAAACGCGCAGGTCCAGGAGGTACCTGTACCGCCGCTGGCCGCCGATCCGGCTACGTACCAAACCGAACCGGTGGCGGGGCAGTTTGAATTTACCGTAACCGCAAAAGTGCAGGTTGCCGTCGCGCCGTTGCCGTCCGTTGCGGTGAGCGTGATCGTGTGCACCCCGATGGCCAAACTCGTGCCGATGGTTGGGCTTTGTGTGATCGTGATGGGCGTGCAGTCGCCTGACGTGCTGGCAAGACCGGTGAAATCTGGTAAAGTGTATGGGGTGACCCCAGTCTGGTTGGCCGGGCAGGTGATGCCCGGCACGGACGGGGCCGATTGCAGTTCATGTACACCCAGGTCCACCGTAGTGCCGAAGGGCCTGGCGTTGCCAAAAAGGTCGGTCGTGGGCGCGCCGGAGTTTGTGCCGAGGTTCAGCACGGGAGAGCAAGTGCTGAGGTGGAAGTCGCCCGCCGCCGAAGGCGCGGCGGCCGGGTCAAGCGGGGTAACGAAGCCGGGGTAGTTTGAGTTGGCGGCATTGGGGATACCGTCGAGGTTGCCCGTGCCGGCGGGGTTATGGTTTTGGATGAGGCTGTACGAAATGGTGGGCGTAGAGGAAGTATTGACCATGTTCGCCGCCGCGGAGCCAGTGGTGGTGCCCACGCGGTTGTTCCAAATGATGCAGTTTTTCAGGGTGGGCGTGGCGGAACTGTTATTGATGCCCCCTGATCCGCTTAAGTTGTCGGTCCTGTTCCCGGAAATAGTGCAGTTGGTGAGTATCGGGGAACAACTGCCATTATGTAATGCGCCATTTACCCCATAATTTCCGGAAAAAAGGCAGTTGGTCACCACCGCATTGCACCCGGTCAGATTGGTCATTGCCCCGCCGCTGCCGATGCTTGAATTCCCGAAAAAAGTGCAATTGGTCACGACGGGGCTGGAAGATGAAAAGTTGTACATCCCCCCACTTGTGTTGCCTGAATTGCTCAAAAAAGTGCAATTGGTAAAGGTGGCTACTGAACTTGCCGAATTATAAACCGCGCCACTGGCTGAACCGGAAGAGGTGGACGTATTTGATGAAAAAACACAATTGGTCACGGTAATACCGGTGGTGGAGATGTTGAACATTCCACCGCATGCGGTGCCGGTCGAAAGGTCAAAAATACAATTCGTGACGGTGACGGAAGTGGTGTGGTTGTACATCCCGCCGCCTTGAAAGCGTGAAATACTTTTTGTTTCGACCGTGATTCCACTGGTTCCGTTCCCATTGCCTTTTGTCACCGTGAAACCGTCCAGCTTGGTCGTGCTGGCATCGCTGACAGACAAAATGACGTGGTGGCAATTGTCCGAATTGTCGTTCGCCGTACCGATGTCGCCGCTCAACGTAGTCGGGTTATTCGTCCAGTTTCGCTGGCTGCGCAGGGTTTCCGTGCCGGCGAAACCGCCGTACACGGCCACATCGTTTTTTAGATAAAAAGTTTTGTCGCGCGGGTCGGCGGGGGAGGTGTTGCCGAAGGGGTCTTGTGTGGGTTTGTACGTTCCCGCTTTTACCCAAATCTCATAGCCACTGGCGGCTGCGTTGATGGCGTCTTGCAGGCTTTGGAACGCGCAGGTCCAGGAGCTACCGTTGCCGCCGCTCGCTGCCGTCGCATCGACATACAAAATAGTGCCTGCCGTGGGGCAAGTGGCCGATTTGAGATTAACCCCAAGGTGGGCGCCACCACCACCGGTGGTACTTCCATTGAGTGCCCAGGTCATGTCCGCAGACACACTTATGCTTGCTAAAAACAAAAAAAAGTAGAGACTTGCCACGAGGCGGCAGCGGAAATTCGTACGGATTACCATTTGTAAAAATTGCTTTGACCTGATCCGCACGGGAGGGCAGCCGGTCAGTTAAAAAATAAAATTTTTTCCAGTGGAACAAAAGTGGAAGGAGGCTCAAAAATAGAAGGGGTCACCACGTCGCAAAAAGGTATCTGCTCGTCGCATTTTGCGGAAAGGTATCCGCTCGTCGCATCAGGTATCCGCTCGTCGCAATCTTATAAGCGGTACGTTAAAACATTTTACTGGGCGGGAAACCGTATTTCTCTTTAAAAACCCTGGAGAAATACTTTTCATTGCCAAAGCCGCAGCGGTCCGACACCTGGGTTACGTTGCCCTCGCGGTTCTGGAGCATGGAATAAGCGCGTGCAAGACGGTGCTCGCGCACAAAATCCGTGGGACTTTGGCCGGTCAGGGCGACCAATTTGCGGTGCAACTGCGAACGGCTCACAAACATGGCCTCGGCCAGGGTTTCGACCGAAAGCCCTTCTTCGTCCAGGCGGGTTTCGATCAGTAGTGCCATTTTTTTCAAAAACATCCGGTCTGATTCCGGTAAGGGCGCCTCTCCGCTGCCTGTTTCGGATGAATGGGCGCGCGCCGACCATTGCATATAGTGTTCGTGCAGGCGCCGCCGGGCTTCCACCAGGTTTTCCATCCTTGCTACCAGCTCTTCGGTATGGAACGGCTTGGTCAGGTAATCATCAGCCCCCCGACGCAGTCCCTGGATCTTAGCGTCCAGTCCCGATTTGGCGGTGAGCAAAATGACGGGAATATGCGCCGTCAGTTCGTTGTTTTTCAATTCGTCGCACACGGCATAGCCATCTTTGCGCGGCATCATTACGTCGGAAATCACGATGTCCGGCAGCAGTTCAATGGCTTTTTTGAGCCCTTCCTCGCCGTCTGCGGCTTCCATCACTTGCCAGACGGCTCCAATAGATTGTTTGATAAAATGCCGCAACTCCGCGTTGTCTTCGATCACCAAAGCGATGGGGGCGGTACCCTGAGGGCGGGGAGCGGGGGCCGCAGGCAACTGAGCCGGCGCCCATACGGCGGGAGCGTCCGATTTGTCGGCCTTATTGTCGTTCTGTTCCGCGCCAAGGTCCGAAACCGGCATCCAAAACGTAAAGGTGGCGCCTTTGCCCACCTCACTCTCCACCAAAATGCTGCCGCCCAAGAGTTCGGCCATTTCTTTGCTTAGGGCCAGCCCGATGCCCGTGCCCTCATTCGACCGGGTGTGCGAGCCGTCTACCTGGTAAAATCGGTCGAACACTTTATCCAGGGCTTCGGGAGGGATACCGATACCGGTGTCGGAAACTTTAATAATGATGAATGATGAATGATCAATGATGGTTGGGGGCGATGGAGAGACCGTGATATTTGGGATTCCAACCTCATTGACTCCGACTCTCCCGACGGTAATATCCACTCGTCCGCCTGCCGGCGTAAATTTCAAGGCATTGGAAATCAGGTTGTTCAATACCAATTGCACTTTGCCGGCATCGTACTCGAACACGGGCGAGCCATGCCAATCCTGTTTCAGGGTCAGTTTTACCCCGCGTTTTTCCGCCAGCGGCAAAAACGACTCGAATACGTCGCGAATGGTTTGGCCCAGATCGCCGCGCCGCAGTTCGAGCGCCATCAGGCCGGCCTCCAGTTTAGCCATGTCCAGTAGCTGATTCACCAAGCCCTGCAACTGGAGGCCGTTTTTTTCGATCAGGCGCACCTTATCGAGCCAGGAGGGGTCTTTCGGATCGTTCAGGATTTGCCGCGCCGGTCCGAGAATCAGGGTCAGGGGCGTTCGGAATTCATGCGTAACGTTGCTGAAAAAATTCGTTTTCATTTGTTCCAGCGCCTTCATCCGAATGGTTTCCCGGTGTTCGTAGGCGAGTTGCTCGCGCAATTGAACCCGGCGCATTTGAAACCGGTAAGCCTGCCAGCCGCCCCAAAGCAGCAGCAAAATGTACACGGTGTAGGCCGCTTTTGTACGCCACCATGGCGGCAAAATCGTGATGGAAATCGGGTTGGAGGCATCTTGCCATGCCCCTTCTCCGTTGTTGCCCTGCACCAGCAGCGTATAGCGTCCCGGGGATAAGTGGGTAAAATGCGCAAACCGAAGGGTGCCCGTTTCCACCCAATCCGGGTCGGCGCCGACGAGGCGGTAGCGGTACCGGTTTTTGGCTGGATCGGTAAAATCGAGTGCGGCAAATTCGAAGGAAATGTTGTTTTGTTCGTGGTTCAACCGCAAGGTTTTCAAAAACTCCAGCGGTTTATCGAGCGGACTCCCGGGATTTCCGAAGGTGGCATCCTGGTGGTTTATTTGCAGTCCGATGATGAATACCGGCGGCGGTGTGGTATCCGGCAGCACGGCATCGGAGAAAAAATGGTTTAGCCCGTTCACACCACCGAATAGCAGTTCACCATTGGTTGCTTTAAAAAAAGCCTGGGTGTTGAACTCGTTGTCCTGCAAGCCCTGGGCTGCCGTGAATGCCGTAACGCCGAACGGTCGTCCGGTTCCATTCGGCTTCAATTTGGCCAGGCCCCTGTTGGTGCTGCACCACAGTTCGTCTTTGTTGCCGGGCAGGATTCCATAAATGACGTTATCGGGCAATCCGTCGCGGGTGGTAATATGCTGAATAAGGCCGCTTTGCAGGTCCAATCGGTTGATACCGCCGCCTTTGGTTCCGATCCAAAGTATGCCTTTGGGGTCTGTAGGGTCTGGCAGCAGGCAGGCAATGGAGTTGTTGTTGAGTCCGTTGGGTTTGGCCGGATTGGCTTGGAGAAGTTCGAAATCGTAGGATTGTCCGTTTGGTATGCACTTGACCAAGCCGCGTTGTGTGCCGATCCAGATCGTGCCATTGCCGTCTTCCGCGCAGGCAAAGGCGCGCACGGTACCGGCATTCTTCCCAAAAAGGGCAGTATAATCAAACTGCTCGAACCGGGCAGATTGGGGCGTAAAACGAATCAACTGGCAATTCAACCCGGTTATCCAAATATGCCCTTGGCTGCTGCGAAAAATCCGGGCGTACACGTAGGAAGCGAGTCGAAACGGATACCCCCGCGATACGCCGTTTTGGGGGTCATGATGCCACAGTTCGGCCATTCCGTTTTCCTGATCGCCTCTGCCGAGCAGCCAGATCGGACCTTTAGGCTCTATCCACATATCCAGCAGCCGCCTGGAAGTTTCCGGGAAGGCGCGTTCGGTACCAATCTTTCCGGTGACCGGATCGTAGGGGAATATGGCATTTATGATTTTGCAAAAATACCTGCCCCGGGTGTCGCGCCACAGCCCCCAGATGCTGCTTCCGGTGGCTCCGGTATGAAAAGCCTGCTTTCTGGGGTTGAGTTTGCGCAGGCCGTAGCCCAGGGTGCCGACCCAAATATTGCCGTTTCGGTCAGTCTCTACTGCCGTGATGTTGGCATCCAACGACCAGTCGGGTTTTGACAAATCTATTTTTTTGCCTGGCGAAAGGTGCCACAATTGTTTGTTGATGCCCAACCACGTCACGCCGTTGCCCGCCGGCTTTACCATGAACCAATCTGTTTTGAGGTTTGGCGGAAATTCGGGCAAGTCGGCCTGGCCATCTAAAAAGCGGATAAGTCGAAAGGGAAAAGTGAGCCAGGGGTCATTGGCTTTGCCGGCCGCTATGGGCCGGAGCAGCGCCTGCTCAGAATCCAACGTATACGCCCGTAAGTTGGAATAGGCCCGCAGGTCGCCACCGGGCTCGGCGTTTATAGCGATCAAATATTCCTCCATATCGCCCTCCGCAGGCTTGGACGGTTCCATGGTGAAGCAGGTCGCTTGGGTTAGTCGGGAGAGGTCCGGTTCGTTGGGCAACTGCCCTGCCCAGGCAGCCGGTATGGCAATACGGATCAAGCCGTTGCTTTTTTGCAGCAGGCAAATGCTCCCGTCCGGAGCTTCTCTTATCGCGTAGACGTCAAAAGATGCTGCCTGGTCGAGGCGCTTAAAATCCAGCGAAAAATGGTGGAAGCGGCCGCTGTGCCGGTCGTATAGGTCTATGCCCTTGCTCTCGGTGCCTAACCAGAGCCACCCCCGCGAATCTTCGAAGAGCGCAGTGACGGTATTTTCGGCAATGGAGAACGGATCAAACGGGTCATTTGAAAAAACTTTGAAATTGTAACCGTCATAGCGGTTCAGCGCGTCTTTCGTAGCCACCCAAATGAAGCCGTCACGGGTCTGCACGATGTCGAAAATCATGCCCTGCGAAAGGCCATGTTCGATGGTAATAGCCTCGTATTGCGGCTTCTGGGCGAACAGAGTCGAAATAGTCGGCAGCAACCAAAGGAGCGAAGCGAGAATACGGGCGAACATGATTATCGGCCAAAGGTACATACCTGCTTCGCAACAAAATCTATCCGACACCGAGGCTGTATCAGAAATCAATTTCCCGCAGATGTCGCAGATTTTCGCAGATCATTTCTCTGAATTTTCGAAATAAAAATCTGCGTAAATCCGCGAAATCTGCGGGATACAAAATCATCTTCGCAAGAAAATTTTCTGCGAGAACTTTTGAGTCAGCCTCAAATCACTCCACCAGTATTATCCGCTTCGACACTTCTCTACTCTCGCTCCGCAAGCGCACCGTGTACACGCCCGTCGCAGCGCCCGCTTCCAGCAGGCTCACCTGTACGTTCAAATCTTCCACCGTCGGAATCCGGTTTTCCCAAACCAACTGCCCCAGTTCTCCGAAAATCGAAACGGTGACCGCCTCGCCGGCAAAATCGGACAGGTCTATCCGGATGCGGTCGGTCGTCGGGTTAGGATAAAGTTTGAAGTTTGAAGTTTGAAGTTCGAAGTTTGGAGTTCGAAGTTCAAGGTTTGTAGTTTGAAGTTCGGAGTTCGGAGTTTGAGGTTTGGAGTTTGGAGTTTGACGTTTCGAGCGTGTGCTATGCACTTCAAATTTCAAACTTTGAACTTCAAACTCACTCCCCAAGGTGATGGTCTGCGTATGGGTGGTTGCGTTCCCGCAATCGTCGCTTACCGTCCAGGATCGTGTTACCGTGTACGGGCAATCCGGGCCGGTCGTCGTTTCACCTAAGTACGTGACCGGCACGATGTTGTCGCAGGCGTCGGCGGCGGTCACCGCCGGTACGCCGGGCAATGCGCTGCCGCAAGCGATGGCCACATTGGCCGGGGGGGTGGTAAATACGGGCGCCTGGGTATCCTGCACCGTGATGGTTTGGGTGGCGGTCGTGGAATACCCGCACTCGTCGGTAGCGCGCCAGACCCGGGTGATGACGTATTCCTGCGGACAGTTGCCGGCAACGGATGTTTGTCCCAGGAAGCCGATGTGTACATAGCCGCCGCAGTTGTCGGTAGCGGTGGGCTGGCCGATGGACGGCACCGGGTCGGAACACTCGATGGTGATGTGCTGCGGTACGAAGGAGAATGCCGGCGCTTGCGAATCCTGCACGGTAATGGTCTGCGTGGCGGTAGCCCAGTTGCCGCAGTTGTCGGTAGCCTTCCAGATGCGGGTGATCGTATAGTTGTTGGGGCAGTTGGTGTAGGTGGTGTTTTGGCTCACGAAGAGGGTGGTTACCGAGGCATCGCAATTGTCGGTAGCCGAGGCGTTACCCGGCGACGGCACGGCATCGGAACACTGAATCGTCAGGTTTTGCGGCACGGCGGTAAACACGGGTTTTTGGGTGTCTTGCACGGTGATTTTTTGCGTGGCGGTGCGGGTGTTTCCGCAATTATCAGTGGCGGTCCATTTACGTGTGAGGGTGTAAGAATCCGGGCAACTGCCGTTGGTGCGGGTTTCGCCGTCGTAGTTGAGTTCCACGGCGGTATCGCAGTTATCGGTTGCTACCGGGGTTCCCTCGGCCGGCAGGCTGGAGCATTGCACGGTGAGGTTGGCCGGTACCGAGGTGAAGTTGGGCTTTTGGGTGTCCTGGACCGTGATGCGTTGGGTGGCGGTTTTAGTGTTGCCGCACCCATCGGTGGCCGTCCATTGGCGCGTGATGGTGTACCGGTCGGTGCAGAGGATATTGCTGATGTTCTGGCCGTTGTACGCAACGGTCACCGGTCCGCCGCAGCCGTCAGTGGCCGTGGCGTTGCCCACGGCGGGTATTTGATGGCATTGTACGGTCACGTTGGCGGGCACCGAGATAAAGTTCGGTTTTACGTCGTCGTACACGGTGATGATTTGCGCGCAGGTTTTGGTGTTGCCGGAAGTATCTGCGGCCTTGTAGGTGCGGGTAACGGTTTTGCGGTTCGTGCAAGTTTGGTTGCTCGTCGCGTCGCCGAGGTGGGTTTTGGCGGGCGCGCCGCAGTTGTCGGTGGCCGACACGGCGGCGAAGTTGACGGCGGGCACTTGACTGGAGCAGGTGACAGTGACGGGGTTGGGGCAGGAGATGGTCGGCAGCGTATTGTCCAGTACCGTCACGGTGGCCGTGCAGGTATTCGTGTTGCCGTTGCCATCGCTAACCGTCAGCGTCACCGCGTTTTCTCCGAGATGGGCGCAGGAAAACTCGTCGGGCGATACGTTTTGCGGGTTTGCCGTGCCGCAGTTGTCCGTGCCGCCGTCGAACACCTCGGCGGGCAAAATGGTCGCGTTGCCGTTGCCGTTGAGGCTGATGGTAATGTCCTGGCAGGTGGCGGTCGGCGGGGTGTCGTCCAGCACCGTCACGGTGGCTGTGCAGGTGTTGTTGTTGCCGTTGCCGTCGGTTACCGACAGCGTCACCTCGTTTTCCCCGAGGTGTGCGCAGGAAAACGCGTCAAGTGATACGTTTTGCGGGTTTGCCGGGCCGCAGTTGTCCGTGCCGCCATCAAACACGTCGGCGGGCAAAATGGTCGCGTTGCCGTTGCCGTCGAGGCTGACCGTGATGTCCTGGCAGGTGGCGGTCGGCGGGGTGTCGTCCTGCACCGTCACGGTGGCTGTGCAGGTGTTGTTGTTGCCGTTGCCGTCGCTCACCGTCAGCGTCACTTCGTTTTCCCCGAGGTGGGCGCAAGTGAACGCATCAAGTGATACGCTTAGCGGACTTGCCGTGCCGCAGTTGTCTGTGCCGCCGTCGAATACGTCGGCGGGTAAAATGGAAACGTTGCCCGCGCCGTCGAGGCTGATGGTGATGTCCTGGCAGGTGGCCGTTGGCGGGGTGTCGTCCTGCACCGTTACGGTGGCCGTGCAGGTGTTCGTATTGCCGTTGCCGTCGCTTACCGTCAGGGTTACCGTGTTGGCGCCGAGGTGGGCGCATGAAAACTCGTCGCGCGATACGCTTTGCGGGATTGCCGTGCCGCAGTTGTCCGTGCCGCCGTCGAACACGTCGGCGGGCAAAATGGAGGCGCCGCCGTTGCCGCCGAGGCTGACCGTGATGTCTTGGCAGCCGGCCGTCGGCGGGGTGTCATCCAGCACCGTCACGGTGGCTGTGCAGGTGTTGTTGTTGCCGTTGCCGTCGCTTACCGTCAGCGTCACCGTGTTGGCGCCGAGGTGGGCGCAGGTGAAATCGTCGGGCGATACGTTTTGCGGAATTGCCGTGCCACAGTTGTCTGTGCCGCCATCAAACACGTCGGCGGGCAAAATGGCCGCGTTGCCGTTGCCGTCGAGGCTGACCGTGATGTCCTGGCAGCCGGCGGTCGGCGGGGTGTCGTCCTGCACCGTTACGGTGGCCGTGCAGGTGTTCGTGTTGCCGTTGCCGTCGCTTACCGTCAGTGTCACGGTGTTGGCGCCGAGGTGGGCGCAGGAAAACTCGTCGGGCGATACGTTTTGCGGGTTTGCCGTGCCGCAGTTGTCCGTGCCGCCGTCAAACACATCGGCGGGCAAAATGGCCGCGTTGCCGTTGCCGTCGAGGCTGACCGTGATGTCCTGGCAGCCGGCGGTCGGCGGAGTGTCGTCATGCACCGTTACTTGCCAGGGCACTGTACGGGTGCAGCCGCCGATGCCGTCCTCGATTTTCACATAATAATTGTACATTTCGTCGTCCGACAGCGCCGGGGACGGCGTGAAGGTATTCGCGCCCTGGTCGAATGTTCCGGCGGATAAGGTCGCGTTTGCGTCGCTGTAAATGCCCTGAATTGTGAAATCCACCGGGTTGCCCAGGGCGAAGGCCGGACTGACGCTCTGGCAGTTGCTGGAAGTGGTGGGCGCTATGATGATTTCGTTGTTGGTTACGTTTGGGATGGGGTTGCCCTGCGGGTAGGCGATGATGCCGTTGTTGGTCAGTGTGCTGTTGTTGGTGTGGCTGCCTGTGGTACTGGAGGTAAAAAGGCCGGCATTGGTGAATGTATTCCAGTTGACGACTGGGGCAAAATTGGTCAATACGGCACAGGCGCTGTTAATGAAAGCGGCATTGTTGCGGATGCCCTCGGCGCCCACGCTTGTCTCGGCGCCGATGGTGATGCTCGCCGCATTGTTAAAAGTGCCGTCTAAGTTATAAATCCCTGAATTATTTGACCTGTCCACGCTGACCTGCCCGCCCGGGCTGTTGTTAAAGGAAGCCAAGTTCTGGATGCCATAAAAACCCACGCCGGCATTTGCCCCGATAGTGATGACCGCCTCATTGGTGAAGATGCTGGATTGGTTGTAAATCCCTGCATGAGTTGACCGGTCCACCCTGATCTGCCCGCCTGTGTTGTTGTTGAAGGCAGCCAAATTCTGGATGCCATAAAGACCCACGCCGGCATTGGCCCCTATGGTGATGGCCGATGCATTATTGAAGGTGCCGCCGAGTGGGTTTTCAATCCCTGCATAAGTTAAGTTGTCCAAGCTGATTTGCCCACCCGGGTTGTTGTTGAAGGCGGCCCGGTTTTGGATGCCATAACTACGCACGCCGGCATTGGCTCCAATGGTGATGGCCGCCGCATTATTAAACGCGCCGGATATGTTTTCAATCCCTGTCTTAAATGATTTGTCTACCCTGATCTGCCCGCCCGAGTTGTTATTGAAGGTGGCCCGGTTTTGGATGCCATAACTACCCACGCCGGTATTGGCCCCTATGGTGATGGCCGCCATGTTATTAAACGCGCCGGATATGTTTTCAATCCCTACTGCAATTGATTTGTCCACGCTGATCTGCCCACCCGAGTTGTTGTTGAAGGTGGCCCGGTTTTGGATGCCATGTGCACCCACGCTGGCATTGGCCCCTATGGTGATCTCCGCCACATTGGTGATGGCGCCGGATATGTTTTCAATCCCTGTGCTGGTTGACCTGTCCACGCTGATCTGCCCGCCCGAGTTGTTATTGAAGGTGGCCCGGTTTTGGATGCCATAACTACCCACGCCGGCATTGGCGCCGATGGTGATCTCCGCTGCATTGTTGAAGGTACTGTTTGTGCCGTTGGAAATCCCTGCATAATTTGACCGGTCTATGCTAATCTGCCCGCCGGGGTTGTTGAAGAAGGTAGCCTCGCTCCAAATGCCATAGGTGCCCACCATGGCATTGGCCCCTATGGTGATGGTCGCCGCATTGGTAAAGGCGCCGGAGAAGTTGTAAATCCCTGTGAAGTCTGTGTTGTCCACACTGACCTGCCCGCCCGTGTTGTTGTTGAAGGTAGCCCGGTTATGGATGCCACGGTTGCACGCGCCGGCATTGGCGCCGATGGTGATGGCGCCGCTGTTTTCAATGACGCCTTCGTTGCCGAGGGCCGTGGTAAATCCAAAATAGGTTGTGAAGCCATCAATTGCCAGCGAGCCGGTGGCGCTGACGGTCAGTACCGCTCCGTTGTTTACGATGACGGATTTGGCGAGCGCCGTTGTGCTGATGGCGGGGTCGTTGGCCACATCCGGGATGAGGACGTGGTTGTCGGAAGTAGGTACACAGGCGGGGTTCCAGTTGTCGGCGGTGTGCCAGTCGGTGCTGAGGGCGCCTGTCCAGGTGCGTATGTCGGCGCAAAGACATGGATCAGGCTCGTCCTGAAACTCATAAGCCCCCATATCCACCGTACCGCTGTTGAAGATGCGGGGATTGCCGTCCAGGTCGGTGGTGATATCGCCGGGTACAGCGGCGTTGCTGCCGGCGTCAATGGCGGGAGAGCAGGTTTGCAGGTGAAAATCGCCACCGGTCGAAGGCGCTGTTGCCGGGTCGAGCGGGGTGACGAACTGCGGATAGTTGGCATCCGCTGCATTGGCGATACCATCGAGGTTGCCCGTGCCGCCGGGGTTGCGGCCTTGGATGAGGGAGTAGTTGATGTTGGGTGTGGCTATTCCATTTGCCAAGCTGGCATCCGCCGAGCTTGTGACGCCGTTCGCCCGGTTGTTCCAAAGAAGGCAGTTGGTCAGGATTGGATTGAGGTTAACGTTGTTAATCCCACCACCGATGCTGCCGGCCGCATTGCCGGAGATGGTGCAATTGGTTAGGTTGGAATTGGAGTAGATGTTAAATATACCGCCGCCTTTATCGCCGGCCGTGTTGCCGGAGAAAATGCAGTTAGTCAGGCTGGAGTTGGAACTATTGTTGTACATCCCGCCGCCGTATTTGAAGGCTGAGTTATCGTGGAAGGTGCAGTTGGCCACCGTAGGCGAGGAGGAACTGTTGAACATCCCACCACCGCTATCATTGGGAGCAGTAGGGTGGTCCGCATTTCCGCCTGTGATGGAAAAACCATCGAGGACGGCCGTGTTGTTTAGCCCGTTATTGTTGTTGAAAATGACGTGGTAGCTGTTGTCGCCTTTGCCAGCTGCGCCAATATCCCCGCTAAGTATAGTCACGTTTGTCGCCCAGTTCCTGTCCGAAAGCTGCGTCTCCGTGCCGTTGAAGCCGCCGAAGATGGCCACGCCGTTTTTCATCGAAAAGGAAATATTGCGGTCAGTGCCAGTAGTAGGCTTGTAGGTACCTGCGGCCACCCAGATTTCGGTGACACCCGGGCAGGTGCTGTTCAGGGCGCTTTGCAGGTCGGTGTAAGCATCGGTCCAAGAAGCCCCGTTGTTGGCACCCGTGGCATTGGCGTTCACATAAACTACATTGCCCGATGGGCACTGGATGAAATTGAGCTTACCTACGCTGCCCCAGCCTCCTTCCGTCACCCGGAACTCCACCTCGTCCATTGTGCCCAAGGTACCCGACCAAACGTTGGCGTGTGCATCGCAGCAATCACTGTGCTCCCAGACCTTGGTGCCGTTTATCCAAAGTTCTGCCGAGTCGTCGTGGTTGTCCACATTCAATTGGTAGGAGCTAGCCGGGAATCCTTTGCGCTTGTAGCTGTAGGAATGGTCGTCGTCGGCAACTGTACAGCCCTGGTAGTCGTTGGCCTGCGAAGGCGATCCAGCGGCAGGCCACTTGGCTTCGGTGTTGATGTTCAGGCTGTTGTCCACATAATAGCCTGCATAACCTGCACTCCAGGCATTGGCGTTGGGGAGCGTGGCCCCGCCCGACCGCCAGACATAGACGTTCCAGACGTTGTTGCCAAACTGCATGGGCACGCCCGGCAGTACGGTCTGGGCTTCGTAGGCACCTATGTCCACCCGGTTCAGGCCAGTGGCGTTGAAGGGGCGGGCGTTGCCGTCGAGGTCTGTGGTCGGAGCGCCCGTGTTCGTGCCAGCGTCAATGGCAAGCGAGCAATCTTGTAGGTGGAAATCGCCGCCAGCTGCGTTGACGAAAAGGGGGTTGGCGTTTATATTGGCTGTACCGGAATAGCCACCCTCTACGATTGAATAGGAAACATTCGTGCCACTTGATACTGAATGAATGATATTCCCCCCAGGGTTGTTCCATATAATGCAGTTAGTTATGGTAGGAAATGAGCTGTTAAAGCTTGCAATTGCCCCCATACTGGTATTCTCTGAAATTGTGCAATTTGTTAAGCTGGGCAAGGATGAATGAATATTGAAGACTGCACCGCCAAATTGCCCTGCCGTATTCCCAATAAAAGCACAATTGGTAATGACAGGCGAGGATGATGTGTTATTGGAAATCCCGCCGCCATTGACATTGGCTGAATTTCCTGTAAATATGCAATTGCTAAATTTTGGGAAACCATTCGTATTTAGTATTCCTCCTCCACTATCATCTGGGGAAGACCCATTTGCATTTCCGCTGGTAATAGTAAACCCATCCAGCACGGCAGTATTGGTCAGCCCGTTGTTGTTGTTAAAAATGACGTGGTAGCTGTTGTCGGCATTGCCTCCTGCACCAATGTCCCCGCTCAGTGTCGTCTCATTCGCCACCCAGTCCCTTTCCGAAAGCTGCGTCTCCGTGCCGTTGAAGCCGCCGTAAATGGCCACGCCGTTTTTCATCGAAAAGGAAATGCTGCGGTCGGTGCCCGTGGTCGGCTTATACGTGCCTGCGGCCACCCAGATTTCGGTGACACCCGGGCAGGTGCTGTTCAGGGCGCTTTGCAGGTCGGTGTAAGCGTCGGCCCAGGAGGTTCCGTCGTTGTTGCCTGTGGCGTCGTCGTTGACGTAGAGGATGTTGGCGGCCGGGCAGCAGGCGCTGAGATGCCCTGCAAAGGTGGTGGCTGGAGTGCCGCCGGTGGTGAAGGTGCCGCCGTTGAGGTTCTGGATCACGCCCGTGTTGGTGGTGATGCTGCTGTTCCCGCTGGCATTTTCGATGATGCCGCCCGCGTTAGTGAAGGTGCCAGTGTTATTCACAACTGCATCCGAGACGATGCGCACGAGTGCGGTGCAGGTGCTGTTGTTGAACGTGACTTGGTTCCGAATGCCCTCGGTACCCACGCTCGCCACCGCCCCGATGGTGATTTTCGCCGCATTGGTGAAGGTGCCGTAGAAGTTGAACAGGCCGCTGTCGCTTGACCGGTCTATGCTGATCTCCCCACCACTGTTGTTGAACGTGGATTGGTTATAAATGCCGTAATTGCCCACGCTCGCCAATGCCCCGATGGTGATCTTCGCCGCATTGGTGAAGGTGCCGGAGGAGTACAGGCCGCGGCTACTCGACCGGTCTATGCGGATATCCCCGCCGATGTTGTTGTTGAACGTGGCGCTGGTGAAAATGCCCTCGGTACCCACGCCCGCCGTTGAGCCGATGGTGATCTTCGCCGCATTGGTGAAGGTGCCGGCGCCGTTCCACAGGCCGCGGCTACTCGACCGGTCTATGCTGATCTCCCCGCTCCCGCCTGAGGCGGGATTGTTGTTGAACATGGCGTAGTTTACAATGCCGTAATTGCCCACGCTCGCCACCGCCCCGATGGTGATCTTCGCCGCATTGGTGAAGGTGCCGCCGAAGTCGTTGTACAGGCCGATGTTGCTTGACGAGTCAATGCTGATCTCCCCGCTTCCGCCTGAGGCGGAATTGTTGAACGTGGCGACGTTCCGAATGCCATAAAAGCCCACGCCCGCCACCGCCCCGATGGTGATCTTCGCCGCATTGGTGAAGGTGCCGGAGAAGTTGTATAGGCCGATGGCCGTTGACCGGTCTATACTGATCTCCCCGTTGTTGTTGTTGTCGAACGTGGCGTCGTTCCGAATGCCGTAAAAGCCCACACTCGCCGTTGAGCCGAGTATCAGGTTTCCGGTGTTCGACACCGTACCCTGATTGTAAAAACCAGCGGTGATACCACCGAAAGTAGCCGAACCATTGATGGTCAGGCTGCCCGTTGCGTTAATGGTCAGGGCGGCAGAGGCTTGCACATGCACGGAATTGGCGAGTGCTGCCGTGCCGCCCATGATGACCGGGTCGTTGGTCACGTTGGGGATGGTCACGTTGTCGCTGGTGGTCGGTACCGTGCCGTCAAGCCAGTTGCCCGCTGCGGCCCAGTCGGTGGAGGTGCAGCCCGTCCAGATGTTGCCCGTTGTGGTGATGGCCGGATTTCCAGAGCCAACGGTGAACGTGCCGCCGTTGAGGTTTTGCACGATGCCAGAGTTGCTTGTGATGCTGCTGGTGCCGCTGTTGAAGTTGGCGTTTTCGATGATGCTGCCTGCGTTGGTAAAGGTGCCGGTATTGTTGACAATGGCATTCGAGACGATGCGGATGAGCGCCGTGCAGGTGCTGTTGTTGAACGTGGCTTCGTTCCGAATGCCGTCGCTGCCCACGCTCGCCACTGCCCCGATGGTGATCTTCGCCGCATTGGTGAAGGTGCCGTTGGCGTTATAAATCCCTGTAATGGTTGACCTGTCTATGCTGATCTGCCCGCCCAGGTTGTTGTTGAAGGTAGCCCGGTTATGAATACCATAGTTGCCCGCGCCGGCATTGGCGCCGATGGTGATGGCGCCGCTGTTTTCAATGGCGCCTTCGTTGCCGAGGGCCGTGGTAAATCCAAAATAGGTTGTGAAGCCATCAATTGCCAGCGAGCCGGTGGCGCTGACGGTCAGTACCGCTCCGTTGTTTATGATGACGGATTTGGCGAGCGCCGTTGTACTGATGGTGGGGTTGTTGACAACATCCGGGATGAGGACGTGGTGGCCGGACGTAGGGACACAAGCGGGGTTCCAGTTGTCGGCGGTGTGCCAGTCGGTGCTGAGGGCGCCTGTCCAGGTGAGCAGGTCTGTACAAAGGCAGAGATTGGCCGTACCTTGGTATTCGAAGGCCCCCATGTCCACTGTGCCGTTGTTATAAGGGCGGGCATTGCCGTCGAGGTCGTTGTTGGGAGCGCCGGTGTTTGTGCCGGCGTCAATGGCGGACGAGCAGGCTTGCAGGCGGAAGTTGCCACCGGTCGAAGGCGCTGTTGCCGGGTCGAGCGGGGTGACGAACTGCGGATAATTCGGGTTCGCTGCGTTGGCGATACCATCGAGGTTGCCCGTGCCGCCGGGGTTGTGGCCTTGGAGAAGGGAGTAGCTGATGACGGGCGTGGCGCCTTCGTTTGACATATTGGCATCCGCCGAGCCTGTGACGCCGTTCGCCCGGTTGTTCCAAACGAGGCAGTTGGTCAGGCTGGGTGAAAAATTAAAATTGTGCAACCCTCCGCCGCTGGTGCCCGCAGTATTGCCGGAAAGTGTGCAGTTGAACAGGCTGTGATTGGAGTTTGCATTAAACAACCCACCGCCATTGTTGCCGGCAGTGTTACCGGAGAAAATGCAGTTGACAAAGCTGGGGGCGGAGATTGAGTTGAATATCCCACCTCCATCAAAGGCCGTATTGCCGGCGAAGGTACAGTTGGTCAGGATGGGGTTGGAGCTTACGTTGTACATCCCCCCGGCGTTACCGGTGGCCATGTTATTGGAGAAGGTGCAGTTGGTCAGGATGGGGGCGGAGCCTACGTTGTATATCCCACCGCCAATTTTGCTGTGGTTAGCGGAAAAACTACAATTACTCAAGTTGGGGTTGGAGGCGAAGTTGTGCATCCCACCGCCCTGATCGCTATTGTTTCCGGTGAAGGTGCAGTTAGCCAAGATAGGGTTGGAGTTGTTGTTGTACATTCCACCTCCGTCACCGTCACCGCTACTGTAGTTGGCTGTGTTTTCGGAGAAGGTGCAGTTGGTGAGGCTGGGGCTGGCGTTGTCGTTGTACATTCCGCCGCCGAAGGAGTTAGCAGCGTTGTGCTGGAAGGTGCAGTTGCTGACCATTGGCGAGGAGTTGTTGTTGTACATCCCGCCGCCCCTTTCTCTGGGAGCAATAAGGCGGTCTGCATTTCCTGCCGAGATGGTGAAGCCGTCGAGCACGGCGGTGCCGTCCAGCCCGTTGTTGTTGTTGAAAATGACGTGGTAGCTGTTGTCGGCATTATTCCCAATCGTGCCAATGTCCCCGCTCAGTATCGTCACATTGTTCACCCAGTCCCTTTCCGAAAGCTGCGTTTCCGTGCCGTTGAAGCCGCCGAAGATGGCCATGCCGTTTTTCATCGAAAAGGAAATATTGCGGTCGGTGCCGGTGGTCGGCTTGTATGTGCCTGCGGCGACCCAGATTTCTGCACCGCTGCAAGCGACGGCCAGGGCGCTTTGGAGGTCGGTGAAGGCATTCGCCCAAGAGCTTCCGTTGTTTGCGCCGGTAGCATCGGCATTGACGTAAACTACAGTGTTCGCTACCGAAAAAGACCAGACCGCGCAACCGGAAGCGGAACCTTCCGCATTTTTTGGGATGATTTGCCAGTAATAAGTTCCTGGCGTTGAAGTAGATGCAGCATAGGTAGTATTCGGGGTGTTTGCAACATAGGGCGGCGGGTTGCTTGTGCCGAAATGTACGTCGTAGCTGGTCGCCCCGGCAACAGTTGGCCAACTCAACGTCGTTGTTGCCGAAGGGCATACAACCTGCCCGTCGGTCGGGCTGGCGGGGGCAGCAACACAGGACGGCGCCGGGCAATTGATTTGAAAAGTTTGTGTGTTCGAGCCGACGGGTTCCGCATCGACCAGGATATAATATTGCACCCCGGCGGTCAGTGTTCCGATAGGGACTGTGATGGCTTCAGAAATGTCGCTAATGCAGGTCCACCCGGTGTTATTGCACCCGCCCGAAGCCACTTTGTAAAAATAGTCAAAGAATAAGCCCGTAGTTGAAGTTACCTGTAGTGCATGGACGCCGGTGGTTGTCGGTGTAAAGCTGTAAATCTGCTCCTGCCCCTGCGTGCTGAAGCCGCAACTGTTGTTCGGAAAGGCGCCGGACATATTCCACGAGCCAAAGCCTGACAGCGTGACACTGGTTGGGGCGCCGCAAGCGAGGGTTGGTATGTCTTCGCACTGCGCCAGTGCGATTTGTTGCAGGATGATTGCGAAGAAGGCGATTGTAAATAATTTCTGTTTCATCTCCAATTGTTTTAGCGTAGCTTTTGCATGAAATGGCCATGCGAAGATGCGGGCAGAGGCCGCCGAAGCCTTCCCATTTTCCATGCTAAAAGGTGGACTCAGCAGTCAGGCAGGTGGAGTTTCCGTGCAAAAGGGTGGACTTTTCAGTCAGGCAGGAAAAATAATAGTATGTAATCTATTGAAAAGAAGGCATTTAGATTTTACTTGGCGCTACGCCAAACTCTTCTGCAAATACCCGGCTGAAATACTTTGGGTCGTCAAAACCTACCTCGTACGCCACCTCACTGACGTTCATTGCTTTGGCCGTCAAAAGCTCCTTCGCCCTCGTCAGCCGCAAGGAACGGATGAACTGGGAGGCGTTTTTACCCGTCAGCGCCGTCAGTTTGCGGTGCAACTGTGACTGGCTCATGGCAAGCGCCCGGCAAAGTTCATCCACGCCGAAATGCGCATCGGAAAGGCGTTCCAGGATTGCGGTTTTTACTTTCAGCACGAAGGCATCCTCAATGTCGGGGATAACTTGTCCCGGTTTCTCCGAAAGGGATGAGAATTGGAGAATGGAAGGTTGAAAAGCAGTTTCCTGATATTTAAGTTGCAGTTTGCGGCGAAGATCAAGCAGGTTCGCGAGCGTCACCAGCAGTTCTTCCTGGTGGAAGGGCTTGGAGAGGTAAGCGTCCGCACCCCGCCGCAGCCCGGCGATGCGGCTCTCCACCCCTGCCTTGGCCGTGAGCAAAACGATGGGAATGTGGCTGGTGCGTTCGTCGTTTTTCAGCGTCTCGCACACCTCGAAGCCGTCCTTCTCCGGCATCATCACGTCGCTGATAATCAGGTCGGGCACCGTCTCGATGGCCTTTCCGATGCCGGAGCGGCCGTTGTAAGCAAAGTCCAGTGCGTAGTGTGGTTTCAGGCAGGCGCTGAGGTACTCCACCACATCGGGGTTATCTTCCACGATCAGCAGCGCAGGCAGGCCGGCAATCGGCGCTTGGGCGGGCACAACAGGCGCCTGGGCCGGATGCAGGGGACCGGGCCGGGCGGCGGCCTCGTTTTCCAAAGGCGCGTGTTGCGTGATGGGGAGGAGGATGGCGAATGTGCTGCCTTTGTTTACAGTACTTTCTACGGAAATCTTGCCACCGAGCAAACCGACCAACTCCTTGGTCAGGGCCAGCCCGATGCCCGTGCCGCCCGCTTTCGCTTTTTCGAGGTTATTCGCCTGAAAATAGCGGTCGAAAATGTGCGGCATATCCTCCGGCGGGATACCCGCGCCGGTGTCGGTGACGCGGATGACGAGCAGCCCTTCCAGGTTTTGAAAACCAGGAAGGGCTGGGTCGCGCGCTATGTGCAGCACTACTCGCCCACCCTCCGGTGTGAATTTGATCGCGTTGGACAGCAGGTTGTGTACGATTTGCAGGAGTCGTTCCGGGTCATAGTCCATGACGATCCGGGCTTCGGCGCTTTCCACGCGCAGCATCACGTTTTGGGCATTGGCCAGTGAGTGCAGGCTTTCGGCGATGTAGCGCAGGTACGGCAACACATCGCCCTGCACATAGTTGATTTTCAGGGAGCCGGATTCCAATTTGGCGAGGTCGAGCAACTGGTTAATCAACCGAAGCAGGCTTTCGCCATTTCGTTTGATGAGACTCAGTTTGTGTTTCACCACCGGGCGCTCGCTTTCTATGGCCCATCGGTCGCTGCCGTCGGCCAGTTGTTGGCTGGTGCCGAGGATCACCGTCAGCGGCGTGCGGAACTCGTGTGTGATATTGGTAAAAAAGCGGTTTTTGAAATCGTCCAAATCGCGCAGGCGAATAGCTTCGGCCTTTTCGAGGCGGCGGCGCAATTGATTCTGGTAAAAAAAGTAGATACCTCCTGCGAGCAACGCGGTATAGAACAGGTAAGCAGGCCAACTGCGGTACCACGGGGGATGTATCACAATTTTCAGGGTGGTGGCCTGTTCGCTCCAGATGCCTGCGCTGTTGGCGGCTTTTACCCGAAACGTGTACGTGCCGGGAGCGAGGTTGAGGTATTGCGCCGTGTGCTCAAAGCCCTGATGCGTCCAATCTGCTTCCGCGCCTTCGAGGTAGTAGGCGAAGCGGTTGCGCGAGGGAGAGGTAAAATCCATCGCGGCGAAGGACAGCAGGAGGTTGTTTTGGGAAAAAAGAAGGTCTAATTGATCCAATGCCGCGACATCCCGCCGGAGCAACGCGGCAGAGTCTCTGGGACTTGCCGTTTTCCCGTTGATGGTCACGTCTGTCAGGCGTACGGCGGGCGGCGGGCGATTGGCCTCGAGGGCTTTGGGGTAAAAAATGGTCAGGCCGCTCACCGTGCCGAACAGCATCTCTCCCGAGGGCGCTTTGTACGCGGCACGGGTGTTGAACTCGTTGTCGGGCAGACCGTCCGACTTCAAAAAATACTGGAACTGCCGGGTCGACGGGTCGAATCGGGCCAGGCCGCGGTTGGTCGAAATCCAGAGTTTGTGCGGTTGCCCATCATCGGCCAGGATGCCGTACACCACGTTGTCGGGCAGCCCGTTTTGGGTATTAAAATTTAAAAACTGGCCTTTTTGGGTGTCAAAGCGGCACATTCCCTGTCCGTTGGTGCCCACCCAAAGGATGTTCGGATCGGCGGGGTCGGCCAGCAACGACTTGATGAAATTGCCCGGCAGGCTGTTGCGGTTCTTTGTATCGGTCACGAGCAGCGAAAAGCGAAATGCCTCCTCCCGGCCTCCTCCATTAGAGGCGGAATTGTTGGGGAGCGGCTCGGCTTTCAGCAAACCGCCCGATGTGCCGATCCACCAGGTGCCGTTGGGGTCGCGCTCGGCGGCCATCACCTCGCCAATCGGCGCGGCACCGCTGGTTTTGCAGACGGTAAAGGTTCTGGAACGGAGGTCAAAGCGGGCGATGTGCTGGTCCGACAAAAGCCATATCTGCCCGGAGTCGTTTTTTTTCAACATCGGTTGAATGTTTGACAACTCGGCGGGTAGGGGGTAGTGCTGCTCCTGGCTGCTTTCAGGGTCGAACTGGACCAACTTTGTTGGCCTACCGCTCGCCACGAGCCAAAACCGCCCCTGTTCATCGGCGCAGGGGGTCACGCCGAATTGGGTAGCGGGGTCTGACAATCGCAGTTCCCGCGTTTTTCCGGAATACAGGTCAAGCAACAAGCATTTGGGGCCTTTTCGCCGAATATCGGTCATCAATACCTTGCCCCTGCCGTTCAGCACGGGGCGGCACAAAATGGATACCTGCTCCATGTAGTTGCGAAACAAGCCGTTTCGCGGCGCGAACTTTCGGATACCCAACGCATCGGTGCCGATCCAGTAGTTGCCCAGATGGTCTGTAAACCCGTTTACCGCACCCTCCGGCACGTCAAGCCGGTGGATGGGTGTCGGGTCAAAAGGCCGGCGTTTCAGGTCAAAGCAGATGACATCGGGCTGGTTGCAAAACCAGATAAGGCCGTTTTTTCGGTCGAGCGACAGCACAGATCTCATGCCCAGGGGCAGGGCAAAAACCTGCCAGGATTGACCGTCAAAGCGGGCGAGTTTGCCCGTTTGGTGCAGCCAGGTGGCGCCCGCTACATCGGGCATAATGGCGATGGGTTTGCCCGGCTCAAGAAACTGCGGCGGCAGGGGAATCGAACGCTTTGTGCCCGATGCTAACGTGAACGCCGTCAGTTGCCCATCGTCCATAAACCAACATTGCCGTTCGTCATCCGTTATCACAGGAAAACTGTTGGCGGGAAGTAGCAAAATCCGTTTGATCTCAAAAACCGCCTCCGGCGCCCGCCCTTCATCCAGGCGTTCGAACACATCGGGTGGCCACTGTACGCACAACAATTCGCTCTGAGTATTGCTGTGCTCACTATTCATCATCCACACCCTGTTCTGGCGCATCAGCAAGGTGCTCAGGGAATGTTTCTGCCAATTCTCCCGCGGAAAGGCGACAATACGGTGCGTCTTGCGATGGAAAATGCATGTTTTGCTGGGGGTTTCGATTAACAGAAAATCACCGGCTGCTTTTATAAAGACAATCTCGTTTTCGGGCAGCGACCAAGGGTCAAAAGGATCGTTTTTAAATACCTTGAAGCCATAGCCATCGTAGCGGTTCAGTCCATTTTTGGTGCCGAACCAAAGAAAACCGTCGTCGTCCTGGCAAATAGACGGCACGAGGCCTTGCGACAAGCCTTGCTCAATAGAGATGGACTCCAAAAACGCGAACTGTGCCTGAACGCAGGCAGCCCCAAGCAGGAAAATGAAAGCAAGTGAAAGTATTCGCAGCATCGGTACCCTTTGTGGCACAAAGGTAGCATTCAAAGCGAATCACTCCAGCAGCACCACCCGTTTCGTCGTTACCCCGCTCGCAGAACGTACGCTTACCGTGTAAATACCCGCCACTGCGCCCGCTCACCGAAATGCTCAAATCCGCCACTGCCGGAATCCGGTTTTCCCAAAGCAACTGCCCGGGTTCTCCGAAAATCGAGACCGCCACCGCCTTGCCGGCAAAATTCCGGCTATATTTGTATTGCTTTGTCAATAGGATTAAATGATTCTGCTGTCGCGCGCCTGAACACGTTCAACAGCAATGTTTGTCACTTGCTGTCGAGCGTCTTCAGACGCGACGACGGATATGGAGCGGACTTTGTCCGCGTTAGAATGCTAAATGGGACAAAGCATAAAAGTTTAGCTATGGATGAACTGAACCTTTCTTTTGAAATGTCATTAAAATCTGAAGCAAATTACTCGAAAACGAAGCATTACTGGCTTGCTGTGTCAGATCAACTTTAAAAAATTGTTCTTATGAAACACATCTTGCCTTTTTTAATAACGCTATGCTTTACCAATACTATTTTTTCTCAGGCAAAAGGCGACCTTTTCCGCATTTTGAGCGATGAATACAGTGCGCTGACCGTGCGAAATGATCTGATGCAGGACGCTAAAAAAGAGATACTGCTTTGTACCTATATCATTGAAGGCGACGAGATTGGCTACAACAACCTCAAAATATTGGCCGAAGCGGCACAGAGAGGCGTTCAAGTCAAAATGATCCTGGACGGTTTGGGGAAAAGAGTCCCTACGGAGATGCTTTTATATATGAAAGACCGGGGCGTGCAGGTCAAAATTTACAACAAAAAAAACTGGAAAAGGCCATTCATGATCTATCGCCGGCTGCATGGTAAGATGCTTGTTGCAGACGGCCAGTACTGCCTGATCGGCGGACGTAATCTGAACGACCAGTATTACCGCATGGACTCGGTCGGTAATTTCCTGGACCGCGAGGTGCTCATACGCAGTGACAAGGCTGTTGACGATGCGCGCCTGCACTTCAATGAAATGTGGAATCACGAGGTGATCTGCACCGATCTGGAAGGCTCCTTCAACCCTGCCGACCGGAAGCAATGCCAGCTTCTCCTGGACTCCGCTGCGCTCAGCGTAAAAAGTCAAATGCCGCTGCTACGCAAGGTCCGGGGAGTGGACATGGTCAATCCTTCGGACGCGATGGAACCCACAGCCAATCCCGTACATTTTGTTTATCCAAGTTTTACCTACCGGAAAAACGGCCGTATCCGCCGTTCCAACCGCATCGACCGCCGCGTCACGCACGCGCTGCAGGAACTGGTAGCCGCAGCCGACAGTACGCTGGAAATCGAATCTGCTTATTTCATGCTGACGCGCAGCTGGTTCAAATGCCTGAAGGCGGCGAACAAACGCGGCGTCCGCATCCGTGTCATCACCAATTCCGCCACCTCCAACGATCTGCCGATCATACAGGCCGTTTACACCAACCGGCGGGGGCGTTACCGGCGGGCAGGCATTCAGTTGTACGAATACTGCGGTATTCGCATGGTACATTTAAAAACGCTGACCGTCGACAAACAAGTCGCGATGATCGGGAGTTACAACCTGGATAAAACCTCCGAAAAACGCAATACGGAAGTGGCAGCCTGGGTAAATGATCCATTTGTGGCGCTTCAGCAGCAAAAGTTGTTTGAAAAATATCTGGCACAATGCCAGCCACCCGGAGGCGAATGCCCTGCCTCTATGTCTGTTCTGAACGAGGAGCAGAAAAAGCGCAAAAGAAAAGTAAAATGGCTGCGCTTTACGCTGGCGCCTTTGGTAGGGCTGGTGTTATAGATTTTTCAGTCCCGCCAGGTGTTTCTCTCTGCTGTGGGGCGAATTTTTAATTCGCCCAGTAGATGAAGAGATGCCGAATTTCGCCGAGAAGAAGATGTTCTACAGCAATGTTTGTCATCCTGAGCGTAGCGATGGAACCGGGGCGCAGCCCAAAAAGATAGATGCGATATGTGATTTATATTTTCGGGCATGCGCCCCGGTTCCTTCGCTGCGCTCAGGATGACAACCGCACGGTTCGTGGAATATGCAAAGTTGATGCTCGGCGGTATCGGGATTTAGCGAATATACTAACCCCGTTATAAATATAAAAAAAATAAAAAGTATGAAAATATTCAATTGAAAATCACATTGTTTTATAATAAGATAAGTGACTATCCGCATATTGTACCCCGTCGTAGATTATTTAATTCACCACGGAGGCACGGAGACACGGAGTTTTTTTTCTCCGTGCCTCCGTGTCTCCGTGGTGAAAAATTTGTCGCGGTTTTCTAATAAAAGACCTTTGACTCAACCCCAGCACACCCGGTGATTAAATTTAATGATTATGGAGATAAATTGGATATCTTGTTTTTTATTATGTATTTTTATTGCAATAGCAATTTCCTGTACAGAAACGCCTAAACCTAATGTAATAAATTTTGAATTATTAAGTAATAATGACGTTCAAATGGTTTTAAGGTATAACTATTACGAAAACGTGCAAAGATTCACTAAAAATGCTTTTAATACAGATAGCGTTGTTTATTATCTATGTATAGCAAATAATTCAGATGACACA
Source organism: Bacteroidota bacterium (assembly GCA_963169325.1). Lineage (GTDB taxonomy): Bacteria > Bacteroidota > Bacteroidia > Chitinophagales > Saprospiraceae > M3007. The sequence goes on from CAUJEY010000177.1 coordinate 26,093, forward strand.
GCCACAGTACGAACTTTTGGCAAGCCGGAATGTTATTTTCTAATGATTAAGTATCATGATATACTCAAGCGAAAAGAAGGGCTTATTACCCAAGGTCCTACAATTTTCTATGACACCGGGTGTGTTGATACTATTTTTCCTAAACAATGGAAAATATATCCCATTTTGCTTCCAAATTTTTTTAATAAAGGAGTTGACTATATTTCTATAAGCCCGTACATGAAATTTAAATATTTTGATTCGCTTAATATTGAAAAGCCAATTTATAAATCAGAATTTATAAATTTCAAACATCCATTTGTAATATACAAAGTGAATAATAAGAAGATAAAATTAGAAGAATACACAAGTGAATTCTTAAAAATAATGGAAAAATAACTTCACAAAGTTTATATTAAAAATTAAATGTTAGAGTTTTTAACATTATTCCATCTCCCGCAGATTTTCGCAGAAAGTTATCAAAATAAAAATCTGCGTTGATCTGCGAAATCTGCGGGAGACCGAATAATCGTCGTAAGGAAGTTTTTAGACTGCTTCTTTGAATATAACTTACTCCACCAATAGAAGCCGCTTCGAAATCACACCGGCATTGTTCTGTACGCGGACGCTATACATCCCCGCCGTCGCGCCCGCTTCGCGCAGGCTCACCGAAATGTTCAAATCCGCCACAGCCAGAATCCGGTTTTCCCAAACCAACTGTCCCAGGTCGCTGAATATTGAAACAGTGACCGCCTCGCCGGCAAAATCGCTCAGGTCGATCCGGATGCGGTCGGTGGTCGGGTTAGGGTAAACGGAAAGGCGGTTGACGGTTGACGGTTGAAGGTTGACGGCAGCGCGGCTCTCTGTGCCGTCCTCATAGTTGCTTCCCAGCACGGTGATGGTTTGCGTGTGGGTTTGCACATTTCCACACGGATCGGCAGCGGACCAGGTGCGTGTGACGGCGTACCCGCTGGCGCAGTCGCCGGGCGTCTGGGTCTGGCCCAGATACGTCACCGTTGCCATGCCGCAAGCGTCCGTAGCCTGGAGGGTGGGTACGCCGGGAATGTTCGGACAATTAACTGTCACATTCGCCGGCGCGTTCGTGAAGCTCGGCGCCTGGGTGTCAATGACCGTAATCACCTGACTCGCCGTAACCGAGTTTCCGCACAAGTCCTGCGCCCGCCAGCTGCGGGTAATGGTATATTCCTGCGGGCAGTCGCCGGCCGTTGAGGTTTGTCCCAGGAAAGTAATTTGTACGTAGCCGGCGCAGGCATCCGTTGCGGTGGCTTGCCCGATGGACGGTACGGGATTGCTGCACTGAATGGTGACGTCGTTCGGCACACTCGTAAAGCTGGGCGCCTGGGTATCCTGAATCGTGATGGTTTGCGTGGCGACGGTGGAATTGCCGCATTTGTCGGTGGCTTTCCAGGTGCGGAACAGTTGGTAACTGTTTTGGCAACCGGCATTGCCGGCGCTTTGGCCCAGGAAGACGACGGCGACCTCCGAATCGCAGTTGTCGGTAGCCATGGCGTTGGCCGGAGACGGCACGGGATCGGAACACTGGAGCGTCAGGTTTTGCGGCACGGCAGTAAACACGGGTTTTTGCGTGTCCCGCACGGTGATCTTTTGCGTGGCGGTTTTGGTATTGCCGCAGGCGTCGGAGGCCGTCCATTTCCGGGTGAGCGTGTAGGTATCGGTGCAGGCGCCGTTGGTGCGGGTTTCCAGGTACACGATATTCAGCGTGCCGCCGCAGCCATCGGAAGCCGTGGGGGCGCCGGGGGCCGGTACATTGTTGCATTGTACCGTGACATTCGCCGGCACGTTGCTGAGAACAGGCGCCGTATAATCCGATACGGTAATCGTCTGTACGCAGGTTTTGCTGTTGGCCGAGCCGTCCTGCGCCTTGTAGGTACGATTGATCTTGAAGCGGTTGGCGCAGGTTTGGTTGTAAGGCGCCGAATCACCGGCGTGCGACTTGTTAACCGGTCCACAGTTGTCGGAAGCGCTAACGGCGTTGAGGTTGACGGCGGGTATATTCGTCGCGCAGGTAACCACAACGGCCGGCGGGCAGGTGATGGCAGGCAGTTGGTTGTCGCTGACGGTCACGGTGAAGGAACAAGAGGCGCTCCCGTTGTGGGCGTCGGTCACCGTGTATTGCAGGGTGCTGACCCCGGAGGGGAAAATGGAGCCGCTCCCCAGGCCGGTTCCGTCGGTTTTGGCCGTGGTGGCGCCGGCGCAATTGTCGGTACCTACCGGGGCGGTGTAGGTTGCCAAGGCGGTACACTGGTTGGGCGCCGTGCCGACGTTTATGTTCGCCGGGCAAACGATAGTGGGCAGTTCGATGTCACCTTCGGCGGCTTCGTAAGCGCCAAGGTCTATCTGCGCACCGCCGGCGTAAGCATCCACTGTGCGCGGGTTGCCGTCGGCGTCTTCGGTGCTGGTATTGGCCGCGTCGTCGCCTGCGTCTATGGCGGGCGAGCAGTCTTGCAGGTGCAGGTCGCCGGTAAGGGTAGGCGCGGTGGCAGGGCTGACCGGCGTGACAAATGCGGGGTTGTTGGCCGCAGTTGTGCCGTCTTTATTGCCCGTGCCCGCCGGATTTTGCCCTTGTATCAGGCTGTAAGTGATGGCGGTGGTGCCCTCATAAGTGACCACGCTGGAACTGGGTGTTCCGATACCGGTTGCATCCTGGTTGTTCCAGACAATGGTATTAATGATTTTATTGCTGGGGTCTTCTCCTATGTAAATTCCACCGCCGCTGTCGGCTTTGTTGCCGGAAACGGTACAATTGATGATATTTACATTAGAGGATTGCTCGATATACAATCCTCCGCCATATGAGCCGCTGCTGTTGCCCGATACCACACAATTCAGGAATGTATGGGTGCCCGCAATCAGTTGGACGGCCCCCCCTCTTGAAGGGGTGGAGTTACCTAAAAATGTACAGTTGATGTACGTGTGGTCGGCCGCTTCTGTGTACACCGCTCCTCCTCCGGCAGGACTGGCGCTGTTCTCCGAAAAAATGCAATTGATCGCTGTGAATTTGTCGCCAAAGTCACTGACAGCCCCTCCATAATAGCGACTAGTGTTATTATTAAAAACGCAGTTTTCATATACCGGATTCATCGCCCCCTGGCCATCATTGATGATGGCCCCTCCGGCATTGGCCGAGTTTTCCCTGAAAACGCTGTTGGTGACGTGTGGACTGCTACTTATATTGGCCATAGCGCCTCCGCCAAAAGCAGTGTTTTGGGTAAAAATGCAATTGTTGACCAAAGGGGAGCCACTTACGATGAGCATTCCCCCGCCATCGTAATTGTACTGATTGCCCGAACCGTAGGAGCCATTGTTGGCATTGCCACCCGTAATGGTAAATCCATCCAATACCGTCGCGTCGGTCACATTTTTGGTATAGACCACGTGATAGGCATTATCGCCGTCCTCGTTGACTGTGCCGACATCGCCGCTAAGGGTCGTGAGGTGTGCCGCCGGATCCCGCTCGCTGAGCAGCGCTTCTGTACCGGCAAAGCCGCCATATACCTGGATACCTTCGCGGAGTTGGAAGGTTATTTCGCGTGCTTCTATACCTACCTCTCCACCTATGTCCACCAAGGCGACGCTGGGTTTATAAGTACCGGCGGCTACCCATATTTCGGTGACGTCGGAGCAGGTGTTGGCCACGGCTAAGGCCGCTTGCAGGTCGGAGAAGGCGTCGGTCCAGCTCTTGCCGTTGTTGGCGCCTGCAGCATCGGCGTTGACATACACGATGTTGCCCGACGTGAGGCAAGTGCTGCAAACGTCGTAGGCTGTGCTGTATTCGTATGCACCCATATCTGTCAGGGCGTCGGGTGTTCCGGTGGCGTTGAAAGGCCGGGCGTTGCCATCGAAGTCGCTCGTGGGAGCGCCGGTATTGTCGCCGGCATCGATGGCCGGCGAGCAGGCTTGTAAATGCAGGTCGCCCGAAGCATCCAACCCGATAGCAGGCTGGCTGACGAAAAGCGGGTCCACGTTCAGGTTACCCGTACCCGT
>CAUJEY010000178.1 GCA_963169325.1 Bacteroidota bacterium
AATCAACAATCATGAAATCTGCAATCTTAAATCAAAAAAATCGGATTCGGGCATAAAACGTGAAACTGAGATATTTTGACAAACTGGAATACTCCCTAAAATAAAATTTACACAGTAAATTGATAAAGAAATGCAAAAACGTAAACTTGGTAATAGCAACCTCGAAGTCTCCGCCATCGGCCTCGGCTGCATGGGCATGAGTTACGGCTTCGGCCCCGCCGGTGAAAAATCGGAAATGATAAAAGTCATGCGCGCCGCCATTGAGCAGGGCGTCACATTTTTCGATACGGCAGAAGTGTACGGCCCCTATACCAATGAAGAACTCGTCGGCGAAGCCCTCGCGCCATACCGGAATCAGGTGGTGATTGCCACAAAATTCGGCTTCGACATCGTGGATGGAAAAATGGTCGGGAAAAACAGCCGCCCCGGCCACATCCGGCAAGCGGTGGAAGGCTCCCTGAAAAGGCTGAAGGTAGAGGTCATCGACCTGCTGTACCAGCATCGGGTAGACCCGAACGTGCCCATCGAAGATGTGGCCGGTACCGTGAAGGATCTCGTCCAGGAAGGAAAAGTGAAACACTTCGGACTTTCGGAAGCCGGGGCACAGACCATCCGGCGCGCGCATGCCGTGCAGCCCGTCACCGCGTTGCAAAGTGAATACTCGCTTTGGACCAGGCAGCATGAAAAGGAGATCATTCCCACCATCGAAGAACTGGGCATTGGCTTGGTGGCGTTCAGCCCGCTCGGCAAAGGTTTTTTGACGGGTAAAATTGACGAAAACTCGAAGTTTGCCGAAGGCGACATCCGCAACACCCTCCCGCGCTATACGGAGGAGGCCCGGAAAGCCAATCAAGCCCTGATTAATTTGATTGTTCAATTTGCCGAACGGAAAAACGCGACACCCGCGCAAGTTGCGTTGGCCTGGGTGCTGGCACAAAAGCCGTGGATTGTGCCCATTCCCGGAACGACGAAGTTGCACCGGCTGACGGAGAACAACGGGGCAGCCGATATCCAGTTCACGCCCGACGAACTACAAGAAATCGAAGCGGCTTCTGCGCAAATCCATGTGGTGGGCACTCGCTACACGGAGCAAATGGAAAAATCGACGGGGTTGTAAAAACTACCCCATCAGCGCTTTCGTCGCTGTTTAATGAACCCTGCTTTATTCTTTTTTACTTGTTTCAACATTGCCTTGAAGAAAATGAAAGTGAAATGGTTAGTCTGACTGGTAGCGTCGATAAAGTTGCAGATAAACGGTGGCACCGACGACGTGCCGCCTTGTAGAGCCTTTGTGGTATTTGGCATAATCAATCTGCTGAAGAATGTCGGGCTTCTGAAACAATAGAACAATCCTTGGCATCAATAAGCCCAATTCTTGAATTTTAAAAGGAAAAATTTTAACTCAATGAAAGCATTCACAACTGTATTCTTGTTTTCTCTCCTTTTTTCCTGCGGTCTATTTGCCCAAAGACCGACTATTCCGACCGATTCAATCCGAATTTTCGGGATGACTGACAGTCTTTTTGCGGTCTCTTTTGAAGAAATTGCCCGGAGCAGGGATAAGACCGACCTGGGCAATTTCAAAGTGACCAATCATCGGGGCGAATTCAAAAAAGAATACAGGGATGTCGAGGGGGTGGAGCTGTTGACAATTTTGAAAAAAATAAAAATCCCGGTGGAAAAGCCAAGGGAATTGAGCGAATATTACCTGATTTTCAGGGCAGCCGACGGGTATACCGTAGTCTTTTCGTGGAACGAAATCTTCAATACCGAAACCGGAAAATCATTGTACCTCGTGACAGCGGCCGACGGCAAGAGCCTGACCGAAAGTTCCGACCGGATTTTGATGATCTCGACCAAAGACTTCAACACGGGCAGGCGGCATATTAAAAATTTGCATTCCATCGAGGTGAAACGTATTTAGATTCAAGAGTAATCCCGGCATGTTGATTTGTCGCCGCTGAAATCGGATAGCCGCTACAAGAAGTTGATGGAGCAGACGAAGTGAAATTTCGTCGCATTGTCGGCTTTTACTCTAATTCAAAGATAACCGTCACATTTCCAGAACCAAGGGCAGCGGCAAGTCCTTCGACGTCATCAATTCGTCCGAGCTTTGTATACTGGTAAGATGTGGAAAATGTCTTATAAAAAAGCACCAGCGTAGAAGCGCCATACAGCATCAAATCGCCGGTTTGAATAGTTCCCGGATTAGATGCGTTGGTAGGGAGATTCCCGGACAAATCAACATATTTCTCGTTTTGATTGAGTTCAATCATATTGACGGTCATCGGCAACAGTGATTTGAATGCGGTGGCCGTAGCATTGTCATAGAGCGTTGCAGTGAACGTGCCAGTTCCAATCTTGATTTTCATTTTACTGCGGGTTGGATGTGTATTATTGTCAATATTGTTTAAGGTATCAGGGTTAACGGATACAGCGGTTTTTTTATCACAAGAAGCCAATCCTGTGATATAGGACAATACGAAGTAAACAAGCAGGAGGGAATGTTTCATAGAACTCGTTTTAATTGATTTTTGAATTAGAATGTGGAAGCATCTATCACATACCTGTACCTGGCCTCTTTGTTGAGTACCTTTTCCCAGGCATCGTTGATTGCCGCCGCTTGAATCACTTGTATTCGAGGATAAATTTTATTCTCGGCACAGTAATCAACAATCTCCTGCGTTTGAGGTATCCCCCCAGGGCAGACGCATGAACGTCCCACTGGATAGATTATCGCTCTCATGTGTTTAATCGCAGTATTTGTTCACGATATTGGTCTGATCGATCTGCCTTTTTTCGTTTGCGTTTGATACTGATGTTTTCAGGGTGTGTTT
>CAUJEY010000179.1 GCA_963169325.1 Bacteroidota bacterium
CACCGGATAAAAAACCATTGAGCGGGTTTATCGAAGTGTTCAGGTAAACGGTTTGAGGGTTTGAAGGTTTCTGGTTTGAAGGTTTGAAGGTTGGCCCAACCAGAAACCCTCAAACCAGAAACCCTCAAACCAGAAACCCCCAAACCCCCAAACCTTCAAACCTCAAAACCCCCAAACCTTCAACCACACCCAACCATCTTATATTTATGAAACAGATTTATTTTCTCTTATTGGCCGGTTTGCTTCCGCTGGTTTCCATTGCGCAACAGGAGCACCACTACACCCAATTCATGTACAACAAGTTGTCGTTCAATCCTGCCTATGCGGGTACCCGGGGCGTTCCGACGATGACAGCTATTTACCGCAATCAGTGGTTTAAATTAGATGGCGCGCCGAGTTCGGCCCTGGTGAGCCTGCATGCGCCGGTACTTTCCAAGCGGGTCGGCGTTGGCGCTGTGCTTTCGCACAACAGCATCGGGCTGCACCGCGACGCGCAGGTATCGGCGGCCTATTCCTATAATTTGATTGCACAAAAGGACTTTTCGCTGCGGGTCGGCCTTTCGGGAAACCTGCGGGTATTGAGCCTGAATTTTACCGAGGCGAGGCCCCTGAACGGCATCGATCCTTCGCTGGAGGACGAGCGTTACACCCATGCTTATGCCAATTTCGGGGCAGGCATTTACGGCACCTTTTCGGAGCGTTTATACTTTGGATTTTCGGTGCCGCGTATCGTCCGGAATACCATTGGGGTAAATACCGACCCGAATATTACCACGGCCAAAGAGGCGCCGCACTTTTACGGCACCACCGGCGGAATCATCCCCTTGGGTAAAGACCTGAACTTTATGCCGGCTGTGCTCGTGAAATATGTACACAATGCACCCATCGATGTGGACGTTACAGCAAACGTGGAGATCAAAAAAACCGTAACTGCCGGTTTGGCGTATCGTGCGGGCGGCGACGGCTGGGGCGAATCCCTTGATATACTGGCCTATTGGCAGGTAAATCCCCGGATTGGAATCGGCGGCGCTTACGATTTGACGCTGTCCAAATTACGGACGCAAGCGGGTGGCGCGTTTGAGTTATTGTTCTTTGCCGACCTTGTAAAAAGGAAAAAAGGGGTGTCGAATCCGAGGTTTTTTATGTAGTATGCAGATAAAAATTAAATAGAAAGTTGGAAATTCCCACAAAACCGTACATTTACCGCCTAATTACTCACTTTCATCCAATTGTGTTATGAGCAAAATTTTTGAAGAAATCAAACAAAAAGTAGCCGAGGCCGAGGCTGATGTCGCCAAATTCGTAAGCGGAAACAACGCTGCCGGCGGACGGGTCAGAAAAGCCATGCAAGAACTGAAAGACATGGCACAAAACCTCAGAAAGGAAGTGCTTGAGGTTAAAAACTCCAGACTGGGTAAATAATACCCTGCAAGATTCTGGTAGTAAAAAGTGTTCTGTTTTTGAATTTGCGTTTGTTATTTGCTGATTTTCAATAATTTGCAAATAGCGCGGTTCAAAAAGGGAACGCTTTTTTTATTTAATCCTGCTACCCCTTCAACACCACCTCCCGCTCCCCCGCCCATTGCTTCAAATCCCTTTTAGATATAGCCGCGGCCATCAGTTCCGGAAACAGATCGGGCGTACAGGCGAATACCGGCACGCCGAGCCCGGCTAAAAAATGGGCATTTTGCCGGTCGTAAGACGGCGAACCGTCGTCGTTCAGGGCCAACAACACGATCAGTTGTACGCCCGATTGTACGATTTCTTCCATCCGCTGTTGCATTTTGCGCGCGTCGCCGCCTTCATACAGGTCGGTAATGAGCACTAAAATCGTGTCGTTGGGTTTGGTGATGATATTCTGGCAATACTGTAAAGCCAGGTTGATATCGGTGCCGCCGCCTAATTGCACGCCGAAAAGCAAATCCACCGGGTCTTTCAGTTCTTCCGTCAGGTCGGCCACCGCGGTATCGAACACCACCATTTGGGTCTTTACTGTGGGTACGGATGCCAAAACGGCGCCAAAAATGCCTGAATACACCACGGAGGTACCCATCGAGCCGCTCTGGTCGAGACACAACACGATGTCTTTCAGCGATTTGCGGTTTTTTCGTCCAAAACCGATCCGGGTTTCCGGGATGATCGTTTTATATTCCGGCTGGTAATGCCGCAGGTTTTTGCGGATGGTAGTGTTCCAGTCCATTTCGCTGATGCGGGGCCGGCGGTTGCGCGCGCCGCGATGCAGGGCGCCTGTTACGGCCTGTATTGTTTTTTGCTCGAGGCGGCGCATGAGGTCTTCCACCACGTGCTGCACCACCCGGCGGGCGGTGTCCCGGGTTTTAGCGGGGATCAGTTTGCCGAGTTCCATCAGGGTGGCTACGAGGTGGACGTCGGGCGTGGCTTGTTCGAGTATTTCCGGTTCGAACATCAGTTTGCGCTGCAATTCGGGTTGTTTGAGGGCGTCGTTTTGCATAATTTGTACCACTGATTGTGGGAAATACTGCCGGATATCACCCAGCCAGCGCGCCACCGAGGGTTGAGATTTGCCGGAACCGCCTGCTTCTTTTTGGGCCGGGTAATCGAAACTTTTGGTACGCTCGAATTCATACAAAGCTCCCAATGCGGCATCCATACCGGCTTCTTCGCCTTGCAGGCCAACGCCGGTTCCATCGGCTTCGGCGCCGCCGAGAATGAGGCGCCAGCGTTTGAGGGTATCATTTTCCATGGGATCAGTTTGAGGTATTTTCAGACGTATATTGTTTGAAAAATTCCATTTCTGCCATCACTTCCGAGTAAACAACCGGCGGCAGCGCACTCAGTTGGATCAGGCGCGGGTCGGATTCTGTTTGCGGTTCGTCGTAAGTATAAGAGCCGAATGTTACGCTGCCGCTGTTGACGAACATCAGGTCGCCCAACTCGGCCGTGCCGCCAAGCGAGCCGATGGTCAGTTCGCCTTGTTGGATCAGGATCGCCGTAACGCCGGCATATTTGAAGTCCTTTCTGTAACTGCTCACCATGCCGCCGTCAACCACGGATCCGCGAAACCAGCCTTTGCGGTTCATTTGCCCAACGAAAGCGTAATCGCTGAGGCGAATCCCTTTAAAATCCGGGATCATGGTTTTATGCTGTTCGCCAAGGACAAGCGGAAATACCGGCCGTTCTAATTGTGGGAAAACGGGCGAAATGCCCAGTCCCAGCAGCTCATTTTTCCAATAATTGATTTCTTCCGGCGTCAATTCCATTGGATGCACCATGCCGACCCGGCCCTGTTCGGGCAATTCCGGTTCGTTGCCATCCCGGTCAATCAGACTTTGGTCTTCGAGGCAGAGGAACGTCTGAAGGAGTTTGTTTTTTTCGTCGTAAATACCCCAAACCAGGCGCACCGCGTAAGTAAACATCACCGGATTGCCCAGAAAAAAAGCATGCCAGCGCTCAACCGGCCACTTCCGCTGTATCACGAGGTATTGTTCCATCCGGTCCGATTGGGATTTGACAATGTCCCGGATTTCTTTTCCAATCTCTTTAAATTCGGTTTTCAGGTCATCACCGGTTCCTTTTGGGGGCGACTTGAGCAGGCGGTTACTTTCGTTGAGAAAAACCAGTTGAAAATTTGTGTCGATAAAGGCCCTGTATTGTTCGCCGCCGACCTCGAACTCGCGAAAGAGGCCCACGAACCCAAAATCAGGAATCGTCTCGTCCATTAGTTCGAACAGGGTGATGCCTCGTTCTTCCGCGGCCATACGCAAGGCTTCCACGGCGGCTTCGCCCACGTTTTTGCTTTTGGACTGAAATTTTCGGGAAAACACTTCGATCCAGCGCAACGCTTTTTTAGAACCGTTCATGGCCAGCGCTTTCACGATATTTTCCGCCAGAAAACGGTGGTTACCTTTAGCAAATTCCGGCACTTTCCGGCGCAGGAGTTCCACTTCATCATTGCCGCCCAACATGGCGCCGAGGGTAAGGCACCATTTGTTTTTGGAGGCGCCGCCAGAATCCAGGTATGCTTTCAGCAGGTTTTTGCTAAAGGCGCCGCTTTTGTCGCGGTCGATGAGATGTAATACGGGCCGGGCTTCCATGTCGGGGCGCAAATCGGTCGAACGGCTCATGCGGTAGAGCAAAAATTGCACGGTATCGGCGTCCATCTGTTCGCCGGCGTCCTGCCAGTACAGGGAGGGCAGGGTTTGGCCGGTGAACCAGGGGAGGTAGTTTTTATCTAATTTGCCGCGTTTTTTGGCCTGCATCACCATTTCGGCTATAGCCGCCCGGTCGTCGCCCGATAGTTCCAGCCCTTCCAGCATGGCGTCGCGGACGTCGTCGTTTTTCTCCTTGTCGAGCACTTCCCGGAGTTTTTTTTCGGCGGATTCCGTTTTGACCAGGCCCAGCAGGATAGCGCCCGACATACGCGCTTCCGCCTTTTTATCCGTCAGTAAAGCTTCGGCGTTGGGCTGCACGGCTTCGCCCAGCAATTCGTGCAAATGGCGGGCGACCATGAGGCGCACCGATTTTTGCGGGCTCCGGAGTTGTTCCCAGAGTTGAGGGTAAATTTCCCGGTGGTCGATGGTTTTCAAAAACTCAAAAAGCGCCTGGTGTCCGCTGTTGTTTCGGCAGGATTTATTCAGAACAGACAACAGCAATGGGAAACTCTGTTGCCCAAATTGTTGGTATAAAAACTCAATCGTCGCTTTTTCTATCCGGGGGCAGTCGCGTATAAAGGCATCGATAACGGCCCGGGCTTTTTCGGGTGGTTCGTTTTCCAGCAGAAAGGTAAAGATGTTGTGGAGTACCAGGCCGCCATCAGATGTTTTTTCAAAGTACATGGATTTATCTGAAAATTGATACCGCCGTACGTATTCGAGGTACTGATAAACCGCATTGTGAAAAGCTGTTTTATATCGTTCCGGAGCATGTTGATACACCATTTCTACCATCGGGAACTGCATGTGCATCAATATTCGGCCACTTGAAATTATATCCAGGATGTGGGGCGCCCAGGTTTCTGCATCGTATTCCAACATGGTCCGGCAACAGGGTTGGGCGTAGTTGTAATCACTCAGAAAATTAATCAGGTAATGTTTGAGTTGATCAGGGGCGTGGTGCAGCAGCAAGGCAAACAGATTTAACTGTCCCATGCCGCGTGGAAACGGTAATTGCTGGCGGTTTGCCGCTGTCTGGTTTAAAAAATCCAATAAAGACCGACCCAACTGCGTCGGTTCTTGTCGCTCGTTTTCCAGAACGAAGTCGTCGTTTAAGGTCTCCCAGACATCCTGTTTTTGCAATCCGTATTTTTTTAAGACCGTCAGCACTTCTTCAAAGCTTTTCTGATCGGGGTATTGCTTCCACATTTCCCGTGCCCACGCGTGAATCAGGAATGATTTCGGATTATGCCAGCCCGAAGCGGTTGATTTCCAAAGCTGCTCCAGCAGCGCAATCACCTTTCGGTCAAAGCTATTCCAATGCGCAGGGTGCGTCAGCAGGCCTGCCAATTGATAATTAAAATGTTCCAGGTGACTGTCGTGATAAGGTGGCATGGGGATGTTGTCCTGATCCAGGTAATCGTGTATTTGCTTCCAGGTCTCCACCACTTCCGGAAACCGGTAACTGGTAAAGGAAGCGGTCAGGGTATCCAGTTGCTTTTTTTGTTCGATTGTGGGCATAATTCAGATATTTAATCAAATAGAAATTTCGAAGTCATTTCTAAGGCTGTTTCCCCTAAAGTACCGTCAAAGGATTGATTTTCAAGATTATTCACCCCGGTTTCGGCGCCAATTATCGTGCCTTGCCGGGCCTTTTCCCCCAAGCTTCGCCGCTCGCCGGTATTGAATTTGGAGAATGTGCGGCGCAGTACCGGCAACAGCGGCTTGAAGGCTTCGGCAGGTATTTCAGCCACCCACTTGTGCAACAGGTTCCAGAGCACATCGTCGTACAACAGAATCATGCCGCTGCCTTTCAAAAAACCTTCCAGCCAGCCGGCCGCATCTACCGCTTCCTGACCGGTCGACAGTGCATATCCGAATCGCCGGGCCGTTTCTTCGCGGTCGAACACCTGCGCGTCGAAGAGCAAGCGGCAGGTGCAACCGCCGAGGACGGGTGGTATGCCGTCTTTGCCCGCGATGCTGCCGAGGGTGCGCAGCCAGTCTTCGATCAGCGATTGGTTTTCCAGGGTTCGCAGGGCGTCGTTGACCCGGCGAATAAGCTCGAACATTTTTTGGGCCGAGTCGTCGTCGAGGCCGTAGCAGGCGTTGGGCAGTCCGATGTAAATCCGGGTGGCCAGCCCTTCGAGCAGGCGGTGAATGGCAACAAGGTCCGATTTGCGCACGTTGCCGTAGCGCCCCAGGTCGGCTAAGGGCAGCAGCGCACCCATCAGTTCGGCGATATCGGCAGATACCGCGGCGGCTTTGTTGATTTTGCCGAGAATAGATTCGATGGCTTCGTATAATTCGGCGGGAATGGCCTGGCTGATCATACCCGACAATTCGCCGATGGATTGCGCGCGCGCGGCGCTATCCAGCAGATATGCGGTAGCGGCGTCCTCAAGGGTGTTGCCCCATATGCCGCGTTCGATAAGGGCAACCAGCATTTCGGGTTGCCAGCTCAGCCGCCAGGCTTCCCGGAACGTGCCCTTGCCCCGCAGCGCGGTCAGTTTAGCCCAATCGATACCGAGAATCTGGAGCCGGAAGAAAAAAACCGAACGTTTTAAATCAAGTTCGGTGCGGAGGTCGAGTTTCAGTTCTTTTTCCAGCGCCGTTTGTGGAATGCGGAGTTTGCGCGCCTGTTCCTCAAAATCGGCCTGAAGGGGTAGTTTGGGCAGGCTTTCCGGTACTTTGCCTATGGCGTTGCCGACGATGAGTTCCTGCCGGATCAGGTCTAGCAAAATGGTATCGCCCATACACATCACCGTGGCGGTGGCTTCGTTCATCTCCAGCAGGCCCGGCCTCGACAAGCCGCGCAACCCGGCCAGCGATTCCGCCAGCCGAAAGGCTTCGATGACGTGAGCTGTGGAAATATCCATGTTTTTTTGCCGGAATATTTGGGCTACCATGGCTAACCAGCGTTGTCCCATGTCTTCGGGGTGTTTCCAAAGGTGGTAATACCAGCCGGGCGATTGAATACCGGCGCCGTAGCCGCTTTTGTACGACAGCCGGTCGTTGGTCCAGGGCACCCAGGTAGCGCCGACTTTAATCTTTGTTTTAGGCAATTGTTTTAAAACCCTGGTGTGTTCTTTTTCGCTTTTGTCCAGCTCGAGCAGCGCGGGAACGTGCCAGGCGCCGCAAACGACCACGATATTTTGGTACATTTCATTTTGCGCCTGCCGGAGCATCCGGGCCATCCAGGCTTCGCGGATAATGTTTTCCTGATCCAATACCGATTCCACCCCGGCTTCCCGGAGGTTTTGCATCATCAATTGCACGGCCTCGAAGTGTTCTGTCGCCGGGGTTCGGCCCTGTCCTTGTTCGAACTGGTGCTCCCACCACAAATCGGAATCGCTATAGCCCGCAATGGTGGCAAAATGCGCGATCGGGTCACGGGAAAAGGGCGGTTCTGCCACGGCCTGAACGTGCAGCTCCTCGTCCGGGTTTTCCAATATTTCGGCCGCTTCCGGGGCTTTTTCTTTATCTAAATGGGGCATTTCCCAGCGCAGCGCCATGGGCAGGTCCATCATCCGGACCGGTATTTTGTGTTTGTTGGCAAACCGGATCGCCTGCCATTCCGGTGAGAATTCGGAAAAAGGGTAAAACACGGCGCGTTTCGGTAGCGCTTCGTCGTAACACAGCATGGCCACGGGCGGCTTTAGCTCTTTGCTGCCTACCCATCGCGTAATGGCGTCCAGCTCGGGCGGACCTTCCACCAGTATCAGGTCCGGCCTGATCTGTTCGAGCCTTGCCAGTACGTTTTTTGCGGAGCCGACGCCATGGTGTCGTATGCCGAGGATGGTGATCATAATTTCTTAAATAGTGATTTCCTTACACGCCCGGTACACATCCTTCCAGTCTTCCCGGGTTTTTACGACCGTTTCCAGGTATTCGTTCCACACCACTTTATCCTGCACGGGGTCTTTCACCACGGCGCCGACGATGCCGGCGGCGAGGTCCTGGGCATTGAGCCGGCCGTCGCCGAAATGCCCAGCGAGTGCCATGCCGCTGTTCACCACGGAAATGGCTTCGGCGGTGCTCAGGGAGCCGGAGGGTACTTTCAGTTTGGTTTTGCCGTCGGCAGTTACGCCGGCCCGCAGCTCGCGGAAAATGGTGACGATGCGTTGGATTTCCCGAAGTGCAGGGGCTTCGGCGGGCAATTTATACGCTTTGCTCAGGCTTTCGACCCGGCGTTGCACGATATCAACTTCTTCTTTTATATTTTCGGGAACGGGCAAAATGACGGTATTAAACCGCCGTTTGAGGGCGCCGGAGAGTTCGTTCACGCCTTTGTCGCGGTTGTTGGCCGTGGCGATCACGTTAAAGCCTTCGGTGGCTTGCACTTCCATGTTTAGTTCGGGGATGGGCAGCGTTTTTTCGGATAAGATCGTGATGAGCGTATCCTGCACATCGGAGCTGATACGGGTCAGTTCTTCCACCCGGGCGATGGCGCCGTCACGCATGGCGCGCAGCATGGGCGTTTCCACCAGGGCTCCTTCGGTGGGGCCCTCGGCAATCAGGCGGGCGTAGTTCCAGCCGTAGCGGATGGCTTCTTCGCCGAGGCCGGCGGTGCCCTGGATGAGCAACGTGGAATTGCCGGAAATGGCTGCCGCCAGGTGTTCCGATACCCAGGATTTGGCGGTGCCCGGAAGGCCGTACAACAGCAGCGCCCGGTCGGTGGTGAGCGTGGCCACGGCAATTTCCATCAGGCGCTGGTTGCCGATATACTTTGGAGCAACCTCGAAGCCGTTTTTGAGTTTGCCGCCCATCAGGTAGGTCACCACCGAGCGGGGCGACATTTTCCAGTTGGGCGGGCGTTGACCGGAATCCTGTTTGATCAGTTCTTCCAGTTCATGGGCGTATTGGTCTTCGGCGTGGTGTCGTAGCAGGGTGCGCATCGTTTAAAATTGGGTGATTGTTTTACGAGATTCGAGGATGTGAAGCAGCGGCGCCAGAAATTGGCTTCGGAACGTTTGTTGCCGCCAGTCGCTGGTTTCTTGTATGGCCATTTGCCGAATTTCGGGCAGAATATCGAGGTGAAAATGTATGCCGAAGTTCAGCATTTTGGCAAAATCCTGGTACTGATAGCCGTTGGGCTGTTGAGAAGACAGGCATTTTAAAACATGCCTGCTCAGGGTAAGCGACCAGGTCCAGTTTTTTCGCCGGAAGGCGTCCCAAAGAAAATCCGGGACTTTGTCCGGCATATTTTTGAGGACAAACCGCTCGAGTTCGGCATCGCCCAGTGCATTTAGCATAAAGTAGTTGGAGGCGTCCAGTGGATATTCGTCAAGGTATGCCCGGATGCCGGGCAGGTATTGCGAACGGCCAAGTGCCTGGGCGATGTGTTCCAACAGCGGGAGTTTTGATTTTTTAAATTTTTCCTCCGCTTCGGCAAATTGGGCAAGTATTTCCGGCCAGGTAAAGTTCAGTGCCCGCTCCCAAACGGCGGGATGCACGCGTCGTGTCAATTCGGAAAACCAGTAAGCCGGTTCCGGTATGCCGGCCAGCGGACTAACTGGCTCCATGCCGAGCCGTTCGCACATCATCGCCGGGGCAAAAAATCCATCCGGCTTTTCCGGGATTTGCAGCACTGTCCGGCGTTGCATGCCCAACATTGATTTTTGAACGACTGTGTAGGGCCGGAGTTGCGCCGTTATTTCCCGGGTGAGTTCCGAATCGGGGTCCATTAACAGGGTGTCGACGGCCAGGTTTTTGATGTCTACCAGAATGGCCTTCGAGTGGTCTTTATTTTTTAATACGTCTTCCAGTACGGATTGCGTAAAAGCCGATTCGCCGGCCTGGGGATTACTTTGCAGGATTTTCAGCAGTTCCTTGCGTTCCCGGCTGTTGGTTTCTTCCGTCCAGGTTTGCCGGATCAATTCGAAGGCCAGTTCCGGGTCGCGGCTGCGTAGTTCCTGCAAAAATTGCCGGCGTTCGGTATTGCTGCCTTCCGTCCACAACGTTTCGGGGTCTTTGGGGGTTAAAAATTGCCAGGCCGGGTTAAATTGTTGCATCCACCGGCCGCGTTCGCCAGCCACGGTGACGACCTGGTTTTGTAATGATTTAAACGGTGGCTGCTGGCATAGATTCAGTATTGGTACGAGTTGTTCGGGCGCCAAAACCCAGCCTTTGGCAGCGATCATTTCAAAACACAACGCCAGCACATCGGGGCGTTTGTTTTTGTATTCCAGTGTACGGGCAAGAAAACGCTGTACAGGCGCCGGGCATATTTGCAGTGATTCCTTTGGGGCAGGGGGCAATGCCGGAACCGGCGTTTTTTCGGGCAACGAACCGGCTTTTTCGTACACGTACGTCAAGGCGGCTGCTTTGAAAAACCAGGCTTCCCGGTCGGCAGTGTCGGCAGTGGACAGCCGTTTTCGCACCGCCTCGGGCAGGATGGATTCCGGCAGCGGCATTTTTTCGGTGCCGAGCAGGGCGATTTTTACGAGTTGGCGCCAGGTGTGCACTTAGTTTTGAGTTTTGAGTTTTGAGTTTTGAGTGGCGAAGTACTCATATTACAACATATTGATTTTCAGAAGAAATATACCCCAACGGAACCACCTTATCCCCATTCCGAAGCACGAAATAGGGTAGGGGCGCCCCGCCGGAAACGGCCAGTAGTTGCCATATTTTTTCCATTTCAAATGCCGGGTCAATTTCCATGATGGCGCCTTCGCTATCCCGGAGAAACCAGCTGCGTTGGTCGGTGACCGGCGTGAGGGCGTTTATATATTGTGGAAACTGATCGGCCCAGGGCGATTTGGCCAGCAGGGCAGCGGTTTGTTGGTGTGCCGCCGTCCAATTCGGGAGCGGGCGCGTCGCGATTGGCGTTCTGGTATTTAATTCGCCCTGTTGTTTAATTTGGGCGCGGAGGGGAAGATTGGACGGATAAAATGCCAGCACTGCCCGGACAAGCGTGCCCGGCAGCACCGGCGACACAAGGCTCAGATGTGCCGGGGCGTACTCCACCAGCAACGCTGTGCGGGCGGTATGGCAGCCGTAGAGCCAGATGCGCAACATATTGAGGTTGTCATCGAGCGCTTCCTGTTTTTTTCCAAGCACCAGCCAGTCGTCCGTGACACATTCGGCTGCCGGATTTTCCAGGAGGTCTTTTTTGCTTTGCGACCAGCCGATCAGGTTTTTGATCTGTTCCTGCACGGAGCCTTCCTGTGCCTCCAAACGCCGGAAGGCTTCGATAAGCAGCCATGCTTTGACGGCGTTTTCCAGCACTTCCGAATGCCAGGCAGTGCCGTTTAAATAATTGATTTTATTGAAATTGCGCACCCAGTTGGCTAGCCCGCCCGCTTTGGCGTCGATCATGCGGCGCACCACTTTTTCGTAGTATGCTTCTCCTTTTTCCGGAACGCCTAAAAGGCCGCCGCGCAGCAGGTCGCGCAGGAGCAATTCCAGTTCGGCAGCGCCGGCCTGCACGGCGGCTAATCGGTCGTCGGCGCGTTTGGCTTTATCTTTCGCTTTTTTGTCGTCGGTTGACGAGTCCGCTGGCGCCTGTTCCGATACCGGCTTTTCGGCGGCGGCGGCGCGTTTGTTCATCCATTCCGCTACCCATTCGGGTTCTGAGGTTTCGGCTTTGATCGCATCGGGAATTTCGGCAAAAACAAACATCAGACCCAGCCCGTGTTTGCAGGGGAATTTGCGGCTGGGGCAACTACACTTAAAAGTGATGGACAACAGATCAATCTGGGTGCGGTACGGGTCTTTGCCGGAGCCCTGCACTTCGCCCCACAAAACCCGGTCGTTGTGGCCCGTGGTTCGCCAGAGTCGCGGGTTGGCCAATTGGCGGCCGGCCTTCAGGGAGGGCGGGTCGGGAGCCAGTTGGGCGACTTGTGTTTCGGAGAGGCGGTTCATGTGTGCGCGTTGAAATGTTGCGGGGCAAATGTAGGGTAGAAGAGGTTTAATATAAAATAAAATGTTTTAACAAATTTTGAAATTATTTAGAAATCGCGCTGAAAAACCTTAAATTTGCACGAACGATAAATTATGAAAACGTTAGTTGTCAAGATAAAATCTGATCAAGCCGCGCAAACTTTGGCTAACTTCCTTAAATCGATCGACTATGTCGAGACGGTGGAACAAAACACGACTGACGACGAGGTTGAACCGAACACGGCGCTTAATATGGTTCGTGGTGATTATAAGCCCGGAGAAAAACCATCTGACTTTGCCGGTATTTGGAAGGCTCGTAAAAAGGTGGATGCTAAAAAACTGCGAAAAAAAGCATGGCAACGAAAAAAATAATTCTTTGCGACACGAATATCTTCATTGACTACTTCCATGAAGACGACCACGTTTCAAAGGAATTAGATTATCTCGCCTTTGACCGGCTGGCTATGTCGGTTATTTCAGTTGCAGAGATTTATTTCGGCATGCGAAAACGGGAGAGAACCAAGACCCGGGAATTAGTTCGCAAATTCAATCTTTGTCATGTGGACAAAGAAATTTCCAGGTTGTTCATTCAATACATGTTGGGTTATCATGATCATGGGATAAGTATCCCGGATGCGCTGATTGCTGCTACTGCCGTTAGCAACAAAATGGAGCTATTCACCCATAATCGAGAAGATTTCGACTTTATTGAAGGGCTTACCTTATATAATCCGCGATACTGATTTTGAATTAAGTAACCCGAAATAATGCACACATACGAATCCGAACGCAACAAATACCAATCCCTCCTCCTACAATCGGCCAAAACCTACAACCTCCTCAGCGGGCTCCGTTTGGCATTGGCGGGTATCGTAATTATATCCCTTTATCAATATTATAAAAACGGCGAGCCGGTTTACGCAGGCATAGCCTTTGTATGCGTGGCGGCATTTTTCTACCTGGTACGCCGCCATACGGCAGTAGCCCGTAAAAAGCAGTTTTACCAGCAATTAGTACGGGTCAATGAACATGAAATCGCCGCGCAACAGGGCGATTATTCCAACTTGGCCAACGGGGAAAAATATGTCGACCCCGAACATGCTTATTCGTTCGACCTGGATATTTTTGGGAAAAACTCCCTCTTTCAATACCTCAACCGCACAGCAAACGCTATCGGCGCCGATCGTTTGGCGCAATATTTCCTGCAAAATCAATCGAAAGCGGAAATTTATGAAACCCAGGAGGCCGTTCGCGACCTGGCGCCGCGTCTGCAATGGCGTCAGGAATTTCTTGCCACAGGGCAGTTGCATTCCGATCAGGAGGCTGCCTATCAAAAACTCCTCTATTGGGCAAGCCTGCCCGTGCAAAGAACCGGCCTGCTGCTGCGGATATTTTATTATGCACTAACCGTCGGCACGGTCGCTACCGGATTAGCATTTATTTTCTATCCTAATGCGGATTTATGGACGGCGCTGAAAATTTTAACTGCGACCAACCTCGTGGTGGTTATTGCACATGCGAATAAAATCAAGACGGAACTCAGTCACCTCAATACGATTTATAAGATTGTAGAGCAGTACGGTTATCTGGTTCAATGTATAGAGCAGGAAGATTTTACGGCAAAAAAATTAAGACAGATACATCAGGAATTAAACACGCACGAGCAACCTGCCAGTGCGGCTATTTTTCAATTATCGAGCCTGTTGCATCATTTAGAGTCGGTGCAAAACTTAATTGGCGCATTGATTTTCAATAGCCTGTTTGTTTATCATATTCATATCCTGCTCGCGCTGGAAAAATGGAAAATCCGGTTTGCGCCCCATATAAAAGCCTGGATAGACAGTACCGGCGAAATGGAAGCGCTCAGCAGTCTGGCCCATTTTGCTTACAACAACCCGGATTTTATTTACCCAACAATGGCGGAGACGGTACAATTAAAAATGACCGGCCTCGGGCACCCGTTGATCCCCGCTGAGAAGCGGGTTTGTAATGATATCGTGTTTGAAAAAGCGGGTTTTGTGATCCTGACCGGCTCCAATATGTCGGGTAAAAGCACTTTTTTGCGCACGCTGGGTATTAATCTGCTGCTGGCAAAAATCGGTGCGCCGGTATGTGCATCCGAGTGCATCACCTACCCATTCGACATTTTTGTTTGTATGAAATTGAGCGATTCCCTGCACGACAACGAATCCTATTTCTATGCCGAACTCAAACGGCTCAAACGTATTATCGATCATCTCGATTCCGGACCGCCGGGTTTTGTGCTGCTGGATGAAGTATTACGCGGCACCAACTCAAATGATAAACTGTCGGGCACGCTCGGGCTGGTGGAAACCATGGTGCAAATAAAAGCCACCGGTATGCTTGCTACACACGATTTGAACGTGTGCGATCTTACCGCGAAACACCCGCATTATCTCCGCAATATGTACTTTGAGGTGGAGATGACGGCGGATAACCTGGTGTTCGACTACCGGTTGCGCGATGGGGTTTGCGTGAATAAAAGCGCCTCGTTTTTGATGAAGAAAATGGGGGTGATCGGATGATTTACGATTTACGATTTTAACGTAGAGGGGACCGTAACGTAAGCTACGGTCCCCTCTACGTTAAAATCGTAAATCGTAAATCGTAAATTTTACCGCCTGATCTTCCCAATCCCTCCTTTCGGCATCCCCGGCATTCCTCCGGGCATTCCCGGCATACCGCCCATTGGGTTGTTGCTCATCTGGTGCATGAACTTGCGCATGTCGTTGAAATTCTTGACAAACAAGTTGATTTGTTCGATGGTCTGGCCGCAGCCTTTGGCGATGCGTTTTTTGCGGCTGAGGTTGAGCAGGTCCGGGTTTTTGCGCTCGGTAGGCGTCATGCTGTGTATAATGGATTCCACCTTGACCAAGGCTTTATCGTCGATATCCACGTCTTTGAGCGCTTTGCCCATACCCGGGATCATGCCGAGCAGACTTTTCAGGTCGCCCATTTTTTTGATCTGCTGCATCTGGGTAAGGAAGTCGTTGAAATCAAACTTGTTTTGTTTGATTTTCTTTTCCACCCGTTTGGCCTCTTCTTCGTCGAACTCCATCTGGGCCTTTTCCACCAGCGACACGATGTCGCCCATACCGAGGATACGCTGGGCCATCCGGTCGGGGTAGAACACATCGAGGGCGTCGAGTTTTTCGCCCATCGAAACAAATTTGATCGGCTTGCCGACGGTGTATTTGATCGAAAGGGCTGCCCCGCCCCGGGTATCGCCGTCGAGCTTGGTGAGCACGACACCGTCAAAATTGATGCGGTCGTTGAACGCCTGTGCCGTATTTACGGCGTCCTGGCCGGTCATGGAATCCACCACGAACAACGTTTCCGTTGGGTTGAGCGCTTTTTTAATGGCGTCTACTTCGGCCATCATTACCTCGTCGACGGCCAGGCGACCGGCGGTGTCCACGATGATGACGTTGTTGCCGTGCGCTTTGGCATGTTTCAGGGCGTTTTGCGCAATTTCCACCGGATTTTTATTCTCCAGCTCTTTATACACCGCCACCTTGATACTTTCTCCGAGCACGCCCAACTGGTCGATAGCCGCCGGGCGGTATACGTCGCAGGCGACGAGCAGGGGCGACATCTGGCGGTTCTCCTTGAGGTATTTGGCCAATTTGCCGCAAAAAGTCGTTTTACCGCTCCCTTGCAAGCCGGCGACCAACACGATGCCGGGATTTCCCTTGGCGTTGATACCGACCGACTGACCGCCCATCAATTCGGTCAGTTCGTCCATCACGATCTTGACCATCAACTGACCCGGATTGACGTTGCGCAGCACGTTTTCCGAGCCGAGCGCTTTGTCTTTGATCTTGTCGGTAAACTCCTTGGCGATCTTATAATTGACGTCGGCGCCAACGAGGGCGCGGCGGATTTCCTTGATGCTTTCCGCGACATTCAGCTCCGTGATCTTGTTACTGCCGCTGATTACCTTAAAGGCGGATTCGAGTTTTTCGCTTAAACTATCAAACATGTTTGGGTAGTTGTTAATGCTAAGGGGAATGTTTTTACGGCGCAAAGATAGTGCGTAGCGTAAAATTATTCTCCGTGGTGAAAAGAACTAAAGCGCCAACAAAAACCCGATCGTGAAATTCGCATCCCAGTCAAAAACAAACTGCTGGCAACCGGTAGCGTCGGCAATGGCTTTGTAAATATTCAAGCCGGATTTTTCTTTGACATCTTTTCCGGTGTAGTCGGCGGGCGCTTTCAGTACGGTGTAGCGCTCCAGGCCGTTTCGGTCTTTTTTGGCTAAGCTGAACGGTACCCCGCCGATGATGAAACATTTTCCCCGCAGGTTGGCCGGAATCATTTTAGCTTTTGCAGATACCTCTTTATATACGGTGGCGTCGGTTTGGTCTTCCTGGTAATATTTAGCGCCCGGCAATTCGACGCCGGTTGGGGCACTGCCGCTCAGCCAGGCAATTTTGGTGTTCCCCGAGCCGATATCCACTACAAATCCGTTGTTTCGGAATTCACCGGGCATGGCGGCCTGCCAGGCGAGTTTGGCTTCCTGGAGCGGTGTAACCACATTGACGTAGTATTTCATACTTTTTAAAGCGGCGGTAATTTTCGCGGTTCCCGGTTCTTTGGCAGCGCCGGAGCTGACTACGAAGTGGATATCCTTCGGCCCAACGCCGTAGTCGAACATTTCGGAGATATATTTTTTCAACCCCTCTTTGATATCCTCTTCGGTGGCCAGGTTTTCTTTGATCAAACTGACGTTAAACACGGCTTTTTCCAATTTCCAGTTTTTACTGGCATCGATGCGGACAATAAAATAATTGAACCCGGTAGCGCCCAATTCGGCCACACCCTTGAGTTTGCCGTTCACCGGTTCTGCCGGCGTATAGTTGAAGTCGGAAGCGTTTTTGCCCCAGGCGCTGGAGGTTGTGGCGGGTTTATCAGCCTGGTTGTTACCGGCAGGCGCAGGCGTTGATTGTGCTTCCGTATTAACCGGTGCAGTGGCGGAATCACCCATGAATCGAGGCAATATGTACATTTTCAGGGCAATACCAATACCGGCCACGATTGCCAGGGTAATTAATAATCGGGAAAACGTAGTCAGACGAGCCATAATGTTGGAATTGATATTTGAATAGTGAAGTTTTGATTTACGAGTTCTGGTTGGCGGGGCGGTGCAAAGTTGGTGTAAATCAAAATGCAACAGGCTGTAAAGGCCTGGTTTTTTTAACAGATTAAGATCGATTCAAAAAAAAGGGCTTCCCCAACCGCGTTCAATTTGACATATTTAGTCAAATTGGACTTGATCGGGGAAGCCCTGTGCCGGTCAAATACAAGATTTTTATACCCGAACCTTCCGGGGTGTTTGCAGATCAGAAGATGAGATTAAGGCCGGCGTTTATTTGCCTGAAACCACCGACCATTATTCCGGACTGACCCCGGTTGAGTCTCGATGCTACGAATACGTCATTCGCAATATTTTTTCCCACCACAAACACGGAGCACCGTGTGTTGCGCAGGGTGAAATCGTAGGTAACATTTGCGTCGATGGTGCTATAGGCTTTTATTTTACCAACTCCGCCGTCGCCCGATTCGTTTTCAAAATTGGCATACTCTGCATATTGATCGCCTGCATAGTTGTATCCTAAGCCGAACGTGAGGTTTTTATAGACGTAACAAGTGTTTATGTTATAGGTAAATTTCGGAGTATAAGGCGCTTTTCCGTCCTCAATGGCACCATCGCCAAATTTGTAGACCGTTTTTGTGATGGCATTCAGATCCTCCAAGGTTATCGGGCGGTCTAAGGGTGTTGCGTTATTGTTTAGATAAATGGCATAAGCGTTGGGATTGCCGTTCACTTTTTCGACAAATTCCGCCTTCGTTGCATCGGTATGCCTGACTTGTGTGAACAGATGCCTGTCGTGCAGTTCTCCCGAGAGTACTTTGGATTTTAAGTAAGTAATGTTGGGTTGGATGCTCAGGGAGTGCACTTTATTGCCTGGGAACAATTCAAGCCTCAACGCGGCTTCAAACCCCTGGATGTTGATTTCAGCCAGTTTGTCGAAGAATTCATTCCAGCCGGCGAGGTAGAAATTGCTAATTCTGTTGTTGAACACGGCGATTTGGCCGTTCAGCCGGCTTTTAATCAAGTCGCCACGAACACCCAACTCGGAATTGATGCTCACTTCGGGTTTGATATTGCTTATGGTTTCGTCGGGAAGTGGGTTTACCAGAATGCCGTCCCGTTCTACGAGAAATGCGTAGTACTTCGAAGGGGCGATATATCCCCGGTAAATGCTCCCGAACATTTTTAATCGTGGGAACTGGTATCCTAACGTGAGACCGGGTTGCAAAATAGTATAGGTGTTTTTCTGTCCTAAATCATTGTCTTTGTCTAAGTTAGGGTTTTTAGCGAGGTCAAGCCAGTTTTCTCTTTGCATAGACACGCGCTCCATTCTCAGTATGGGGGTTACTTGAAAACCTTTATAGTCGAAATGATTTCTGATATAACCGGACAGGGAATTCAGGTTGGAGATTTGGTCTGTGGTAAACCGGCCGGTTCGTGCCCAACGGCTGGAGTCGGCAGCGAGCACCCGGTCTTTATAGATTTCAAAGTGGTATTTCACCTGTACTTCCAGGTCGTTTTTCCAGCCGTCGCCCTCCCATGAATTTTGGAAGGTCTCTTCGACGCCTGCGACGGTAAAATTCCACCGGCTGTCTGAGGTGGACTCCCGCCCTGTGGTACTATTAATAGTGCCGACCCGCACAAAATCATTATCGGTGAAGGTTTGATCTTCCAAATAAGCGTAGCGTTCCGAAAATATCTGGTCGCCGACGTAGTTCCGGACATTGGCAGCCGGGATGACCGCGTTGTTTTGCCGCCACCAGTCCCGGGCAAAATCGGAAGCATATATTTTGGTATTCAGGCTTGAATTTTTAGTGGTTAATATCTTGTGGATAATATCCAGGCCGTAGCGGTGCATGGTGAATCTTTCGGCATCGAAGGGATTGGCGGTTGGGTCGAGGCTAAAGGTGTATGGAGTGATCGACGATAAGGTGGCTTTATTATCTTCAAACTGACCGCTTATTTTAAAATACAGCGACTGGTTCTCGGCCAACTCGGCGAAAATCTTTGCATTCAGGTTGAGCATTTCTACGGAGGAATTTTGAGTAAAGCCGTCGAAGCGTTTGTAAACTGCTTCTATCAGGCTGCCTACTTTGTTCCATGTGCCGCCGTAAGACAATAATCCGGTGAAATAGCCCCTTTCTCCGCCCGATATTTTAGCCCGCAAACCTGGTTGTTGCGGTGGTTTTGGGGTGATGTAGTTGATCATACCGAACATGTTGTTCGGGCCATAACGCAATATGTCGGCCCCGGTGTACACTTCGATAGCATCAATTCGATCGCTGATCGGGTTGTAGTATATGCCCGGTGCGATGTAGGGCGCCGGGGATATCGGCGAGCCGTCTTCCATTAGCAGCACTTTTTCAGAGCGCCGCCCCCAGGAGCCTCGAATGCTCACGTTCAGCCTGTTGGAAAGGCCCATATCACCCAAAACATTGACGCCGGGTAGCGTTTTTAATACTTCTTCCGTCGACAGGGGCTGTATTTGCTTCATTTGAAGCGGGCTGACGTAGTAGTTTGTGCCCTCGAAAGTCCCCTTGTACGGCGCCGCGGTCGCACTGACATTCACCTCTTTCAGGTAGGTGGTTTTTTCATGCAGGGTGATAGGGCCCAGATCGACGGGTGTATGCTGAATGTTCTGTGGCAGTTCAAGGGCTTCAAATCCTAAGTATTCTATCCGGAGGGCAACGGCGCCGGGGACGACGTGTAGGACAAAATTTCCGTTTTTATCGGTATACGCAGGTTTTGCCTGGTCGGCATAAACTAATACACCGATGAGGGGGGATTTATCTGAGGAAACAACGCTGCCTCGTATAGGAGTGCGTTCCTGGCCTATAGCCTGGACATAAATCAACAGACACAGCGCCGGCACACAGGTGCGGATAGCGTGAGTAAAAAAATACATAATTACAAGAAGTTTTAAGATTTAACTTTTGGTAGCGGATAAATGACTGGACGATTACCCAATAAGAGAAAAATGCTTGGACCCGTAAAGGTAGAGCCTGATCGCCCGGGCCTCCTTAAAAACACCTTAAAGTTACATTATGAACCGTTTTTCAGGCCTGCTGTGCCATAGGACCGAGAGTGGCGGGCACCGGTAACACATGGTGTTTATCCTGCCATCAATTTTTTGCCTTGGGGCCGGTAAGTGTGGCCGGATAGTCGAGGCGAACGGGTTCTCCCTTTACCTCCACCAGGGAGTCCATGGCGTATTTGGCTTCGATGACCAGTTTGCCGTCGGGCGCCCATTTGCGCATATAGCCGTGTTTTTTTTCCTGGTGGTATTCCACGGCGAACTCCAGGGCGCCGTTTTCATAAAAAAGGCTGTCGCCGCCTTCTTTTTTTCCGTCCTGGTAATATTGAACTTCTTTGATCTGCCCGCCCGGGAAATACAACACGGTGCGACCGGTTTGTATATTGTTCTGAAACCAGCGTTCTGCTTTCAGGCGTCCGTCGGGAAAGAAGTCGGTCATTTTGCCTTCCTTTTTGCCGTTTATTTCCTGGTATTTACGTGAAATAACTCCTGTGCCAAATTTTTCAACACGTTCCTGCGGTTGGTTTGAAACAGGAGATTGGCAAGCATAGCCGTATAGAAAAAGGGTAAACAAGGCCAGAAACGGGCGAATGAGGTTGTTGTGTTTAGAAAACGGTTTCATTTTTAAGAATAAAAAACTTGCGGAAAGGGGGGGGCGTTAGAGGGTTTCTGGTTTGAGGGTTTCTGGGTTTCTGGTTTGAGGGTTTCTGGGTTTCTGGTTTGAGGGTTTGAAGGTTTCTGGTTTGAGGGTTTGAAGGTTTCTGGTTTGAGGGTTATCGATTACCCACAAATCCGCATATTGATCCATCAGATGTCTCCCTTCGGTCGACATGACAAACAATTGAATATGAACTGTTTATCCAGATTTCTCGCTGCGCTCGAAATTTCCCGGATACGTTTGGCATTCCTAACGCAGTGAGGCCATGTGTTCCCGTGTTAATTTCGAGCGCAGCGAGAAATCTGGATAAACAGTTCATATTCAATTGTTTGTCATGTCGACCGAAGGGAGACATCTGATGGATCAATATGCGGATTTGTGGGTAACCGATAGGGTTCAAACCTTCAAACCTTCAAACCTTCAAACCCTCAAACCTTCAAACCAGCCCCCCTAAATTATTTCTTCCAGGGAAGCGCGTTCACTTTGCGGCCGATCACCGTGCCGAACCGGACGCCTTCTTCGCAATCCTGACGGAGGTGAACCCCCAGCGGTACCCGCGACCAGGCATTTTCCTGGGCCATTTCATACAGACTGCCGAAAGTACGGGGAGTGCCGTTGAATTCGCTGCGATTTTCATGGCAGCGGTCGGTCATACTGTACGCATAGCCGAATACACTGGCCAAAGCTTCTGCGCCTGCACCGCCCATGGTGGAGTGGCCGGACGGGTAGGCCGGGAAGGGTGGCGTGAAGCCGATATCTCCGGTGATCGGATTGTTCAGGCCGGGCTTCCAGTTCGGGTCGATCACTTTATTGATATAGGTTTGCGGGCGCTCCACATTGTAATAGTACTTGGAGTGCCAGCAGGCCACCGCGGCGTCGCTCAAAGCCATGCCGGTTTTGGCATACGCTTCAATGGCGGTTTCCAGGTCACTGTTTTCCAGTTCGCAAATTTGAACGCCGATAGCAATCCAGCGCGGGCCGGGGCTGAAGGTCAGGTTGAGGAGGTCATCGCTCCAGTATTCACCGATCCATTCAGCCGTGTAGGACCAGGTCGGTGTATTTTGTGCGTACACTTCCAGGTTTTGGGAATAATAAGCGGAATTGGTGGCTTCACTGTACGGTATCGGCGGGCGCGACAGTTTATCGGCTTCCGTGAGCGACCAGGTGCGTACTTTGCCATAAATGGCGCCCATGGGTTGCGGCGGGCCGGGTGTGGTGGCTACCCAGTCGCCGGGGCTGTCGTAGTGGTCTTGCCATTTGTAGGTACCGAACGGATCTTTGTAGTGATCGTGGCCGAACGGATCGGTTTTGGACCATTCCCAAATGGCTGCTGCGACCTCTTCACCGCGATTTTGAGAGCGCTGGAAAACATCCGGCAACGTTTCAGCCTGGAATTTGCTGACATTAGCCGCTTCCAGGGTAGCCATTTGCTGGAGATGAGCCGAGGAAGCATTGGGGAAAAATTTCGGCATGAAGTAGCCGTAAACAGCGTTCACAACAGTGGGCCAGTGGTACTCTCCGGGTGCTGCCGCGGGAACACTCAGACCTGGGAACAGATTCGCCAGGGAGTTGTAATCGGGCATGCCGGGCAGGCAAGCCTCATAAGCGGCATAACCCATTAAGCCTAAAGCGCGCGGCGCCGGGCCGGGCCGGTAACCGGGAGCATAGCGTTCGACTTCCAGGAACAATTTGTTCCAATCGGTAGAAACGGCGTGGCTGTAACTCTTGACACCTTTTACGGGAGTGTTGTCATCCTTGCCATCTCCGCAGGATTGGATAAATAAACCGAAGGCCGAAAAGAACAAGACAGCGTAGAAAATTTGAAAATTTTTTTTCATAAAAATTTTTGGTTTGTAAATGAATTGCCTGGTTAGGCTCTATCAAATTTTCAGCCACTCCTTCTTAACGGCCTTAAAACGGCTTTAAATCCACCTTAAAATCTACTTAGAAAGAATCTAAGTCTAAATCGCGGACAACAGATTCAGGAATTACTTTTTCCAGGGCAAATCATTCACAAAGCGCCCGATCCGGGTTCCGTAATGCATACCTTCTTCCGCATCCATCCGGAAGTGTACGCCCAAGGGCACGCGCGACCAGGCGTTTTCCTGCGCCATTTCGAAGAAACTGCCAAAGGTGCGGGGCGTACCGATGAATTCCGCACGTCCTTCGTGGCACTTGTCGGTCATGCTGTAAGAATACCCGAATATGGAAGCCAGGGCCTCTGCGCCGGCAGCGCCGAAGGTGGCGTGCCCGGAGGGATAGGCCGGGAACGAAGGCGTAAGGCTTTGATCGCCGGTAAGCGGATTGTCCAGGTTGGTATTCCAGTTCGGATCAATCAGGCGGTGGATATAGGTTTGCGGCCGTTCCACATTGTAGTGGTACTTCGAATTCCAGCAACCCACACCCGCGTCGTTGATGGCCATGCCCACTTTGGCATACGTTTCCAATGCCGTTTCCAGGCTGCTTTGCTCATGGTCTAACACCTGGTTGGCAATAGCAACCCAGCGGGCCGGCGGGCTGAAGGTGAGGTCAAGCAGGTCGTCGCTCCAGAATTCACCGACCCATTCTGCTTCGTAGGACTGTGTAGGCGTATTTTGCGCATA
Source organism: Bacteroidota bacterium (assembly GCA_963169325.1). Taxonomy (GTDB): domain Bacteria; phylum Bacteroidota; class Bacteroidia; order Chitinophagales; family Saprospiraceae; genus M3007. The sequence goes on from CAUJEY010000179.1 coordinate 23,423, forward strand.
CACTTCGATGGCTTGAGAAAACATGGCCGAATTGGTCGATTCGTCGTAAGGCAGTGGCGGGCGGCATATTTTTGCCGCGTCGGGCAGGGCAAACCGGCGCACGTTGCCCCAATAGGGGAACATTCCTTTGCCCGGGCCTGGTAAGGTGGCTACCCAGTCGCCTACTTTTTTGTAGTTGGCCTGCCAGTCGTAATCGCTAAACGGGTCTTTATACGCATCGTGGCCGTAGGTATCGGTTGTAGACCATTCCCAAACGGCCGCGGCAACGTCTTGTCCGCGTTTTTTCGAGCGTTCGAAAATTTCAGGCGTGGTCTCTGCCAGAAATTTGCTTTCGTTTGCCGCTTCCAGGACAGCCATTTTCTGCTTCAGGTCATTCGACACATGTGGAAAAAAACGCGGGATGAGATAACCGTACGAAGCGTTGACGACCTCCGGCCAATAGTATTCGTCCGCATCGGCCGCGGGAATGCTCAGTCCGGGAAACAGGTTGGCGAGGGAATTGTAGTCGGGCATACCCGGTACGCAGGCTTCGTAGGCAGCTAACCCCAGGTGGGCCAATGCGCGCGGCGCGGGGCCGGGGCGATACCCCGGGGCGTGTCGCTCCACATCGAGAAAGAGCAGGTTCCAATCGGTGGCCACGGTGTGGCTGTAACTTTTAACTGTTTTTACCGGCGAGTCCGAGACGTTGCCATCTCCACAGGATTGAACCAAAATTCCTGCCAGCAACATCAGCAGGAAAAACGGGAATAAGTGAAAAAATCGTTTCATATAAAGTTAGGTTTGAAATGTTTCGTATTCGGCCTGAAATTTGCACCGTCAAAGCCAACGTAATCTTGTCGCTCCTTGCAAAGACACCGGCTTCAGGCTTTACTTCTTAACAATACTTAGAAAAAGATTAATTTTGGCAAAATTGAATCAAATGTAGAGCCAGTTTTGACTGAATCGTTTAAATGGCATTAAAAACAACCTTAAAAAGCCCTTAAAATTAATCAATCAGTGGTCCGTGAAACGTACGGATCGGTTTAATACAATCTTTCTATGAAAGTGCTGCTCATCGAGGACGAACCCAAAATGGTTCGTTCGTTGAAAAAAGGGTTAGAAGAACACCATATTGAAGTGGATTTCGCTTATGATGCTTTGCTGGGTAAGCGATTGACACAGTCGAATGATTATGCGGTCATTATTTCCGATGTAATTTTACCCGGTATGAATGGTTTCGATTTTCTGAAATCAATTCGCCGGGATGGCAACCACACGCCTGTATTATTACTTACCGCCCTGGGACAAACCGAAGACAAAATAACCGGTTTTGATGCCGGCGCCGATGATTACCTGACCAAACCGTTCGAATTCCGGGAGTTATTGATGCGCGTCAAAGCCCTGGCCCGCCGCCCGGTGGATACTTACCAGTCCGATCCGGAATTGCAATTTTCGAATATCCGCATGGACCTCCGCACTAAAGAATTTTTCCGGGGCGAGCAGAAAATCGCTCTTACCCCGCGGGAATTCGCACTGATGGAGTATTTCCTGCGCAACCCCGGGCGGGTCATTTCCAAAACAGAAATCGCTGAAAAAGTATGGGACCTGCATTTTGATACCGGCACCAACGTGATTGAAGTGTACGTCAATTTTCTTCGGAAAAAAATAGATAAGGATGCCGAGAAAAAACTGATCCACACCCAGTTTAAAAATGGTTATATATTGAAAGAAGAGTAAGGGAAATGCCGAATGCGGAATTTCCCCCAAACCCCCAAACCCCCAACCCCCCAAACCTCCACACCATACCAGTTATGCAAATCAGGACAAAACTAACGATTCAGTTTATCACCATTGTTGCCGGCATCCTGGTGCTGTCGCTGGTGTTTATTCATATCAAATTTCGGGAATTTACGGAAGACGAGTTCTACACGGCGTTGCGCTCAAAGGCGCTGATGACTGCCGAAATGGTGCTGCATGATGAATCCAAAATAATGCCCCTGGCGCATGACACCGCTGAAACGGAATATTTGCCGCTGCGCGAGAATATTATCATCTACAATGGCCGTTTTCAACGCATATTCGCCTTCAATCATAGCTCGGACGGACTGAAGCCGGCCTCTTTTAACAGCCTGAAAACCACAAACGAACTCCGTTTTCAACGCGAAAACCGGTATGCGCTGGGCTTATACCACCTGAGCAAAAGCGGGCGCGAATACTTTATTATCGCGGAATCAGAGTTTAATTCGGAGGAGCTGGCCAACCTGCGCAATATCCTGCTTTTTACCTTTTTTCTGGGTATCGGCATCGTGGCTGCCGGTGGCTGGTTTTATGCCGGCCAGGCACTCGCGCCGGTTTCCCGCATCGTCAATCAGGTAGATACGATTTTGCCTTCCGACCTCGGCGCCCGGTTGGATGCGCCCAACAACCACGACGAAATTTCCCGCCTGGTCATCACGTTCAACCGCATGCTCGATCGAATTCAGTTTGCGTTCCGGATGCAGAAGAACTTTATTTCCAACGTATCGCACGAACTGAAAAACCCGCTTTCGGTCATTATCTCCCAATTGGAAGTAGTGCTCGGAAAAAAACGCACGGTGGAAGAGTACCGCGGAACCATTCAATCCGTACTGGAAGACACCCGAAACCTGAATGAGGTGGCTGAAAAACTCCTGCAACTCGCGCGCGTACATTCCGACGGCGGCGACATTGTATTTGAGCAGGTGCGCCTCGATGAAATTATGCTGCAAACCCGGGAAGCCTTGCTGCGCGTGCATCCCGATTACCACATCGCTTTCGACATCGAAGGTATTCCGGAAACCGAAGAGCAACTCTGCGTGCGCGGCAATGAACCCCTGCTTCGCCTGGCTTTTCTCAACCTGATGGAAAACGGCTGCAAATTCTCGCCGGACAAGCGGGTCGAAGTCAAAATCTATTTCCAGCAAGACGGCAACCACCGGGTGGAAATAACGGACCACGGCCCGGGTATCCCCCAAAAAGATATGCACCTGATCTTCCAGCCCTTCTACCGAAGCGCACAAAATATCGAAGTGCGCGGCTCCGGAATCGGGCTATCGCTGGTAGATAGTATCCTGAAACTGCACCGCATTGCGATTCAGGTATTGTCGGCCCAGGGCAAAGGCGCAACTTTCCGGCTGGAATTTCCCGTAGCCGCCGGGTAACGCGTGCAAAGCGGGGCGATAATTTGAGATTTTTGGTATATTTCCACCACAAAATGCCCTGCCCATGAATCTGCATCGCCAGTTGTTGCCCCTTTTGTTGTTGTTATTCAGCCGGACAGAAAGTCTGATCGCGCAATTAGACACGATCCACTGGCTGCCCCCCATGCACGCCCGCGACGAATGGGGCCCGCAATATTTATATTTATCGACGCCGGAGCAAGTATCCTTTCAGGTAAACATCCGCGACGGCTCCGGGCAAATCCTGAAAATTGCCACCATCAGCAATACCCAGCCGTTTCGGTACGATCTTGGGAATTCCTTCGATACGCCGACGCTGGTGCCGGAAACCATGCTCCACCAACCCCTCCAAGGCAAAGGCCTGGTGCTGGACGGCCCGAAAAAATTCTACGCTTACTTTCGTGCCCATGCCAATTCGGCGAATCATGCCGGCGACCTCACCTGCAAAGGGCGGGCGGCGCTGGGCACGGCGTTTCGGATCGGGCATTTACTACAGGCAGTGGACAACCGCGACCGCCGCTCCAATTTTGTGGGTGTAATGGCGACCGAAGATTCTACCGTCGTGACGCTGTCCGGCTTTCACCAATTGACCGATTTTCGGGTCGGCAACATCGACGTTCCATCAAACGGCCCTGTTTCGCTGGTGCTGAACACTGGCGAATCGGTTGTTTATTCGGCCTATATCAATCAGAACGAGTCTGTACAACCACCCGACGGCCTGATGGGCGCTTTATTGGAGGCTACCAAACCGGTAGCGGTAAATTGCGGCTCCTGGGTAGGCGCCCCGGTCGTTTTTCAGGCGCACGATATCGGGATCGATCAGATTGCGCCTTATGAAAAAACCGGTAAAGAATATATCCTGTGCAAGGGCAACGGTTCGAGTGTGCTCGAACATCCCATTGTGATCGCGCATGTCAATAACACGCAGGTTTGGCTGAACGGCAGCACAAACCCGCATGCCGTGCTCGATGCCGGCGGGTATTACGTGGTACCGACAAGCGCTTTTTCAGCGAGCGGAAGTCTTTTTATCCGTAGTTCCGAGCCGGTTTTTGTGTACCAAATGATCGGGGGCACACCTATTGGTGACGATGCCATGCGAACAGCCGGGCTGATGTTCGTACCACCCATCAGCTGCGGCATCCCGAATGCCGTAGACAATATTTATCATCCGAACCAGGTCGGCAACATGCGTTTCGACGGCGGTCTGATGATTGTTGCCATGCGCGATTCGGCTGTGGCCGTACGCATCGACGGCGCGCAGGTGGCCCTCGGCGCCCCTTCGGCCGTGCCCGGAAACCCGGATTTTGTGACCTACCGCAATCTTACCCTGTTTTCGCAGAACGCTACCCCTGATCTGTTGAGTGTAGTGGCAGAAGGGGCCGTACAGGTGGCCATGTACGGCCGCAATGAACCCGCAAGTTTTGCCGCTTTTTTTTCCGGCTTTAGTAAAACGATCGTGCCACACCTGAAACTTACGCTGACCGGCGATGGTGTTTGCCCGGATACCCTGGTGGCCACCGGTTTGTTCGACGGCGTGCAATGGATGTATGAAGACTCCGTACTGCAATTCGGCCCGGATTCCACGCTCGTCGCTTTTGCACCGGGGCGCTATACGGCTATCGGCTATCTCGGCGTATGCCGGCGCACCGACTTTGCGGCCGATACCGTGGAGGCCACTTTTACCTCGCCACAGTTTCCGTACACCGTGCAGGAGCCGTCCTGTTTTGGGTATTCCGACGGATTGATTGATTTCGGGGCGCCTTATGGTGGCTTTTCACCGTATCAATTTTCCATCGACAACGGCCGGCATTTTTCTGCGACCAACCATTTCCCCGAACTCCCTGCCGGGGTTTACAAATTAGTCGTGCGCGACTCGACCGGCTGCTATAACCGGCCGCTCGATTTGTCGATAGAGCAACCTGATAGTTTTTATGTAGACCTGATACCACTGCGCGTGCCCGACCCGCTGAAACCCGGTCAGCAGGTGATTCTGGAAGGGATGCCGAATCGTCCCATTGTTGCAACAGCCTGGATACCAATTGATAGCAGTGGCTGTGGCGATTGTCTTCGTTATGTGTTTCGCCCGGATGAAACGGTCTGGGTGACGCTCACGGTTTTCGATTCGGTCGGTTGCCGGGCGGAAAACAGTCTGTTGATTACCGTCGATCCGCGCATTTATACGCCAAATGTTATCGATCCTAAATCCGTGTTGGGCAACGACCGGTTTACGGTGTTCAGCCGGGAGGCACTTCCCATCCGCCGGCTTCTGATTTTCGACCGTTGGGGAGAAACTGTTTTTGAAAAACATGACTTTTTTACGAATAATGCCGCTGAGGGTTGGGACGGCACTTTCCGGGGGAAAGGGGTGTTGCCGGGGGTGTACGTGTTCCTGGCCGAGGTAGAAATTGTGCCGGGAAGAACCATACTGCTGAAAGGCGACGTCACGGTGTTATGATATCGCAGTACCTTTCTCCCATGATTTATCTCCAAAGGTGTGTCCAATGCTGCCGCTTTCTGCCGGTTTTGATGTTGTTACTAGCAATGGGCTCGAACCTGCATGCACAACTCGACACCATTCACTGGATTCCGCCGATGTATGCCAGGGCAGGCATGGGACCGCAGTTTATATGCCTGACGACCCCCGAAGAGCAACCATTTGAAGTGACTATACGGGATGGAGCGGGCAAAAAAGTGACGGCTTTTACGATCAGCCGCGGCCAACCCGTACAGTATTTGCTAAGCGATACCTATAGCCAGTTGCTAATTCCCGCGTATAAAGCGGGCATCGCAAATACCGGAGCCGGGTTGGTCATCAACGGCCCAAAAAAGTTTTATACCTGGTTTCGGGCACATAGCGAAGGGGGTACCGATGCCTGTCAGCTGACCTGCAAGGGCAGGGCGGCCTTGGGCACAACTTTCCGGATTGCCAACATGCGGCAGGTAACGGACAAGACGGGTGGCCGTTCCAATTTTATCGGCATACTGGCCACGGAAGACGCTACCATTATCCGATTATCCGGTTTCGATCCGCTGACCGAATTCACCGGAGGGGTGAACGTTTCCGCCGATGGATCTGTACAGGTTTCGCTTCAAAAAGGGGAGTCTGTGGTTTTTGCGCACAATGTCGGCGAAATCGGGGACGACCTGCCCCGGAATGGTTTTATGGGCGCTTTGCTGACTGCCACCAAACCGGTTGCCGTAAATACCGGTTCCTGGCTCGGCGCGCCGGTTATTTATCAGTCAAACGATATCGGCGCCGACCAGATCGTGCCCCTCGAACGGGTTGGAAAAGAATACATCTTATGTCGCGGCGGCGGCCCCACATCGCTCGAACATCCGATTATTGTAGCCCATACGGACAACACGTTCGTTTGGATCAACGGCGACCTGGTACCGGTAGATACCCTCGCCGGCGGAGAATATTTCATCGTGCCTACTTTTTACTTCACACCGGACGAGAATATGTACATCCGCAGCTCCGAGCCGGTTTTTGTTTATCAAATGACCGGTGGCGTACGAACGGGCAAATACAGCCTGCATTCGGGGGCGTTTATGTATGTCCCGCCCATTAATTGCGGGATAGCAGATAAGGTCGACTATGTTTTTCAACCGCATAAACTCGGTGACCTGAAGTTCGACGCCGGTCTGACGATCGTCGCATTGCGCGATTCGGTCGTAACTGTACTGATGGATGGCAACCCGGTACCCATGGGAGCGCCGGCCGACGTGTCCGGCAACCCGGATTTTGTCACATACAGCAACCTGGAGTTGTTCAACCATACCAAAGCAACGGCCAACAAGGAGTTGAGCATAGAGGCGGGCGGCGTCGTGCAGGTCGCGCTAATTGAGCAATACCAGTTTGTGGGTTTTTCGGCCTTTTTTTCGAGCTACCAGGAGCGCCCGCCCGAGATTCAGGTCGATCTGATGGGCGACGGAATATGTCCGGACACCTTAACGGCCCAGGGTTTTTTCGATGGCATACAGTGGATGTATGAAGACTCGGTATTACAAACCGGGCCGGATACGTTTTTTATCGTAACGGCGCCCGGGCCGTATAAGGCCGTGGGTTATATCGGCGCATGCTTTTCGACGGCCACGGTAGTCGATTCCTTGCTTGTTCCGCTCAGCGCGCCGCAATTTCCCTACTCGATACAGGAGCCTTCCTGTTTTGGGGCTTCAAATGGGTTTATTGAGTTCGGAACGCCGAATGGCGGCACCCCGCCGTACCGGTTCTCTATTGACAATGGTTATATTTTTTCCGCCAGTACCTTTTTTGACCAGGTGGCCGCCGGCAATTACAAACTCATCGTGCAGGATGTGTCCGGGTGCAACAACCAACCGATCCAGTTGAAAATGGGGCAGCCGGACAGTTTTTATGTAAACATCGCGATTCGGCGCATGCCCGACCCTTTTAAGTCGGGTGACCTGGCCGAACTGGAGGCCTTCCCGAGTCATCCGGTCATTTCGGTAGCCTGGAGCCCCTTGGATAGTACGGGCTGTGCGGATTGTTTTGAATACGATTTCCGTCCGGAGGCCACGACTTGGGTACACGTAACCGTCTACGATTCAATTGGTTGCCAGGCCTCGGACAGCCTGCTGCTGCTCGTTGATCCCCGGATTTATGTCCCCAATATTATTGACCCGGAATCGGTGAAAGGAAATGACCGGTTCACCTTGTTCAGCGAAGACCCCTTGCCGGTGTATGGCTTGTCTGTTTTCGATCGCTGGGGCGGACAGGTTTTCGACAAAAAGAATTTTTTTACCAATAACCCGGATGATGGATGGGACGGCCGTTTATTTGACGAAAAAGTGGTGCCGGGGGTGTACACGTTCGTTGCCCGGGTTGAACTCGAGCCGGGTAGGGTAGTGGTGCTGCGGGGCGACATTACTGTATTGTAATTATTAGTTTTCTTGAAGAAAATTTGTTGCGCAATGACTCGTTAAACGGAAATAAGTACCGGGATTGAATTAATTGATAAAATCAACGCAGGGATTTTGGGTCAAGACAAGGCATTTTTTGAGGGCATAGCAGCGCTACGGCTGAAAAAAATAACGAAGTATTGGCGCAAAAGACCAAAGTGGATTTTATCAATTAATTCGGTCCCGGTACTTACAATCATAAAACTACTATGACCTCTTCTCGCATTACGCTTGCTTTTTTCCTGCTTTTTCTGGCAAATTTTGTCCGGGGCAACGAATTCTACATCACACTCGTAAACGAAAAAATCACGGTTCCCGGGTTTATGTACCGGGTCGTCGACATTATCGATGCGCGCGAACAGACCTATTGTATCGGCATTGTACAGCGCGGTATGGGCAATAAGAAGGTTGCTGCTTTTTTTAAAGCCGGCATGAAAGCTGAGTTTGGTTATTTATTTGGAAACAGCTTTGGCGTGGATGCAAGCAATAAGCCGGTTATCCTGAGAATCAACAAATTGCAGGTGTATGAAATCACTACTTCGAACCGTGAAATGGCCATCGTGGAACTCAACATATCCCTGCTGGAAAAGGAGGGCGAGCAATACATAGAAATTTTTGAAACAGGGGTCACCGTGGAGCGTAGCAGCATGATGGACGTGACCTCCTCCCATGATAAAAATATCGCCCAGGCGCTTCAAAACTGCCTGGTAGAATTTGTGGATCGGGAATATCGCGGCCTGACGTATCGTCGCCCAGCAACCACAAATCATATTTATCCCATACTACAGGAAGGCGCAGCACTTAAACCCGGTATTTTCCGGACCTTCAATGATTTCCGCGACAATACGGCGCAGGAAAACCCGGCATATCCCTATACATTAGAGATAAATGATAAAAACAAAAGCGGTATTGTACGGGCTTCGCCCAAATGGAAAGGGAACCCGCCAGTGGGCGAAATATGGGGTTTGAGCGACGGTCAGTTTGCCTATATTAACCTCGGGAGCGGCTTCTTTCGACTGACAAAGGAGGGCGATGCGTTTGTGCTATACGGCCCTTCGCCCAGGGATGGAACGGGTGCGGTGATACTCGGCGCTGCAATGGGTGGAATTATTGGCGGATTGATTGCCGGCGCCGTATCCGGGGGCTATTCCAGCAGGGATATGACCAAGTATAGAATTGACCTGAGTACGGGAGCCATGGTACCCTTTGAAGAACCGGCCTATCGCCGCATCGAGTCCCGGTTGATATTGTTTTGCTCCGGGTTTAACGATAAAGAAAGTCGCATCGCGATCACCGTCAATAACCAACCGGTGGGCGACATGCCTCCCGGCACCTATCACCGCCTGCGGCTGCCTCCGCCGGAAAAGCCGGTCGAAATTTGTGTGAATATACCTGGCGGCGAAAAAGTGTGCGAAACGGTGACACCTGAATTGTTCAAAACGACTGTTGCCTTACTCCGGATTCGCAAGGGAAAAGCCGAAATCGGCTGGCCGGGCGGCGATATACGCAGCAATTTGTTGAACGATATTAAAACAGGTCAGTACAAGCCGTTGCAAGAGGAAAAATGACCTGATTTTTTTTGGTTTAAATCTTTGATTTATAGTGTATTGCAGGCGCGTTTCTCAATCGTTCGGCCGCTTGCTCCGCTGTAATATCCCGTTGCGATTCGCCGAACATCTCATACCCGACCATGAATTTTTTTACCGTAGCCGAGCGCAACAAGGGCGGGTAAAAACTGAAATGCCAGTGCCATTCCGGGTGATCTGATCCATCGGTCGGCGCCTGGTGGATGCCGGCGGAGTAGGGGAATGCTGTTTCGAAAATATTATCCAACCGGATGGTCAGTGCTTTCAGGATGGCGGCAAAAGCGTTTTTTTCATTCGCGGTTAATTGACCGATATGTTGCTGTTGCCGGTTGGGGAGAATCATCACTTCAAACGGCCATACCGCCCAAAATGGCGTCAGGGCGGTAAAATGTTCGTTTTCCAGCACGATGCGTTCGCCCAGCCGGCGTTCCTGTTCCAGGTATTGGGACAAAAGGCTTTTTCCGTTTTTATCGAACCAGGTTTTTTGTTGAGCCGATTTTTTGGCCACCTCGTTCGGTATCGCGCTTTGCGCCCAGATTTGTCCGTGCGGATGCGGATTGCTGCAACCCATAATATCGCCTTTGTTTTCAAAAATCTGGACATGATTGATCCCGGGCCGGCTGCCAAGTTCTGCGTATTCCCGTTGCCACAATTCGATCACCTGAAGAATATCCGGCTCTGCCATTTCGGCCAGGGTGAGGGCGTGATTCGGGGAAAAACAGACGACCCGGCAAATACCGCGCTCGCTTTTTGCTACCAGCAAACCATTTTGTATATCCGCCTCCGGGGTATCCGGCAGCAGCGCTGAAAAGTCGTTGGTAAAAGCATAAGCGCCGGTGTAAGCGGGGGTATGGAGCCCGCCGGCGCGTTGGTTGTCGGGGCAGAGGTAACAAGTCGGGTCGTAGGAGGGCCGGGTATCCGGGGTCATCGCCTCCGTTTTGCCTTGCCAGGGCCGCTTATTGCGGTGTGGGGAGACCAATACCCATTCGCCGGTCAGGATGTTGAGGCGGCGATGCGGGTGTTCTTTTAAGGAAAAGGATTCCATGGAAGTAGTAATTTATGAAACTTAGTCTTATCACACCCTCCCCACTCCGTCTGCAGTTTTTACTTCAATACTAGTCGGTTGAATACCGGTTTTTTGCTGATAAGCCGTCATCATACGGGGTAAAATCAATTCTTTTTCCGAGGTCCTGATCAAATTGAGCGTACAACCGCCAAATCCGCCGCCGACCATGCGGGCCCCCGAAACACCGGGTTCGGCGTGGGCCAATTCCACAAGCAAATCTATTTCAGGCACCGTGATTTCGTATTCCGTTCGCATGCCTTCATGGGCATCGTAGAGGATTTGTCCTACCTGTTGCATATCGCCGTTTTGCAGGGCTGTCCGGGTTTGTAACACGCGTTCGTTTTCCCGAAGGATGTATGCGGCGCGCCGGTGATCGACCGGATCGAGGCGCTCCCGAAAAGTTTCCAACATGGAAACGGAGACATCCCGCAGGCTTTGAACCTCCGGGTGTTTTTGTTGTATGGCAGCCACCACATTTTCACAGGAGCGCCGGCGGTCATTGTAGCCGGAGCCGGCTGCGAGTTCGTGTTTGATGTTGGAATTGAGCAGTACGAGGGAATATGCGCCGGTATTCAGCGGGAAGTGCTCAAATTCCAGGCTTTTACAATCCAGACAAATAGCAGTGTCTTTTTTGCCGAAGAGCACGGCGTATTGGTCCATCAGCCCGCAATTGAGCCCGATCCGGTGTTCGGCGGCCTGGGCGATCAGGGCAATTTCCCGTTTGGGAATGGGCATATTTTGCAACTGCGAAATACCGTAAATAAAACCGCAGCACAACGCAGCAGAAGAGGATAATCCGGCGCCCAAGGGAATATCGCCACCAAAAACGCCATCGATACCGCGCACCGGGTAGCCGCGCAGGTTGAGTTCCACCACGATGGCTTGCAGGTATTTGGCCCACGAAGCCGTTTCAGACACCGAGGTGGACCCAGCGCTGAAGGTCGTTTCCTCTGGAATGTCGATCGCATGAAAACGTACTTGTCCGGCCTGTTCGTTTCGGCTCATAGCGAAGTACAGGCATTTGTCTATCGCCGCGGGGAACACCCGGCCCAGATTGTAATCCGTGTGTTCACCGATGAGGTTGATCCGGCCCGGCGCCCGGAGCAGGATTTCGGGTGGGGAATTAAAATGGGCGGAGTAGTAGGGGAGGAGGGATGAATTCATGGGAGAGAAGATGGTGCAAGTGGCGAAGATAAGGAAGGTATGGTTGTATGGAGGGGTGAGGGCTATTGCCAACGACGTAAGTGTTTCGGTGTCTAAATTTTTCAAATTTCAAATTTCAAATTTCAAATTTGCCTTTTGACTTCCTTTTTTCGATTTTAAGTCAAATTTGAAATTTGAAAAATTTAATTTGAAAAGGGCGCGCGCTTAAGTTGATGGCTATGGGAGTAGGGCCTCAAACTACCGGATATTTTTTAAAACATGACAAATACAAAGGTTTACTTCCTATGTGAGCTATGTGTGTGTTAAAATGTAAATGTTCAGTTGTGTGTTGGGGGCTTCATCATTGTTGGAAAAACCAAAAACCTGTACTTTTGGGAAACAAATCGTCAAAACTTATTGCTAAGTCGAACATGGACCTTTCGAAACGCGATAAAAAAATCGCCAAAAAACTCATTGATCTCGGGCTGCAACGCGAATTTGCAAACGGGTTGGTTCGGGCGGGGGAAATCCTGAAGCAATGGAACCCAAATGTGGAAGACAATAAGCCCGCGTATTATGCCCTATTTCTACACATCACCGATTTCGACAAGCATATCGCCCGGCGTTATGACGGACTTGGTGGATCGCGATATTATATAACGGTCGCCGGATTGCTGGCGGACGGCATTATTACTCCAGACGAGATTGGCGAATTTTCGGAGGATATTCAACAGAAATTGAGATTTTATCTGGGTTGACCTTAAACCCTATACCCACACTACAAGACATTTTTTAAACACATAGGCACATAGGGCACATAGTTTTTTGATTATCAAAGGTTTAAAAACTATGTGGTCTATGTGCCTATGTGTTAAATTGAAAATGTCCAGTAGTGTGCCCTCTACCCGTAAGTATGTGCTACAATTCCTCCCGGGAAAGCCTTTACATCCACCAACTTCAGGTAGAGCGGCATTGCAAGACCGTTGAAGATCGGCAGTCCGGCTCCCAATACCACCGGATGGGTAGCCAGCAGGTATTCATCGACAAGCCCCGTCGCTATCAGGCTTTGCATGAAACCCGCACCCCCAATTGCTACGATCGGTTTCCCCGGCTCGGCTTTGAGTTTCCTGATCCCTTCGGCAAGATCGCCGTCGAAAACCCGCGCCTCGGCCCAGGAAGCCGTAGCGGGCGACTTCTCCGTGCCGGGCAGGATACCCGCAAAGCCTTTTTTGGTAAAAACAGCCTTGGGTATTTCGTTCATCGGCGCGGCAAAAGGCCCGGTTGCAGTCGGCCAGTAAGGCGCCATCAGCTCAAACGACTTCCTTCCCATGATAATTAACCCGGCCTCCCAGGATTGCCCGACACTCCAGGCTAATGATTCCTCGTCTCCGGTCTTGAATATCCAATCGTTCTCGCCATTGACGCCGGCGACAAAACCGTCGATGGAAACGGACATTTTCATGATCAACTTTCGCATAACTATAGATTTGTATTTAAAATTTTGTCACCTATTGGCGGCCACGGTCCGTAAATATTCATCCAGAATGTCCAATACCACGGCAATGCCTTCCTTGTAGCCCATTGCGATGAACTGTTCCAGTTCGGCAAGGCTCGCCATCTTTTTGACAATTTGGACGGTGGTTTTGTCGGCCCCGGCTTTGAAAGAGTTCTTGGTCAGGGAGAAGGAAAAGCCCGTATTGATGGGGTCCCCGTTTTCATCGGAAAAGGAATTCTTTGTGGTAAAACTGGACTTGGGCTGGATTTCGACAAATTCCGCCAAACTCCAGCGGGCGACATTCTCCGGGGAGATCATGGCGTACAACCACCGACCGCCTTCCCGGAAATCCATTTCCTTTGTTTGGACCCGCCACGGTTTGGGGCCCATCCACTGGTCCAGTATTTCCGCTTTTGTCCAGGCATCCCAGACGAGATCGAGGTCGGCGGCAAATTCCCGCGTGACGTAAATAGTTGCCGTGGCTTTGTCTACGGTGAAATCAAAGAGTAGGTTCATTTTTCTTATTTTTTAGCGTGTTCAATACTTCATCGAGTTGTTGGAACCGTTCTTCCATAATCTTTCGGAACTGGGCTAGCCAGTTATCGATTTCTTTCATTTTATCGATTTTTAGTTCATAGAAGATTTCCCGGCCTTCATGCCGTTGGGCCAGGAGCTCGCATTCGGACAGGATGCGCAAATGTTTGGATATGGACTGGCGCGTGATATCGAAGTGCTCTGCAATGGCGTTGGGGGTCATTGCCTGCACGGCGATCAGGACGAGGATCGCTCGTCGGGTAGGGTCTGCAATGGCTTGAAAAATGTCTCGTCTCATAAATTGAATGTTAAATAAGAAGCCAATCGGTTGCAAATATACGTGCAACCGATTGGCTTCGCAAAATTTTTTAGTGGGGAATTTGTTTGGTGATTTCGATGGACGCAACGCGTACACTGCGCCAGATTTTGTTGGAGGAAAAAAAGAACCCGATGCTGACAAAAAGAAAAATGAAGTGTAAATGTCAACTTCGACCGTTACGGGTGGGTCAGAATCCTCCGTTATTGGTGGGTCAGGTTGAGCGTTATTTGCACACAGTTCACTTTCACCGGCTATAGCTGTCCACTTTGCGCCGGATTATGCACCTTGCGGAACATGTTGTAGTTGACATCGGAACTTCGACTGACGACCTTGCTCAAGCCATTCGGTTAGGGAAAGCCTACCGCCAGAAATACATCTTCGACAGGAAAGAGAATTGTGACATTCCGCTTGAATAGGAAGCTTCGGCTTCCTTTCTTTTAGAGGATGACTACCTTCCAGACATGGCCTTTGAGTTTTCCGATGTCGCTTTGATGGTGAATCTTACCATCAGTAAGGGAGATAAGAACCTATTTTCTCATGGGTGTTTGTAATGAGCAAAATAACGCTGTGGCGACGTTTAACCAAATGATACTGTTTCAGATTCTGATTACAACTTTTTTACTTTTTTTCAATTTTCCCTGCAACTTTGTACGGCGTGGTCGGAACTACACGCCTTTTTTATTTTGTACCAAAAACAATGGTTCGTAATGATTCAAGCGGCAATTTTGCCGAATTCATATAGTGATTTATAGGCTGGATTATTTTTTGCGCGGTGTGGATTGAGCCCATACGCTGAAAAAAATCTTTCCAGCATCAGTTCATTGAAATATTGGGTT
>CAUJEY010000180.1 GCA_963169325.1 Bacteroidota bacterium
TGGCAAATTGAATTGTTTTTCAAATGGGTTAAGCAGCATCTGCGTATCAAGGTGTTTTGGGGAGAAAGTCCCAATGCTGTCAAAACTCAAATCTGGGTAGCCGTATGCACGTATGTTCTGGCGGCCATCCTCAAAAAAGAACTCGAAATTTCTATCACCATGAACGAAATGTTACAAATTTTGAGCGTATCTCCTTTTGACAAAACTCCTGTAAATCAACTACTTACAAATCGAAATTACAAAAACAACGACCCCGATAATCCTAATCAACTGATTCTCTTTGACTTATAACCGGACACTACTGATTTTTCATAATATTTGCTATATTTTGTTAAATAATTTACTTTAAGCCAAGCATCATCGAAAAAAGCGGCCATAATTGCCAAACTTGAACCAGTTTGACAATCAGGCCGCATTGTATGTTCATTCTTATAGTATACCTGGATTAAAAATGCTGTATCGGTTTTATGAATGCAGGTAATTGGACCTATACAGTCAGGCAAGCGCATCGTTATGATTTGTGCGCTCCGCCTGACTTAGGATCGGGTTTTGGAATGAAAGATTGAAGGGTTGGTTGCGAACTTTTAGTTTCGGATTTATAGGCTGATACAACTTTCCCTTTGCCGGAAGATTTATCTGCCGGGGCTTTCTTATGATTTTTAGTTCCCTTATCTTTGCTCATTTTTTTTGAATTTAATATTGTGATATTATTACTGCAATTGGAATGGGCACATATTGATTAAAGGTTTTTCGAAAAATAAAGGCGGGGATGTTCCCGCCTTTAAAATAATCATAGTTATGTATTGTTTGTTGTTTTATCAGCCTGGCGGGTGTTTTCCGGTAGTACAAAGTTCAGGGTTAATACGGGTTATAATGTTACACAATTCTTGAATTAAGTTACAAATTTCACAGGTTGCTTACTTCTTGTTATTAACCGTCAGGTCCTTAAATGCTACTCCAAGTGCATCCATATCATGGTTAAATTCGCGTTTAAATGCATCCCAGCCGTTTTGGCTTTTTTCATACGTGTCAATTCGTGTACGCATATCCCTGTTTTTCTGCTCCAACTCCGCAACTTTTTCCGAATAAGCAGCATCAACTTTTTTACCCATTTTTTTCATATCAGATTTGAGTTCGGCAATGCGATTCTCATTTTCTGTGATGATCGCATCCGTTTCGCTCCTGAATGTTTTCCATTCTTCGGCATTAACTGCTTTTTGTGCTGCTATGTCTGCATCACGCTGGGCTTCCTTTAAATCTTGTTTGGCATCCTGCACATTAGCCTTGGCGTCCTGTGCGTTCTGTGCCGGCGAATCGCAACCGGTGAAGATCGACCCTGCGAAAACCGTTGCAATTACAGTAAATATAATAAGTATGTTTTTCATTTTGAATTGTTTTATTATTATTGTTTAAATTTATTATTGAATCATTTAAAAAGTACCGTTCAACGAGTTTACGGCTAAACGGTACTTTTACAGAAAGCAGTGAATTAAAGCCCTGCAATAAGATCGTGCAATTCTTCTTTTGTTTTGCCCAGTTTGGCTTGAAGTTTTCCGAACATTTCGTCTTTCTTACCTTCTTCAAACATGAGGTCATTATCTGTGAGAATTGCAAACTTCTGTTTGAGTTTACCTTTCTGCTCATTCCAGTTTCCTTTTACTTCTGTCGTGTTCATAATTTTAATTTCAATTTGTGAATGAATTTTCACGATACAAAGATGGGCCGCTTATGCCTGGAAAATGTTACATAATTCTGAAACAGAGTTACATGATTCACACATTTTCAAGAATATAAAACTTCTTGCTGTGATGCATCCTTTTAAAGCAGGTAGGCGTTAGCCCCGTAACTTTTTTAAATTGATAAGATAAGTGCGCTACACTACTGTAATGAAGTTTCCAGGAAATTTCTTTTAGGGTAAGCCCTTCATAAATCAGCAGTTCTTTTACCTTTTCAATTTTATTTGAAATAACAAATTGTTCAATAGTAGTTCCGGATATTTCTGAAAAAAGGTTGGAAAGATAATTATATTCGTAATGTAGTTTCTGGCTCAGAAAAACGGAAAGATTTGTTTTGAGGGGAGGATCGCTACTATGAATCAATTCGATAACTACCGTTTTTATTTTTTCAACAAGTATGGCCTTCCTGTCTTCCATTAACTCAAGGCCATAACCGAGTAAAGCAGATTTAAGTAAGTAGTAATTTTTTACAGATAATTCGTCTTCCAGTTCCACCTCCCCTAATTCCACAACAACAGGATGAAGCCCCAGATTTTCAATCTCTGACTTCACAATCATTTTACAGCGAATGCTAACCATATTTTTTATGAAGAGCTTCATTCCTGATCTAGTTGCAATACCCTAATACAACCCAAATGATTATAAAAATGACTACTGTGCTTATACAGCCTCCACCCAATTTTTTTGCACCGACACCCGCGATAAGCCCTCTGAATATGTTATTCATAGTATGTTGGTTTAGTTTTTTTCGTGATTCGGAAAAGAAGCGGGCACAAGGCCCGCTCCTATCTCCATTGTAAGCAATAAAACTTCTGCTATATTTAAACTAACTTATTTGCGCGGGATAATATCGATAATAACCGTACGGTTATAAAAGCGCTCTTCCGGGTATATGTTATCAAACGGAGAAAAGATTTCATCTTCTCCAAATCCGTATACCTCAAATTGAACGTCGCTGCGGCCTGCTTTCGACAAACTATTGCCCAGAATCGTCCTGACATCATTAGCCCTGGCTAAGGAAAGTTTTTGATTGTAGGCTACGTCGCCAATGATATCGGTATAGCCGTGTATGATTACGGTCGCTCCTTTAGGAATTTTCGGCGTTACGATATCCGTCAGGTATTTTTCATAAATATTGATAGCCTTTGATTCATTGAATTCATAAATGATACTGTATCGCATTCCTTGTTCATTGGCAGCCGGCGTCCAGAGTACCATGTTCACGACCGATTCTTTTCTTATCGTCTTGCCACTCAACGTCTGCCCTACCATTCTCACCTTGTAATCCCCTTCCGATCGGGTACCCAGTATGGATTTCCCGGGCAGTCTTACCTTCTCTTGCGTGTACGGGCCGAAATTCTGCAGGGTTCCCTTATCATCCCTGATCTCTAAAGCCCATGACGAGAGCACTTCTTGTGCGCCCTCCACCTGGAAGGTAACATAGCTATCGAGCGGCGCTACCTGCACGGCATTGATTTCGACCGGCTTCAGCGGAGCGTCCGGACCGCTCTGAAACTCCATCAGCATGGCCTGCGAGCCACTTTCGATGGATACCCGGCGATCACCTTCCGCAAGGAGTTCCAATTCGCGTGTGCCGCCCGGCTGGGTTGAGGCTAGCTTCGGTTTATCCCGGCCTTCAGTGATGATTCTCGAAGCGGCTATGCCGAATATGCCGGTCAGGTATTCTTTGACGGATTCAGCCATTGCTCTTCCATCATCGGCGCCTTTTTCCGATGATCCGACCAACTTAATGTTAGCCGCAGGGTTTTTCCCCATCCGGTCGCCAAGAATGTTTAAGACATTGTAATAGACCACCATGGTCCGGCTGGAACGGCCCGACAGGTTTTTAGGGATATACACCTCCAACTGGTCTTCCTTGAAGTCCTTTACCTGTTCTTTCCGCAGCATCATGTAACGATCCGGAATCTCCGTTGAGCCCAAATCAAAAAATACGTAGTTGCGCAGCGGGAATGTTTCCCTTACCCTGCGCTCCTGTGGAATATTCCTGGGTGAGTTTACGGTAAAGCGGACGTCGCGATCCAATACCTCAAGCGTCGTGACGGTGGGCGTCGTGATTTCGCGGCCGCGACCGAATTTGAGGGCAGCACCTACCCGTAAAGCGGTGATATTCCATGTTTCTATCGAACGCGGCGATTGGCCGAAATAAGGCTGGAAAGAAACAAAAGGAGAAAGTACCGTTTGTACCCGGCTGTTCTGTGAAGAGAGCGGAATATCGTACCCTGCACCCACTTGCATCGAAAGCAAGGTTTTGTTAACGTTGCTAAATTCTCCATTCACATCGGGCGTGGGCAATTGTTCCGGCAAAGCGGGGTTGAGCCCAAGCTTATAGGTGAATGATTTGTCCAGATTGAATGCCAGGCGCGGGCCGCCAAACAAATAAAAACCGGTGCGGAACGGCGCAAAACGCAAACTCGGTTCTACGGTGATATAGCCAAGTTTGGTCTTTAAATCTGCCGGGCAGTTGCAGGGGGTAATTTCCTGTTGGAAAGAGCCGTTGCGGTTGTCGTATCCGACTTGCAACATAATACCCAACATAGAGCCGGGATTATAAACCTCTAAAAGCGGCGCCAGATAGAGCCCTACGCCATCGCCCTGATGAAAAGCAACGGGAGCGGTAAATTCTGAGCTCAATTGTTGCGTGGAACCACGATAGAAATTAAAATTTGCTCCACCCGCAGCGCCAAACCATATAGAAGGCCTTGTGTACTGCGTTTCCTGCGCCTGAAGAGAAACCAGCATACCTGCCAGTATAAAAGCGCTTAATATGACGCTTTTAATCACCAAGCGGTAAGATTGCCACTCTATTCGAGTGTGCTGTTTATAATAAGTTATGTTTTTCATGTGTTGTATAATTTAAGGTTTACGGATAATATTAGTACTGGTTAACACTACAGAACCATTTCTGGCCAGCATTCTCCCCTCCGCAGTTGCACCCGATTTCATCGTTATAGATGTCAGAGCCAGTACAGTTCCTCTAAAGGACGTAAAGTCTCCGATAGTCGCCGAACTGCCTGTCTGCCAAAATACATTTTTAGCCTGTGCGCCTCCGCTCAGGATAATATTACCGCCTGCTCCGCCAATGGTGGTCAGGTCAGATGCAATTTGGAACACCCATACTGCATTGGAATCGCCCTGTGCATTGAGCGTCAGATCGCCTGATTGTATCAGCAGTGTGGATGTAGATTTGTAAATACCCGGCGTAAGGGTTGTTCCGCCCAAATCGCCTGATACGTTTACCGGCGTCGGGAACACCGTTCCTTCCGCAAAAAGATAGGCATCTATTAAATCTTGCTTTGCCTGTAAAAGCATGGCTGCCACATCCGGAATGACAAGGTCATCCGAAGCATAAATTGCTCCGTTTACAATGATAGCAGGTGGAAACCCGGTAATGGAAGCCCGTAGTCCGGGAATAACGCCAACATCCATATTATGAATTTCACTCTGACCGGCGTTGTTACTGACACCTTGGCCGGCAACTATCCCGAACCGGGCAACTGATTTAAGATCAACAAAGCTGCTGCCGGTAGTGAAGGTCCAAACATAATCGGCTTGCAAGGCATTGCCTTTCAAATCTTTAACCGTGGTTTTCACTCTGGCGGTATAGGTAGTGTTGGGTGCAAAGGAGTTCGTGGGTGTGAAATAAGCCGTCGTGCCGATGTACGAAACGGTTCCGGCTACCGATGTCGCCCCTTGCACGATGAAAGATGCCTGGGTAATCGTTGCAGGGTTCATGGCTTCGTTGAAGGATGCCGAAATTACCTGGTTGAGAAGCACACCGGTAGAGCCGTTAGCAGGGGTTGTTGATACTACAACGGGGCATAAACCGGCAACTTCCACAAACGTATCCTTTTTGCATGCGGCAAATAGAAATACCGATGCTATTGCAATAGTTGCAAATAGTTGTTTGTTTTTCAATGTATTGAATTTAATCGTGAAAGAATTATCACGATACAAAGGTGGGCCCGTAGCGCAAGGGAAGCATTACACAATTCTATTTTAGATTTACATCAATCACAGATTAAATTGTATAACTGCTCGTATCCTGTTTAAGATAGTATTTTTATTCGGGGATGGGCTTTACCCATAGAATCAGACCTTCGGCGCCATACGCGGTGCCGGTGTAAACGAGTTTGTCGCCATCCGTTTTGAATTCGAGCAGTGTGCTGTCTTTGCCACCCCTCCCTCTTAGGTTGAGCAACAGATTATTGTTCAGGGTGGTCCATTTGCCGGTATCAACTATTGCCGGGCTTTTGTCGAGGTAATCCGTCACCATTTCTGCCCTGCCCTCAGGCGTAAGGCTCAGGCTGATAACCCGCCCCGGCGAGGAGGGCGATTTTATACTCGCCTGATAATAGGCTTCCGTACTGATAGAAAAGGTATTCCCTTGCTGTTCGGAATTAGGTTGGCTGCCGGTAACTTCCGGCTGAGGGGCTGCAGGTGTAGGTTTCGGCGCGTTTTGTCCCGACCGGGAACAAGCGGATACCAACAAAGTCAAGAATAAAATAGTTATAATCAGCCGCATAATATAAATTTATTAATAAGAAGATTCTCTTTCGATTGCTTTCGTGCCGGGCCCGTTATTGAGGCGACGCGATTTGCTTCTGACAAGGTTTATAATCCGGTTTCCCAATGACTTAATAGCGTCCGGGTGTTTGGCCACTACGTTGGTAATCCCGAACATCAAAACATTACCCAGCAGTTTTTTTACCGGATTATGGGACATGCCGACAAAAAGTTTTTTGGATAGATAGCCGGCACTCAGACCGACGGATGTATTCAAAATATTTTCCTTTAACTCCAGGGATTCTGCTGCTTCTTTAAAGGTGCTTTTGATCAAATTGATCGGCTTGACGCTTTCGAAAGCGAGGCAGAATTGAGCCCTAAGCATTTTCACTTCTTCTGATTGCCTGGCTTCCAACTGCAGGATAGCGGCTCTGAGACTGGAATCTGAATTTATATATTGCATATTAAGGCTTATTTAAGCGCTTGTGTAATAATTAAATCACTTACAGGTTTTTTTATCCATTGGTGCAGGAAAAAATACAATACTATGCCTGCCAAAAGGTAAAATGCTGCAACAATAAAAAAGCCGTAATAGAACTTACCAAGCAGTTCGCCTAACAACAGCGCAATGCCGGTGTTCAATACAAGCGTAAACAGAAAAAATATGGTAATGACGCTCAAGCGGGAAACCAATGAACTGACTACAATCGTGGTCGTTTCCAAGGCCTGAAGTTTCGAAAGTTCATACGTCGTTTTACTATATGATTCGACTTTCTCAAATAATTCTTCTATTAAAATTGACGGTTTTTCCATATTTTATGTTTTAAAAACATTATATCAGGCAGAAATGGTTTGCGAAATTTATGCCGGAAATAACAACTGCCCGTAAAATGCCGGGCAGTTGTTAATTGTTACTGATCTATGCTAATTACCGCATGTTCCGGTTCGCAGAAGCGATCACTTCCGCTTCCACTTCTTCGGCTTTCGCTTTCCCGTTTTCAATCATTCGGGAAGCTTCTTTTTTCACGGTATCAAATTTGTGACTGATGCCGTCGACGAATTGATTAAACTTTCCGCCTAATTCGTCTGCATAGTCATCGCTTTTCTGAGAAATTTTCTTGCGCGTGGACGAACCTTTATCCGGGGCGAACAAAATTCCTAACGTAGCGCCGGCTGCAATACCAGCCAATAAGCCTAATAACACTTTTCCAGAACTCATAATATTTATTTTTAATGGTAATTAAAAAAAAGGTGAAGGTGTTTCATATCCTTTTAGATACGGATACCTTGTAACGAATCCAATAGCCCAAATGCTCGTAGCAGCCAAATAACGACTATGATCACGGCCACGATATTGAGGATATTTTTGATCTTGCGATCCATTGGAATGTAGGTATTAACAAGCCATAAAAGAACACCTACGACAATCAGGACGAGCAAAACATTAATTAAAGGCATAATATAGATTTTAAATGTTTCTTATTTATCAGAACAAAAATGATAGTCCGATATATGCGGCATTTGTTCTGATTTTGGACCGGTCAAGTACGTAGAAAGCATCCGTGGTGATCGATTTTTCATTATCACTGATGTCGAACAAGCCGGAAACACCACGGTATCCGATGCCTAAACGAATGCTGCGTGCCGGATTTAATCCGAAGTCAATCCCGGCGCCGTAAGCTAGTCCGAGATCACCTTTTTTCACCGATATCACGCCATTCGGCGCTGAAATTTCGCCACCGGAAGTACTAATACTGCTGCCGACGCTAAGCCCGATTTGGGGACCTGCCACAACATTAAAATTGACCGCTTTGGTTTTACCCGTATTGAGCGAAAGCAATAAGGGAAGGTTGACATATTTTAATTTGATATTCCGTTCCACATCTACTTCCGTATATTGCTGTGAAGCGGTACTGTAAATGACCTCACCTTGTACTCCAATGTAATCAGAAAAATGGAACCCCAACAATGCGCCGAATCCCAAACCGAATTTTGCTTCCCCGGTTACCGTCCCACCGGAAGACGTTTGTACATCGAATTTAGAAAATGTCGGCATGAAACGCAAGCCGAACTCACCTCTTTGTCCATACATATTTAAGGCGCCCATAAAAACCAGGGCAGCAACGGAGATGCCTACGATCACTCTACTCTTTAAGTTTTTCATACTTTTTTTATTAAGAATTAGATTTGGCACAAAGATGCAGTCTTTAGGTTCCGGCATCCGTTACATAATTATACCAATAACTTACATGATTCCCACATCCAAGGCAAATATTAATGGCACGAAGTACGGCCCAAATGAAAACCTGTGAATCATATAACTTTTTCTCGGAATAATGTAACATTTGCCGGCATATTACACCACAATTTTGCAGTGAGAAGATATTAGTTATCACTAAAAATAAAAAATCATGGGAAATTTGCTTTATATCATTGCCGTAATCCTGATTATCGGTTGGGCGATAGGATTCGTTGGTTTTCATGCCGGAGGGCTTATTCATATCTTGCTGGTAATCGCATTGATCGTAGTCATATTGCGCGTTATCCGTGGGAAAAGCGCGGTGTGATAATTTGTTAAGGAGTTTATAGTCTATACCGCTGTTTCTTAACATGCCGGAGTCCTAAGGGACTCCGTTTTTTAACTACTAAACTAAAAAAGTATGAAAAAGGCAGGCATAGTCATTGTAATAGCAGGGCTGCTTATTACCATTTTCACCGGATTCAAATTTGTGACCAAGGAGAAGGTTGTAGATATCGGCAGTCTGGAAATCTCCCGGGATAAGAACCATTTTTTAAACTGGTCCCCACTACTCGGAGTTGCCGTAATGGTCTTCGGTGGAGTCGTTTATTTGTACGGGGCGAAAAAACAGAATTAAAATCTGTGAATTATGTAACAATTGCTTAAAATAATGTAACAATTCAAAATCAGAATCCCCCCACCTTTGTAACCTAATTAAGAACGAACTTTATTACGCTTCACTGGATAGGACATCTGCCCCATTAAAACCATTTATATATATAGACAATTCAGAGGCAATAATGACGATAGGCGGGCCATCCCTAATGAGGGATGGCTTTTTTTGTTTTGCATCGTCCCGCCCGAGCCATCTGCCGGCGAAAGTATTGCTGCTCGTTTGACAAATTTTAGAACTTGTCGGAAGCCACACTACTGGACATTTTTAAACACCTAGAGCACATAGTTTTTTGATTTTCAAAGGTTTAAAGACTGTGTGAACTATGTGCCTATGTGTTAAATTAAAAATGTCCAGTAGTGTGGTCGGGCGCCCCTCCAAAGTTAAATTTTCCCTTTTTCAAATTTTGATTAAACCCGCCGCCGGCTCCCCCGTCGAAGCATGCGATTTCCAAAAGAGATTAGCGCCGGCCGGCACTTTTAACATTCTTTAAACTTAAAAACGACTACACTATGAAAAAGGCTCTTTTTGCCCTAACCGCTTTTTTGTTCGCCGGTTTTCTCCTGCAATCCTGTAAAAAGGACAACGATACCGCCGACACTACCTCCATGCAAACCACCGCCGAAGACCTCGTTTCCTACAACGATTTATCGGAATACACTGATTATGAGATCGATGCCCTGGTGGATGACGCCTTTGCCAGCGACGAAGTGAGTGATCGCGGCGCTTGCCCGACGGTTACCTTCGCCCAGCCGAAAGGGACCTGGCCCAACACCATTACACTCGACTACTCAACCGACGGCTGCACCAAAGACGGCAATACGTTTAAAGGCCGGATCGTGATCGAACAAAGTAATAAAATGACGGTCGCCGGCGCCGTGCGCAACGTTAGCTTCAATGATTTTTATATCAATAATGTAAAAATTGAAGGAACCCGCACTCTGACCAACGATGGCCCGAACACTGCCGGCCAACCGGTGTGGAGTAAAACCGCCGACGAAACCTTTATTTTCCCGGATGGCACTACGGCTACTTTTTCCACCAACCGTACTCGTACCCTGGTTAACGGCGCCGACACCCCGACGCATCTGGATAATGTGTGGAGCATAGCAGGATCGACGACCGGCACCAACCGCAAAGGAGAAACCTTTACCTCCACCATCACTTCACCCTTGATGAAACGCTTTTTGTGCCCCTGGGTAGTGGAAGGTGTCATCGAATTTGCGCACGACGGCAAGATGCGGACGCTCGACTTCGGTGATGGCACCTGCGACCGCGACGCCGTGCTGACGTTGAATGACGGCACAACCAAAAACATAAAGATTCGCCACCATTGGTGGAAGTAGAAGGCGGGTTATCCTATAAAATTTAAAACGGTTGCCGGAGATCTCCCCGGCAACCGTTTTTTTTACCTGTATCCGAACGGCGCTTATCTGAAATGCGCCCGGGTATAATTACCTTACAATAACCAATTTCTGGAAGTAATTTATCGAGTCCTTTTTAATTGTCAGATAATACAGCCCGGCATTGAACCCCTGCAAATCCAATACTGAATTTTGTTGTGCAATTACCAAAGCCTTTACGAGTTTGCCGCTTGCATCAAACACGGACAGGTAAACCGGGTCGTTTGAAAACCGGGAAAAGTCTATCGTACAAAAATCAGCGGCTGGGTTCGGGTATATTTGAATGCCCGCCTCTGATGCGTCCAAATTTACAACATCCACCAAGCTGCCGAACTTGATATCATCCCAGTAGTAGGTCTTCTCGCCTGCCATGCCCCCGGTAGTGCCGAAGTTGAAGAAGATGGATACTTTGTTGTACGTGTTTGCCAGGTTCAGGGCGGCCGTGCCCGGGGCGTGGTTGCTGAAATTGAACTCCAGTGTTTCCCAGGCGCCTGCCGTCGTGGTATTCACCTCTGTTTCCACGCTGATGGTGGGATTGGAGGCATCCTCTACTTTCAGGCGAATAGGTGTGCCTGCATCGGGCGACCATACCCGCACGGTCATCTTGGTGTTGGCTGCGGTGAACGGTATCGGGTTGGCCAGGCCGCTGCCGCCGTTGGTTGTTCCGGCCCAGAGTTCGGCCGCACCAGTTTTAATGGCCTTGCCCACGAGGTTCGCCGGGTTAGTGGGGTCCTGAACGATCGAGGAGGCGTTGCCGCCGAAGTCAACGAGTGCATAGTCCACGGTAGCTGTGTCCTGGAAGGTGATGGGCAAGTCAACCTGGTTGAGGTTGCTGCCGCCGCCGCCGATGAACTTCACATCGTCCCAGTAGTAGGTTTTCTCGCCTGCCATACCTCCGGTGGTGCCGAAGTTGAAGAAGATGGATACTTTGTTGTACGTGTTTGCCAGGTTCAGTGCGGCCGTGCCTGCGGCCTGGTTGCTGAAATTGAACTCCAGCGTTTCCCAGGCGCCCGCTGTCGTGGTGTTCACATCAGTTTCCACGCTGATGGTTGGGTTGGCTGCATTTTCCACTTTCAGGCGGATGGGCGTATTCGCATCGGGCGACCATACCCGCACGGACATCTTGGTGTTGGCTGCAGTGAACGGTATCGGATTGGCTAAGCCATTGCCGCCGTTGGAGGTGCCGGCCCAGAGTTCGGCCATGGCCGTTTTGATAGCCTTGCCGACGAGGTTCGCCGCGTTGGTGGGGTCCTGAACGATCGAGGAGGCGTTGCCGCCGAAGTCAACGAGGGCGTAGTCCACGGTAGCGGTATCCTGAAAGGTGATGGGCAGGTCAACCTGGGCCTTCCCGCCTCCAAGGAACTTCACGTCGTCCCAATAGTAGGTCTTTTCGCCCGCCATAGCCCCGGTGGTGCCAAAATTGAAGAAGATGGATAATTTGTTATAAGTGTTCGCCAGGTTCAGTGCAGCGGTGCCAGGGGCCTGGTTGCTGAAATTGAACTCCAGCGTTTCCCAGACGCCTGCCATCGTGGTGTTCACATCAGTTTCCACGCTCTTGGTGGGGTCGGCTGCATTTTCCACTTTCAGGCGAATGGGCGTATTTGCATCGGGCGACCATACCCGCACGGTCATTTTGGTGTTGGTAGCGGAGAAGGGAATCGCTTTGGCTAAGCCGTTGCCGCCGTTGGTGGTGCCGGCCCAGAGTTCGGCTCCGCCCGTTTTGATGGCCTTGCCGACGAGGTTGCTCGGGTCGGTTGGGTCCGGGACGATGGAGGAGGCGTTGCCGCCGAAGTCCACGAGGGCATAGTCCACGGTGGCAGTGTCCTGGAAGGTAATGGGCAAATCAACTTTGGCCTTCCCACCGCCGCCATTGAATTGCTGGATGTCGTCGAGATAAAAAGTGAAATTGGCAGAGCCGTCGCCCACAGTGCCCAGATCAAAAATGAAAACCATTTTTTGGTAGGAATTCGCTGCATTGACTCCGGTGAAATCAAAAATCAGTTCTTCCCATGCATTGCCTACGGTCGTCAGTTTTTCCTGTTCGTAAGCAATTGCCCCGCTCGTCAGGTTTTCGACTTTCAACAACACCTTCCTGCCCGCACCCGGGGTCCAAACCTTCATTTTGAAGTGTTTATTCACAGAAAAATCGATTGGGCCCGCCAATTCAAAAAGACTGCCCCCCCAGGGATCGCCGGCATTTTTTATCATGCGTGCCACTTTGCTGCTCGTGTTAATCCCGGACATGTCGGGATTGTCCACCCTGGTCATTTCTCCACCGCTAAAATTGGTGAAGTTGTAAGTAATGGACGTTGACTCGAAGTCAACCGGGAGCGTAATCTGCGCGTATCCCAAAGCCGATAAAAGCAGTAATAATAAAAGAGTGAAGTACTTCATGATGGTAAATTTTGTAATGTTTGAAAAAACAATTTCCTATAGGAATGTCAAAACTTGAGGTTTTGGTGCATGTCCCACAAGCCCCAATAAGCCCCTACGTCGCCTTCAGCGCCTACTTTCCAGGACTCATCGAATGAGGAGAAGTAAAAAATATCGATGCCCTCCGCCCGTGACCACTGTTGGGTATTGATGAAATATTTCATGGCATTTTCCGCAGACGGTTCAGCGCCCTCAAAACTTTTTCCCTGGCTCGGCCAGCCTGTCTCGGTGATGATTACTTTTTTGCCATTGGCGGCCTGCACAGCCTGCTGGTACATCTGTTTCATATATACCAGGGAATAGTCTATGTGGCAACCCTCCCAAAAGGGGTAGCAATTGGACAAAATGACATCGCACGCCTCGGTGATTCTGGGGCAAGCGGAAAACTCGTAATAGGCATCCACATAGCCCGTCGGCACCTCGGGGATAGCATTTTTCACCCGGTGGATGTAATCCAACAGGGCCTCCTCGCTCATATCTTTCCGGTAAAGCACCTCGTTGCCTACGGCGGCAATGTCCACATATCCTTCTTTGGCTAATTGAATCAGGCCGGCTATCTCCTGCTCGTTCAGGTCTTCATCTTTTCCCAACCAAGCACCGACCAGGGTTTTTATTCCAAACTCACGGGCTACTTTTGGCACCAGCTCGTTGCCTTCGATACAGGAAAAGGAGCGAACCCATTTGGTGTAAGGGGCAATGATTTTCATCCGCCGCCGGATTTGTTCAACCGTTAAAATATCACCCGGTTTTTGACCCTCTTCGTAAGCGCTGTAACAGAGGCCGTGCATGCCACCTTCCAATGTTTGCCGGAAGATGTGTTGTACCTGCTCGGGTGATTTGCCGG
Source organism: Bacteroidota bacterium (assembly GCA_963169325.1). Lineage (GTDB taxonomy): Bacteria > Bacteroidota > Bacteroidia > Chitinophagales > Saprospiraceae > M3007. Next base: position 13,853 of record CAUJEY010000180.1, read on the forward strand.
AATAGTCTATCCCCGATAGGGTTAAGTGTTTTCCTAGTCTGAATGACATATTTTTATGATGCTTTTAGATATGAATCAAGGATTGAAACAGCCAGACCTAAATCATGTTGATTTCAACCGAATTTTTGTTTTTCATTTATATCCCACAATCCCCACTGCGTGCCCACTTCCCCTTCATGATGAAGTTTCCAGGATTCGTCAAATGAGGAGAAATAGAACAATTCAATGTTTTCATCTTTAGTCCAATGCTGCATATTGATAAAGTATTTCATCGCATTTTCCGCCGATGGATTGGCGTCCTGTACATTTTGCCCTTTACTTGGCCATCCGGTTTCAGTAATGATTACTTTTTTGCCCTTGGCTACTTGTTTTGTCAATTCATACATGCGTTGGATGTAATGCAAGGCGTGTTCATTGTCGGCTCCTTCCCAGAACGGATAGCAGTTGATCAAAACCACATCGCAGGCATCCGCCAAAGCGGGTTTGTCAAGGAAATGATAATAGGCATCTACATAACCCAAAGGAATGTGTTTAGGAAGCAATGCACGCACCTGCTGAATGTATTTGATTATCTCCTGTTCGGAAAGTTCATTGCGCTGCAATACTTCGTTGCCCACAGCCGCAATGTCCACTAACCCTTCTTCTGCCAGTTTTACGAGCGCTTTAATTTCTCTTTCGTTCCTTTCCTTATCCTGGCTTATCCAGGCGCCCACCATTGTTTTCAACCCTTTTTCCCGGGCAACTTTTGGAATCAATTCATTGCCTTCGGTACAAGAAAAGGAACGTACCCATTTTGTATAGGGCGCAATAATTTCCATCCGCCGGCGAATCTGGGATTCGGACAATATATCACCCGTTCCCTGACCTTCAGCATAAGGGCTGAAACACAATCCATGCAGGCCGTTATGGAGCGCCTTGGAAAACAATGACTTGATTTCCGCCGTGGTTTTACCGCTAAAATTCAACCCTGCCATCGCATTCAAATTCAATCCGTTACTCCATGCAAGCAATTGGCCAGGCGAATAAGCAGACGAGCCGGTCTTGGGGGCTTTTTTCCGGTCTATTGCTGCCCGTGTTTCCTGGGCACGTTCTTCGGACACATCATAATTGCGCATGATCCACATGGCAGCCAATGTTCCGATAATGGGAACCGCTGAAAAAAACAACCTTAATCCAGACACTGCGCCTTCCGGCTGAATTTCAGCATTCGGGACGAATCCGACAATACTCATGATAGCGCCACTCAACAACCCGGCAATGGCAAAACCGAACTTCACCATCCACCAATAAATAGCGCCAAAAATACCTTCCCGCCTTTTGCCCGTATTCAGCTCATCCAAATCGCATACATCCGCCGTCATCGACATCATCAGGGTGAACAAACTTCCGATTCCGAAGGAGAAAAACGGAAGTGCAAAAAAGAACATATAAGGTTTGCCCGGCACAAACAGGAACCAAAACATAATATATCCGATAATGGAAATTCCCTGCGAGAGCATAAAGGCATTCTTCTTGCCCATTTTCCTGGACATCCACGCCACAGTGGGTATTACTGCAAAAGTGGTCACTATGGCTCCCAGACTCCCGAATAAAGTCGGCCAGACGCCTGCCGCTCCTGCATCGCCATTAAACAAATAATAAACAATTATAAAAAAGGAGAAGGAAGCTACCGTATTGAACGCATTAAAAATCAGAAATGTTGAAAAACACAATTTCCTGAACGGACGAATCTGGAAGGCTTCCTTAAACCCGTTAATTATTTCTTTGAGGCCGCCTCCAATATTCTTCAGGCTCAATGGAATGAGGCTGTTATCATCTTTGGTGGATTTGCTTTTGATAAAAAAAGCGGGAATCATAGCCAAAATCATACAGAATATGCCAACCCAAACAGAGAGTGTTCTGGTAGCCGTATCTGCATTTTCAAACCAGGTGGGGTCATACATCACTACCCAAAACCAGGGCGCAATAACCCAGGCCCACTGCCCGATCCACTGTGCTACCGCCATGATGTTGGTGCGCTCGTGGAAATCATCGCTCATCTCATAGCCCATGGCTACATAGGGCACACTGAAAATGGTCAGCCCCGTGTAGAATACGAAAGACCAAAGCAGGAAATACAGGAAGTTATATTCCACACCATTTTCCCGGTGCAACTGCCACATCGCCACAAACGAAATACCCATGATGACGGCGCCTATGAAGACATAATGCCTGCGCCGGCCCCACACGGATCGGGTATTGTCGGTAATAAATCCCATAATGGGGTCGGTAATGGAATCATACACCCGGGGAAGGAAAAACAGGATACCCCACATCCAGCCCGGGAAACCTAAATCCTGTACCAGCACAACCATAAATATTCCCAGGGCAGCGGGAAACATTTGATTGGCAAGCATACCCAGTCCGAAGGCAACCTTTTGCCCGAAAGGAACTTTGTTAGCGGATGTTGCTGAATTACTCATTGTCGGTGTTTCGTTTATTGATCAAGATGGTTTGAATCGCTTTTGCGCTGATTTTTGTGTGGGCGGATTTTTCTCCGAACGAGAGCATAAATTGTTTTTCATTTTCCGTGGGATTAAAAACCACCACCGCAATGGAGCCGTCCGGGTTTTGGGCGGCTGTCACCAGAAGTGTTTTGTCAGGATTTTCAAACCCGATCCGCACCGCTCCCGGCCGGATGTATTTACTAAAATGAGCCAGCGTGTAATAGATGGGCGTGTAATACACCTCATTAGCATCCGGGTCCACGATGACGGGGGCGGTACACCAGTTTTTGAACCAGTTGGGGCCGCCCTGCCTGTCCAGTACCATGTTCCAGTCAATCCAGCCGTCCACCCAGTTGTTGAGGCAGCCGATGATGTCTCCTGCATAGCGGTTGACCGGGGCGTATTTTGGGTGCAAATGTTTGTCCTGCGCCGGCGCCCAGTCCCAGCCCCAGTCGGTGGCTTCTTTGCTCCAGTACCAGGCGTCGTCCTGCCATTTGGGCACCTCGGCATCCACACAGGCTTCCGATTGAATCAAATGCTTGCCGGGGGCTTTGTTGTGTGCGTATTGCAAGGCATCGGGAAATACCTCAAAAGTGCTGGCATACCAATGTATGGCGGCGCCGTGGTAATATTTTGAGGAGGCTTCATCCCGGTACATCACGTCCACCCATTCCTTCAAATGCTCCCGGTTTTGGTCGTAACCCAGAATTTTGACATGGCCTTTCCCGTCGGCTTCCAGTTTCGGCCCCAAATGATTTTGCACAAACTGGGTCATTTCTTCCGGCGTAAAGTGCATACTCTCCCAGTTATTGCCATTGCCCAGCGGTTCGTTTTCCACCGTGATGCCCCAGATATCAATTCCCTCCGCTTTGTAGGCGTCCATGTATTTGGAGAAAAACAAGGCCCAGGTGTCGTAATATTCCGGCAATAATTTACCGCCCACCCATTTGTTGTTGTCCTTCATCCAGGGCGGGGCCGTCCAGGGAGAGGAAAGGATTTTAAACCCGTCTTTGGAAACGGCCATTGCCCCCTTAATCATGGGGATGATATCGCCCCGGTCTTCCTCTATGGAAAAACTGTTCAATGCTGTGTCGCCTTCCACGGGAGCATAGGAGTATTGACTCAAAGAAAAATCACAGGAGTTGATATGGGTGCGGGTCAGGGAGTAGCGGGCGCCATTTTCCCCAAAGTAGGCCTCCAGAATCTTGTCGCGGTTTTCCTTACTCAGTTTGTTCATCAGTGAAGCCGATGACTCCGTAAACGACCCACCAAACCCGGTGATGGTCTGGAATTTTTGATCCGGCAATATCTTGATGGCCACGGTTTTATCCCCTGCGGGGAATTCGGTTAACAGCTGGAGCTTGTTGCCGCTTGCGGAAGTTTCATACACCTCGACTTCCAGTTTTTTATCTCTTGAGAAACAAGCACTTAACATGACTATTAATGAAATGGCTACACCGAATGTAATTGAGTTTCTCATGTTGAAATCATCTGAAAATGGTTAAGAGCATGATGGGCCTCCAGCATAAAATCTCCAACATGCTCTAATGAGCAGCCGGGATTTTTTGCTTCATTGGAGGCAGTAAGACGTCCTTCAGCAGGGCTTTTTTGTCGCCGCCATACGTTTTGACTACAGGATTCCCGTCCCTTGCCAGTCCTTTAAATACACCCTTGTCCACCAAATCCCATATGGCATATTTGGCTTGCCCGTCGATAGTGAACAATCCAAAGTGGTTTTCCGAGCCTCCGGGATTAGCGGCGTCTTTCCAGATTTCATCAAAAGCTTCGAAGTAAAAGCAGGCGATGCCCTTAGTATCCGTCCATTCCCGCATCATGTTGTAAAAAAGCCCCTCCTTGTATTCATCGGTCGCTTTTGAGCCATCGGCCCCGTAGTGTTCATTGGATGCGCTGGCCCAACCCGTTTCACCAATATGAATTGGTTTTTCAATGCCCAATCCCTTCATGTATGTAGCGACACTTTGATATTGCGAAACGGCATAGTCCCTGGCACGGGTCATGGCTGCGGCAATTTTGGCCGTATCGGAAAGCGCTTCTTCGCCCCCGAAATTGCCCCAAAAAGCAGGGTTGTAATGGGTGTCGTGCATGGGGTAGGTATGCATGGACACAAAATCAACGGCTTTTATTAGTTTGGTTAAGTCTTCGACATGGTATTCGGCCCCTCCCCCACCCCAGGATGCGAAATTATCCGAACTGGTAATCCACAGGTCTTTGGGCAATTTGCCTGCTTTTTTTAGCGCTTGCAGTTGGTTCACATATTTTAAAATCACCCAGGGCTGCACGAAGTAACTGGCCGCCCATTTCACCATAGCCTCATTGCCGACGGCTATGATTTTTACGATGTCGGGGTATTGGTTGGCCATATCCACCGCCCGTTGAATCTCGGCGGCGTTGGCTTCAGCGTCTTCCTCTTCGTGGTTGGGGTGGCTCGTCCAGGCCCTTTTACAATCAATCCATGCGCCCAACATAACATACATCTCGAAATTGGGGTCTTCCTGTTTTAATGCACGAATAGCCTTTAACACGTTGGAGGCTTCTGCCAACTTGGTGTTGTAAGTCCGCAGCACCCTGAGGTTCATGGCGGCGAGGATTTTCAGGTCCTCCTTCAGTTGCTCCACGGTCGGCTGTATGTCACGGCTGTTTTCCCGATAGCCACCGTAAGAAATGGCCGGATATGCGGGGTTACCCAAGATGTCTTTCGCTGTCAATTTTTGTTTCTGTTGTTGATGTGTTTGGGCAGGCCGCCCTGTGTGGCATGAAAAACTGAAGGCTATAGCCAACAGGATACCCGCTGTTTGCCATCGTGTTTTCATGTTATCGTAAGGTTGACGCCTTGATTTGAACATTGATTTGCACGACCTCGCCGGTCCTGCCGAAGATTTCCCGGCTGGCGCGGGCATCCAGGTTCAACTGGTTGGACGTGGTGGACGTATTGTTTTTGTATATAGCCGTCAGGCTGTTCTCTGTTGCCAACGTATACACGACCGGCACCTGGCAATAGGTAAAACAAAGCGACCCTTTTTCGAGCGGTAATTGCCGGTGTTCCTGATGGACATCTACGTATTCGAATATTTTGGCCTCCTCCAGGAACTCGCTTCCCCGCAGCAGGCATGGGTTGAAATGCAGTTGGCCATCGTTCACAAAAACGCCCAACTCGCCGAACCGGCTCAGAATGTCTTCTTTTACCTGTCCCGTCATGCCGGGTTGCTGCGCCCCTTTTCCGGCGGGCGTATGGGAATACGGGTCGGTCGGGAATGCGCCGTAAAGCGATGGGGATTTATGTACGCCGATGCCTTCGTTTATTTCATAATAATGTGCCAATAACTTACCTGTGTGTTCAGGGCTTTCCCCCTCATCCACGGCTTTCAGGCAACATTCCAGCACGGCCAATTGGAGTTTCGACACCATGTGCCAATAAATGGAGCCCAAACCCTCATAGCCGAAAAAAGTACCAGATCGCCCGGTGAACGCCTTGTGGTGGAATATATCCTCGAATATTTGCAGCACCTGTTTTTTGTCTTGTTCAACGAGGGGCGCATATTTTGTTTTCGACAGCTCGTTTAATGCGGCGTTCAGATCGTTGGCATTTTTAAAATTGCCATTAAAATGGTGTACGCCGGCGATGTCCTTTTCGATAATGTCCACATTGCCGTCGGAAACCAATTGAGTGAGCAAGGTTGACTGCCCGACGGCTGCTGACGGCAAACTGTTTTTTACTAAAAAGCCGGGCAAATCTTTATTGGGATACAGCAGATAACTGTATTGGTCGGGCCGGAACAATTTGCTTGTTTTCAAACTGTCCAAAAGCATTAAGGCCTCCTGCGCGGATAAATATTTGGAACTCAATACGGCCACCTGCCCCTCCAGCATTTCACTCAAATGTGAAATGGAAATTTTATCCCCGCTTTCAGGTGTCATCAAATTATAGGCATGGTACAAATGGTCCGGCCTTTTATTGGCATCTATCGTATGCTCCAAATACTGGAGGCTCAGGTCAATAAATTGTCCTATTTCCTCGAGAGAAACAGCCTGTTTAGAACCTGAAAATGGCCGGCTGTAAATATGGGTGCGGTATGTGCTGCCGGCTTCCCCCAAACCGTCCAATATCCGTTGGCGATCGTGGTCATTCATTTTGCCGGAAAGCAAATGCCGGTGGCTTTTCAACGTCTGCGACACACTGTTAAAAAAAACAGCCAATTCAGTGGAAATGCCGGCATGCTCCAATTCCGAAGCAGGCAATATTTTTTTGAAAAAAGATAAGAAGCGCCGCAAATAACACAGCGTCACCACCGAGACGCCGTTGCCCACCAGGGCATTGTTGGCGTCGTTCCATTCGGGCCGCTGGGTGTTCATCCAGATGCCGCCTTCAGGGATGAAATTGGACAATTTGGCCAATACCGTCGCCAATATTTTTTCTATAAACGTCACCGTATAGATGTTGCCGTTTTCATCCCGCAACAAGGCCCCGTCCGCGCCTGAACTTTCTTTTTCCAAACGGATTTTCTGGTCCAGTTCATGGTCAAATTCGATGGTATCTTTAGGGTTTTTAAGGGTGTCCAGGTAGGCTTTTATTCTATACGGCACATTGGCATATACGAAACGTTCCTTATCGAAATAGCTGCTCAATTTTCCGGGTGCATGGTCTTCCATAAACTCCAGAAATTTCAGCAAATAAATAATCTGGTGGTCGCCCCAATAGCCGATATACGACCAGGGGTTATCCGGCTCGATGGATTCCCAATCGAAGCCGTCTTTTGTCACCCGGTAGGGGTTGTATCCATCGAAGGTGGTCGCGTTCAAAAACTTGTACACCATGCTCTCGATGAACGCCGGGTAGGAATGCGCGAGCGCTTCCCAATTTTGAAAAATGTCCCGCCAATTCCCCTGATAGTCGAGAATTTTCGAGCCGTCCTTTTCGCTGCGGGTATTGATCGAAAACCAGTTCCAGGGGCGGCTGGGGTCGCCGTGCCGACGGCTGAATTTGAGCGGCATATATTCGAGGCATAATCTCGTAAAATGCGCATCCCCGCTTTGCTCCGCTATTTCTTTTAACTCAAAAAATGAAAAAACATCGGGCAATTTATCCAGGACGGGCTTCGCCTTTTCAAAAACGACAGTGTTGGCATTGGCCAAATAATGGCTGAAATCCCATTTTTCGATTTGATAATTATGGTCAAAAATGCCGCCCCGCATTATATTAAAAAGCACATTGGAAAAGTGGCGGGTATCCCGGCGGTGGTCGGAACTCAGTTGCAGCCCGTCGGCAGCGGCGTTGAGCGCGAGCAGGCGTTTGGCGCCGGCTGCGATGTCCTCATTGACGAGATGGTATAATGCTTTTTCATTTTTAATTAATTCCAAAAGTCGGGCTACCGCCGCATGGCCTTGGTTCACGTTGGCGACAATCATCCATTCTTTTTCAACATGAGGGGGCAGCGATATTTTTTTGTGGAGAAAATAAGCCCCTTTTTCCGCCTTTATATCTTCTTCCTGCCGGATCGGGATTCCTTTCCGGAATGAACCGAGTTGCAGGGAGGAAAGCAAATAATCCGGGTTTTCAAGGCCGGTCGACCAGACGACGTTGGCTTTCAGTGCCTCGCTGGGTTCGGCTTTGTCCACAATAATGGCGCTCAACGCATAGATGCCCAAACCCGTCGCCCGGTCCAGTTCGCTTCTTTTATAAGCGTCCACGAGGTTGCTGGCGCTGTTTTGCAAACTGCTGGGCACGCCGTAAGGCAAAATGTTTTGGATCCCGTCCAATAGAGAAATAGTGACCTCGGCCGGCGCATTATTGATCAACCTTGATTTTCTGACAAAACCGAACTTATCGCTGGAATTCCATTCCACCTGAAAGGTCATTTGCAGGTCGTGGTTTGTTTCTTCGAAAATGATTTTATTCCCGAAAATATGCTTGTACAAATTCCGGCTAATGCGGTGTATGCCTTCATACCGGTTGGAAAAGGGTTCCCATATCTGCCGGCCGCTGCCATGATGGACTAAGAATATGGACTTGCTGCCCGTGATTTCGGTAGACTCGGTTATTTTATCGTCGGTATAATAGGGAAACAGCGCATAATCGGCATTTTTTCGCCCTGCGCTTAACCCGCCGTTGCTGGAAATGAACATCCAGTGGTCAGAGTCGCTGACAATGCTCATAAAAAACGGTCGAAGCGCATCGCTGTCCGATATTTTAAAATAACTATCGCCCCCTATTTGAATATATTGCAGTTCCATATTCCAATCAATTAGCCTCTTTGTAAACCTTGACATAATCTACCACCATAGTCTGCGGGAAAGGCGTCTGGGGAGTCGGAAAGCCCACATAATTACCGCCTACGGCAACATTCAGGATAATAAAAAAGGGATGGTTATAGACCCATTCTCCGGGCACATCTTCCGATCTTATCCGCTGATAAAGGGTATCATCCACGTAGTAATCGATGTAATCTGCCCCCCATTCAATGGCAAAAACATGAAAATCCACATCGAAGCGGTTGTTGGTGAACCCAAAACTTTTTGTAATGGCTGCTCCACCCGAATAGCCCGGGCCATGCACGGAACCATGCACCAGGTTGGGCTCCTGCCCACGGTATTCCATGATGTCAATTTCACCGCATTGTGGCCATTGAACTTCATTTATGTTGTTGCCCAACATCCAGAATGCGGGCCAGATACCCGGCCCCCAAGGCATTTTGATGCGCGCTTCAAAGCGGCCGTAAGCCTGGTCGAAAAGTCCTTTTGTATTAATTCTTGCCGAGGTAAAAGAACGGCCCGCGTAACTTTCGCTTCGTGCCGTAATTGCCAGGTTGCCTGCTCCATCGAGGGCGACGTTTTCGGGGCGATCGGTATAGTATTCTAATTCATTATTGCCCCAGCCGTCATTTCCGGGGCCGATTCCGATATCGTAAGTCCATTTCGTAGCATCAGGCGCCTGGCCGGCCGGGCCACTGAAATTATCTTCCCAAACTAATTGGTAGTTGCGGTCAATGATGGCATTATCATCATCCTTACAGCTCCAGAAAGCGAAAGAAAAAACGATAAGCAGAATGCTATTTATAAGAATTGAATGATTGCATTTCATGGTAAAGTATGTTTGGTGTTTTATGCTTTATTGTCTGCTTTTCATTTGTTATTTATGAAATAAAATATTGTCGAGATAGATATTCCCGTTGCCCACGAATTTGAACTGGAAGACATCGCCCAGGTTAACCACCGGGGTAAACTCCGTCAAAGGAATATCAATACTCGTCCAGCCGGATGTAGGCACGGTCAGGGAATAAGGTTTCTCCGCCGGCCCTGGGCTGATGAGGAACACTTGCAGTTCCGTGGAGTTTGCCGTCCAGAAATCAAGGTGCAGGTGAGTCATACCGCTTAAGTTCTGGTTGCTGCCGAGTTGAATACCCTGGTAATTCAGGCCGGTGTAAAGCAGCGTATTGTTTCCGGCAATCGGTACCTGAGAAACCTGGGTGGCTTGACCCCAGTTGGGATTGAGGTCTGTTCCGGCAATATTGGTATAGGCGTTGCTGAACACCGATATTACATTGGCCGCATCAAACGCAGGCGTTGGCGCCGCAGTCGTTGGTATCGTACCGCCGCCGCCGGTTTTGTAGAAGTAAATGTTATCTAAGTAAACATCCCCGTTGCCGTCAAATTTGAACTGAATCAGGTCGTTGAGGGCAACCGGAGCAAAACTGGTCAGGGGGATGTCCACACTTGACCAGCCATTGGTGGGCACGGTTAGTGCAAAAGGCTTCTCTACAGGACCGGGACTGATGAGAGAAATATTCAACGCGGTTGAATTTTTCGTCCAAACATCAAGGTGCAGATGGGTCATGCCGGAGGCATCGAGGTTGCTGGCGAATTGTGTTCCCTGGTAGTTCAAGCCGGAATACAGCAAGGTGTTGTTCCCCGCGACCGGTACTTGGGTAACGACCGTCGCCTGTCCCCAATTTGGAAAGAAATCCGTTCCGGGCACGTTCGTATAAGTATCACTGAAGATAGAGATAACGTCGGCAGGATTACGCGTAGGCGTTGCCGCAGCAACCGTCGGCCCGGTCGGCGCCACTGTTCCGGCTTTATAGAAATACACATTGTCAATATATACGTTGGGTAAATCGCCGGATAGCACCATCTGGGCGAGGTGCGCCCTGTTCACCAGCCCCGCGAAATTCGACAGCGGAATGTCTAAGCTCACCCATTGCTCCGAAACCAGGGTCGGGCGGGTGAACGATAACTCGTGCGAAGAGTCGTCGCCCCCGTCGAATGTCCCGTTCGCGCCGAAATCAACGAGCAGCACCTTAAAGGCCTTCGGAAGTTCGGTGGGGTCGGGCGTCCACATGTCTATATGGAAATGCGTCATGGCCGACGCATTGATGGTCTGGGAAGTAAACTCGATGCCCACGAAATTGAGGCTGCTGTACCGCTTTACATCGTCTCCGGCTATTTGAAGGTCAAAATCCTCGGCGGTTGAAAATTGCCAGCGGGTGTTCCAGGTGTCCACTTTGACGTTCGTATACGCATTGCTGAAAAGGGAAATCACACTGTCCGCACTGACGGTGGGGATGGGGGCCGGGGTTTGTGGGCCGGCGGCTACGCCGGTTGAATTGACGGTCAAAGAGCCCAGGGCATCCAGCCCGCCCAATTTGGCGGTGATGACCGCCGTTCCGGTATCCAGCAC
>CAUJEY010000181.1 GCA_963169325.1 Bacteroidota bacterium
ATTAAACCCTTCCTGTTCGACATACGCCGCCAGATTCATCGCCACGCCATCAATCAGTTCCACGTCTTTGTCCCAGTCGTACACTTGCCAGGGGGCATCAGGAGTAGCGGAAAACACCTTTTGACTTTTGGTAAATATCCAAACAACTTTCTCTGTGCCGAAGGCAAACAGGCGCCGGATTTTACGAATGACATACTCCTGAAACAGGTCGGAATCACGTTCAGGAAGCTCTACATTTACATCTACTTCAACCACGAGGCGGGCCGGTACTTCTACAAATTTGGTGTTGATTTTATCCGGGGTGAGCACCTTCCGGTCAAATACGACTACATCGAGGCCCATGTTGTTTTTAAAATTAGGATGAAAGCCCAATTCACCGGCGCCGACGCGGTATTTTTTGCGATCAAGACGTGCGGATAACAAGTCGTATAAATAGAGTTTAAGGAAGAATTGAAGTCCGCTGTCGCTCATAAGTTCTTCGAGTGTTTTGGTTTTATTCAATGCCTGCCGGTACCCCCGGTAATAAAAGGGAATGCCATCAATCACTTCACGTACCAAATACGCCGGGATAGCGCGCTTACCGGATTTTGTTGTTTTTTCCACCGATTTTGATGCAGTGTCCATCTTTGCGTCTTAATATTTTTTCAAAGATAAGCCATAATTCTAAAAGCAAGTCGAATCAGTCCTTGTAAATCATGGCAATACCACGATCTTTTGGAGCATCAACTGCCCCTTTTCGTATTCCATTTCCATCAGGTAAACACCGGCAGTTAAGCTCGAAACCGAAACTTCCCAGGCGTCAAAACCTGGAATATGGCCGGAAAAGTTTTGCAACAACTTCATTTTACCCGAAAAATCAAAGATTCGAACGCGTCTCAAGGGATGTTCTCCTGTGTTTATCCGAATAACACCAGAAGCAGGGTTGGGGTACACTTTCGGCGTTTCCTTATTCACGATTGTCTGAGCGCTTATGAAAGATAAACAATCAGGCAGCGGGACAGGGGGATGAAAATTCAAAAGAACGTCGCGCAACCATTTGTGGTATTTTATCATCGGCAGATAGCCGGAAAGCGGTGAGGGCGTATCCCCCCGCCCCCAATGAAATGCCAGGCACATATCCTGTAAGTGAAATGGCAACAAAGTAACCGGCCCAAAAGATGCCACGGCCCGCCGGTCGCCCGGAGAATTGCCGGCACTTATCTCTGACCAACCCCCATTTTCTGTCGGATCGCCTGGAAAAGCGCAACAAAGCGGCGGATCCCCGGAACCGGGGTTGTAACCGTTCCCCCCGGCGGTCAACGGCATCCCATCTCTAAACCGGCCAGTCAGATACCTATAAAACTCAGCAGGCAAAACCGGGTACGTGGCGCCGACCGGGGTGGGGTATATCGGTGTAAAAACGGATTTGATCTCACCGCCAAAGGTGTCCAATGGATTATAGACAGATGTAACAAATGCCATAGGCGGATTGTCCAAAAACCCGTTTTCATCAATTGCATCCCCATTGTAGCCATAGAAGGCGTCATTCATTGAGCCCAGATAATCGTCGTTCGCATTGCCGATCTGAAAATCGAGTAGAAAACCCACATACAATGAATCCACTCGCTCAGAGCTACGAGACCAAAACTGGTAATGTGCAAAAATGGTATTGTGCAAGCCTGAATCTTCCGGACAGGTATAAGCAAACAGGGTGCAGAAAATTTGCATCTGTAAGCCAATCCCTTTGGAATGCGCATGCTGAGTTGAGTCGTTGTAAGTAAAGAACAGTATTTCGTCCGGTATAGCCAGTTTACCATCAAATCTTTTCGGCGCAGTTGGATATTCTCCAGTTTCCGGTTCGTACAATCCGTTGAAATTCACATCTTCGAATGGCGCGAGTGCAACCGGTTGTTCCCCTTGGCCTGGTATTATTTCAGCCATCATAGGTTTGGGCCAGTCCATCACCGCTGCAATGGGATTATCGATAAAGCCGTTATCGCCAAAATCGGCCCTGTGCGCCTGGATGTCGGCTTTGGTTACCCGCCAAATCCGATTGTATCCGGTTTGTCCCATAAAACCCGAAATGAAATCCGATCCCGTTGGCGAACCGGTGCCTATGGATATACGCAGGTTACCGGCAGGATCTACTCCGCCTATCCAGGGAAACACGCCCCGGAAAAGCGTCATTTTGACGGAATCCTGATCACCTGATTTTGGAACTAAAAATCCACCTTGCGAGCCGCCGGTGAACAAGGTGCCGTTCGCAGTAACACGGGCTCTGATGGAGTTAACCTCCATCCACTCCGAAGGTGGTGTTTGCGCCCGGCCTATCAGGGGCAATATGAGTAAAACGATCCATAACCTCATTTGGAATATTTTTGGAAAAGGTATGACAACATCCCGAAAAGGCATTTACCATTTTGGTATAAAAGTCAGGCTTCTGATAGTGTTGGATTGCGAAAAAACAGGATCAAATACCTGCACATTCGCTAACTTTCCGCCCTATGCCGCCACCGCACACAGACAACCCACGCATTTCCCGTATCCGCCAACTCGCAGACGCCCACTACCCCCACTATTTCGACCTCTTTTGCCACTACAACCAACACCCTGAAATCGGCCTCGAATGTCACCGCACCGCCCGCCGCCAAGCCGAAGAATTGCGCCGGGCCGGCTTTGAAGCGACGGAAAACGTGGGCTGCACCGGCGTAGTGGGCGTATTGAAAAACGGCGCCGGCCCCACTATCCTCTACCGCGCCGACATGGACGCCCTGCCCATTACCGACCGGCGCCCCGAACCCTGGCGCAGCACCAACGCGCTCGCCGGCCACCAGTGCGGCCACTCCATGCACAGCGCCATGTTGCCATTTGTGGGGTATTGCCTGCACCAGATGCGCGATCATTGGTCGGGCACGGCCCTGCTCGTGGCGCAAGACGGCGAAGAAGGCTGGAACGGCGCCAATATTATGCTCGGCGAAGGGCGTTTGTACGAACGTTTCGGCCGGCCGGATATGGCCGTGGCGTACCACCTCTCCCCCACCCTGCCCGCCGGCGCCATCGGCATCCGCAAAGGCTGGGCTTTTGCGCTGGCGCAGTTTGTCGAAATCGACGTGTATGGCATCGGCGGGCACGGCGGCAATCCGCATGCAAGCGTCGATCCCATTGTACTGACAGCCCACCTCATTACCCGCCTGCAAACGATCGTATCGCGCGAAATCGCACCCACGGAAATCGCCGTCGTCACGGTCGGCGCTATCCACGGCGGTACCAAGCACAGCATAATTCCCGAAAAAGTAGAATTGAAACTCACCATCCGCAGTCGCACCAAGGAGGTGTATTACCAGATCATGGCCGCCATCCGCCGGATCTGCGACGCCGAAGCCGCCGCCTCGGGTTTGCCACCGGAGAAGCACCCGAAGATTACGGAACGGCCTTATTTCACAGATCCCTTGTTCAACGACGAAGCATTAGCCACCCGTATGGAAACGGTGTTTGCGGAAGTACTGGGTCGTGAAAACATCGTGGAAGAGCCGTATTACACCTTCGGCGAAGATTTTTCTTCCTTCGGCCTCGACGGCCAAATACCCGTTCACCTGAGCTGGCTCGGGAGTGTGCATCCGGATAAATTTGATGAAAACGGCGCGGCGAAAGAATTTCTGCCACCGCTGCACCACGAGTTGTTCAATCCGTATCCGGATTTGACGATACGAACGGGCGTGACGGCGATGACGGCTGCGATGCTGGATTTATTTGTAAAGTAAAATATTCCTTTCCTTCGCCCGTCATGCTCCTGTAAACGGGATTAAACGTGGAACTCAATTTGGCACAAGAAGGGCAACGTAATACAAAAATCAGCGGCTGGTTTGCGCAGTACGGCAAGCGGGTGCTGGCGTTTGTCCGCTCGCGGATCAACGACATGGAGACCGCCGAAGACGTCGCCCAGGATGTATGGCTGCAACTGACCCGGCAAAACGACCTGGATGCGATCGAACAGGTTGGCAGCTGGTTGTTCACGGCCGCCCGCAACCGGGTGACGGATTATTACCGGAAAAAGAAAACGATTCCTTTCAGTCATCTCACGCCGGCCGGCACTGAAGGAGACGACGACGACGGAGACGCCACCGAAGAACTTTTTTTCGATACCTGGGTGGAACACAACCTCCCCGATGCCTGGGTGGAAAGCCAGGAATTCTGGGACGAGCTGCACCGCGCCCTGGAACAATTGCCCGCGGAGCAACGCGACGTGTTCGTGGCCCACGAGTTGTACGATATCCCGTTCAAACAAATGGTCGAAGAAACAGGCCTGTCGGTCAACACCCTGCTGGCGCGCAAACGCTACGCCGTGTTGCACCTGCGGAAATATTTTGCCAATTGGGCCGCCTTCGATTAACCTAACACTGATCAACAATTTTTAACATGAAAAACATAAAAGCAGTTTGGATAGCCAAGGGCATCGTTTTCGGCGTCCTCTTTATTACCGCCATCACCTTTCTGACCATGTACCTGTGGAACAGCCTGATGCCCGAACTTTTCGGCTTGCCGGTCCTCGGGTTTTTCCAGGTTCTCGGCCTGCTGATCCTGGGCCGCCTGCTCACCGGCGGATTCGCATACCGCGGCTGGGGTGGCGGACCCGGCGGGCACCTCCGGAGCCGTTACATGCGCGAACACTGGAAAAACATGAGCGAAACCGAACGCCGGCAATTTATACAACGATGGGGAAAACATGGCTGCGGGCCGGGTTTTGAGGAGGAAGCGGAGAAAACGACGTCGGAGCCGGAGAAGGGGTAACACCAGCCTTTGCTCAGCACCCACGCGCGAATCCCGAAGGGATTGTATGTTTATAGCCTTAATGCGGTGATAATGTGCGAATCCCGAAGGGATTATATGTTTTGGGTTATGGATTGTTCCTAATATTTTAACATGCAATCCCTTCGGGATTCACACGTGGTCACTTTAACCTGGGCTATAAACTTATAATCCCTTCGGGATTGCGACTGCTGCCTTGTTTGGTGCTGAATATCTTTGATATATTGCCCACCTTTTTATAAATCAATTGATTTCCACCATGGCCGGCACATTCGGACAATTTTACGCCCACGTTGTATTTACCCCAAGGCACCGTGCAAATGTCATCAGAGAATCGTTCCGCGTGGAATTGCAGATGTACATGACAGGCATCATTCAGGGGAAAAAGCACAAAGTGCTTGCTATCTACTGCATGCCTGACCACGTACATGTACTGATTGGCTTGAAACCTTACATGGCGCTTTCTGATCTGGTTCAAATCCTGAAAAAGGAATCTACCAATTTTATTAATGATAAAAAATGGGTCGCCGGAAAATTCAGTTGGCAAGAAGGTTACGGCTATTTTTCGCATAGCCACGCCGAATTAGACAAGGTGGTTCAATACGTACTCAATCAAAAGGAACACCACAAGAAGCGGTCGTTTCGGGAAGAGTATTTGGAAATTCTGAATCGCTGTGAGGTGGATTACAAGGAGGAGTACTTGTTTGAATGGATATCTGATGAAAATGAAGATTGAGATTCTGTTTACCGGGCAATGCGCAAATCCCGAAGGGATTGTATGTTTATAGCCTGGATACGATGTCGACGCGCAAATCCCGAAGGGATTATATGTTTTGGGTTACGGACTGTTCCTAACATTTTAACATACAATCCCTTCGGGATTTACACGTGGACACTTTAACTTGGGCTAATCGGGTAGGAGGCGGCTTTCGCCGCCGTCCCCCCACACCACCGGACGTACGTGCTCCGTATCACGG
>CAUJEY010000182.1 GCA_963169325.1 Bacteroidota bacterium
TGGCCCCCGCCTCCCAACCCAAAGGTGGGGTAAGATAAATTCGTTAAAATCTGCCTCATTGAAGTAAACTGGAATGGATTGATTTGCAGTTTGTTGTAAATTTGTCATGGTTTTCAGTTCGATGAGTATTTGTTTTTTGAACTCGACACTCAAAATTACTCAATCGGCTGAAAACCAATTTTTTAATAATATTTAGAAACCCACTACTGGCTCAGTATATAAATTTTCGCTTGTTGAGCCTAAATAATCTATCATGCATTGAATTTTTTCTCTGTACTGAGCGCTGCAGGTACCGATTTTAATATCATCACCAATGCCTGTTACCTTGAAAAACAATAAACTATCTGATATATGAAACCAAAAAGAATGATTTGGTTCATTGAAACTGTTTAATAATGAATTAAAATCATTTTGACAAAAACTCAAGCTATGTGTAACTATGCCATACCCATCCTCATAAATATCTAAAAATTTATTTGCCTTTTCGGATAAATTAATAATTTTCCCATTTATTTCTATAATATAACCATGAGTAAAATCATCGAATGAATTTTTTCGCATTGAATTTTTATTTTTCTTATTTAGCAATATAACTTCCGGCGATTGGCATAGGCAACTGTCCACTATTGTGATGTCTGGATTTAAAATATTAATTCTTATAGAGTCAAATCCATTATTCAAAAAAAAGGTATTCACATCATTAGATGAGATACAGCCATTGCATAAATTATCAGATGTTAAATTGGGCTGGCAACAACTCGAAAGAGATTCAACTTTAGATTTGAGGTAATACATACATTTTTTCTCAAATTCTGCATATTCATTTGGATTTTTTGAATAACCTATTTGATTAAAGTTAAAAATTATAGAATTTTCCAGCATAGAAATGTATGACTGATCAAAACATTGACCTAACCAATTTTCCGGCATTTTTAATTCAAACCAAAATTTAGAATACAATCCTGTCTCATCTGATTGTTTTCCAAAAACTAAATAATAAGGTGCCTCGTTCGAAACTTTTAAAATCACCCTCTCCCAAGCCGCCTCAAATCCCCCTTGCATATCATCAGTTATGGAGTAAAAACCAAAATCGAACACCTTAAATTGATTTTGCAATTCTGAAGGAAAGGCCTGAATAAGCTCACACGCTACCAGTTCAAGACCATCTTGATATGGCGCCGTCTCAAATCCGGCGATATCTTCTAAATGTATATAACAGTCAATAGGCTGAGATCGTATCCCATAAATAGTATAAATTATCAGCCAAGTGGAGAATAAATATTTTTTCATAATATTAGAATACAGGTTATTTATTTGTACGGAGACTTTGCCATATAATTCCACTCAAACCCGCTTGGAGGGTTGAAAGACGCGTAAACAAAATGATCACTGTGAAAATATCTTAACAAATCTTGCTGTCGAGCGCCTGAAGACGCTTGACAGCAACTTATATCATCCTGTGCTTAGTAGGCAACTCCGCGTCACCAGAGCAGGCCCCGACGTTTCGGGGCCCGTTCCGGCGGGGGGCGGTTGGTTGAAAACGATAGAATGAGCGGGCGTTTTCGAGATTGGGGGGATCACTACTTTTTTGTGGGTGGCCTTGGGGGAAGGTGAAATCGCTGCTTAAAGTTTCAAAATTTATTGAATTATAGTATAAAATCAATTTAAACACCCATAATCTATTTGCACTTAATCGATCCCAATCAAATATTTAAAAAAAGTTTCTGATTTTTTCGTTTTAGATAACATCAAAATATTTTCCAACAAATCTAATTTATCCAATTCATTATATAAATTATTGTAAGATAGTGTATACATACAATCTAAAAATGATTCTGATGAACTTGCGCAAAGGCTTATTACCTCCAACGTGTCATAATCATTCCATGTAATTACACCTGTATTATCATAACAAAGATAACCATCTATCGATCCAAATGCATATAATTGATAACCAAGCAATTCTATTTCATTGTTAATAGAAATATCATTTAGCAACTTAAACATTCCATATTTATTAAAATTAACTACCAAGTTTTCGATCTCGTTGGTATATTTCTGTATTGGACTGTTTTTTTCTTCAATTACCCAACCAACTAACCGATCTCGCAACAAAAACTCTTTATGAATTTGCTCTTCGTTCAATTTTTTGTTCTTTCCTTCAAAAACAATATTTTCTATACTATTCTCTTTTGTTAAATCAA
Source organism: Bacteroidota bacterium (assembly GCA_963169325.1). Lineage (GTDB taxonomy): Bacteria > Bacteroidota > Bacteroidia > Chitinophagales > Saprospiraceae > M3007. The sequence goes on from CAUJEY010000182.1 coordinate 2,205, forward strand.
TATAGGAGAAAGCCTCCTTCAAAGAATTTATTTTATAACAAAACTCTTTTGCAGTCATACTATACAGTTTAAAGTTTAATACTAACAAGTGATATTCAGTTAATAAAACAGTTACAAAATGCAAAATATGTTTAGGGACATGAGTATCTGAAAATAGCCGAGAACAAAACAGAAGGAGTTTTACTAAAGCAGTAAAAAATCAACAATTGTGTCATAAATAATATAATTTAACGTTCTTATATCAGGTTTTCGGGTCTTATGCACACAATCCTGAAAATTTTCTTACTGCATATTATGGAAAGTCATTTATGACATAACGCTAAAGAATTAACCTCTGTACAAATTAAATTCAACACAACTCGGGTGGTCGTCAATATAACATTCCTTAATAATTACTTTTGTTTTGTTGTTTTTAAGCGTATATACATAGCCTTCGGCGCCTAACCCAATTCCTACATATTTACCTTCATCCTCTGACCATGCATAGGATATATATACTTTCCACCAGGCACACCTTTTCCAATCCTTATGAAATCCAGACTGGTGCGGATTCTCGAATATTGCTTCGTTGTAAAATAAGGCATACCAATTTGATATGGGATCAAATTTCAACTTACCAATCTGAGCATTTCCGAACCAATTTACTATATTACCAGGATTTCCCGTCGCAAAGCCCGCTGCATTTAAAAACAACCCGCAGACACCCAAACCTCTGTTTAACGCATTGATCTTATTTTTTATTACATGAAGTTTTTGGCCTTTAGTAAAATTTTTTTCCTTTCGGGTAATATAGTGAATATACTTATAATATTGCCTATGTGCCCCTTCTGGAATTGCAACTGCATATCTACCGTGTTCTACATGATGATGAATAAGCTTTTGTCTAATAGGTTGATTTTGGTTATCAAGCTTAATACTCCCATTATTTTCTAATTCAAACTGCCATTGAGCATGGCCAGGGTTTTTTGATAACCAGGTGTTATCAACTAATGGAGCCTGTCCTGCATTGATTCTTATTCTATTTTCCTGACTCCACATAGACAAATCTGGCAACTTTAGTCTTTCTTTAAAGAAAAAGTTCTTATTTCTTGCTACACCTAAAGTATTTTTAGGCGATGACTCTGGAGCCTTGTTCATGTCAATTTTGGGTTGGTAATTCCACAAATCGTCTGCTATGTTTTGTGGCGTCAAACTGTTATTAAAAATAATATTTTCAAAAAAACTTCCAATTTCTGTCTCTAAATCATTCCCTGTTGTAAAACTTACATCAGAAATATCTAGATACTCTTGTAAAAACCCTATTAATCCAAATGAAACATCATGATCGAAGTTTATATTATTTGATATAATTTTAACCCTAAGTGAAAAATTTGATGATACGGATTCATCTTCTTGAATATGAACCCAATAATTGAATTCATGGCCTTGAGAGAAGGAATCCATCTCATGCTTTGAATATAAGCAAAAGTTATTGTTGGAAGATACCAAAAGTCCAACGTCAATATATTGTGACAATGAACCTATAAAAGAGTTTAAATATTCTCCTAGAATAACTTCGCTACCTTTAATCTTAACTTTTAGTCCTGAAACGTCCTTTATGTTCTCATCTTCAAATGAGTTTATTTGCCCAAGTCCAATAGTAGAAGCCTCAATACTATACCCCGTAAAACCTTCTCCATCTAAATAATCAGATATCATTTCTTTTTCACACTGACTACAAACACTCCTATTTGTTGGTTGACAGCAGTTTTTCAAATCAATAATTAAGTTTTTCAGAACCCCAATTCCTTCAACCTCTGCATTAGCATATTCTGATAAAGTATTATTATTATCTAAATAATAATTTCGTATTGTCTTTTCAATCTTATGAATAAGTGAAATTCTCTGAAATTCAGACATACAAGAAAATAAACCTTCAACTGGAAGATTCACATCAACCCAAAATTTTGTATATATTCCTGTATTGTCAGACTGTTTACCAATAAGTAAGTAATAGGAAGATTCCAATTTCACATTACTAATAATTTGATCCCATGTAGATTGAAATTCACCTTGCATGTATTCATTCAATATATAAAAATCATAGTCATATACTTTAAAATCACTCCTAAATTCTTCAGGTAATTCTTGTAGTAGCTGGCAAGATGCGTTCTCAAGGATAGCTTGATATGGATCTGTATTAAACCCTGAAAAATCTCCTCTTCTTAAGTAGCAGTTTTGACCGAACAAGGTCACAGAAAACAGGATAAAAAATATCAATAGTTTTAAATTTTTCATTTCTTTCATTTTTATATTAAACTTCTTAAAATGGTTTTTCCTTTCCTTAATATAATTTATTGAACATCTGAACATTTTACAATAAATAGTTAAACAATTAAAATTATCAAATTTTAAAAATTATTATCAAGTGTTCGTTTGATTATTACACAAATAATATATATTTCATTACAATTAGGCATCAATCGTTCATTCTTTGTGCTCTTCATAAATAGACACTTTCGGTCGGCTCGTTCTGTTTTTTCATGACGCTATCTATCAAAACCCTCAATTCCCGCTCCTCAAATTCACCGTCTTAATACTCGACGGGTATTCCGTAGCCGGCAGTTTGTAAGTACACAGCACCGGATAATTCGGGCCGTTCGACGGTGTTACGAAACGAATACCATCCGGGTTGTAGGGACAGATCAGGTTGTTCGGTCCCGGCGGAATACCCTGAGCCACCGGATCACAGCTGACACATACAGTACAGTCCGTGGGGCAGCCCACGCAATCGTCGTCGTACAGGAAACTCGCCAATTGCGCATACACCCAGTTGGACTGGTCCGTCAGGTCATCGATCTGCGCTTTGATCTGCTCCGGCACATCGTAGTGGATCGACTGCACCGGCCCGGCAGGCACCAGCGTACCGGCGTTGTACTGGGTAGCCGTGACTAGTTCGTATGCCGGCGAGTTGTTGCGCAACACAATTTTAACCGCATTGTCCGGTGGAAAGGCATACTCGCCGGTGTATTCAATGTCGTAATTCCCCACCGTAGCGGGAAACTGCACATACAAATCATTCATGGTGCCTGTGTTGTACCATGGCGTATTGCCAAGGTCTGCGCGCATCGAAATCAGGGGCGGCTGACCAGCCGTGCCAAGCACTTCGAACCGGTCGAAAGGCTCGCCGGCGATATTGTTTTTAAAGGACACATTACCCAGGGAAACATAAGTCAACCCCGGCTCCAATGCCTCCATCTTCTGCTTGAATGTATTGTGCTGGCTCACCCTGAAATAACTCGTGTACAACACCTTTATCGTGGGCGCAACCAAAGCCGGGCCATCAGAATCGCCCGCACCGGTTTGCTGCTGCGCCTGCTGCTGGCCCTGACCACCGCCGTTCGGCATGCTGCATGGGTTAGGCAAAATGGTTCCCGGTGCCCAAGGGCCTCCTGCCACGGGTACTTTCAGCAACTGCATCCGGTACACCTTGTTGGCGCCCATCGAATCCGAAGGAATCGTAAAGGTGATTTTGCTGTCGATGTAAGAATATTGCGCAGGCGTAATGCGGCACTCGCCCGCTGCCGTGGAAAAGCGCATTTTAAATTCATAGCCATCCGCTTCGTTAAACAAATCGGGCTGTCCTTTGTGCAAGTCGATATAACCCGTGCCCGATACGATCTCTTTTTTATAGAAATTGTACTGGCCGTCTATCGGATAACTGCCTTTTACGTTGGCTGTTAGTACGGTGGCCGATCCAGGGCCGGTTACAAACGTCACGTTGCGGATTTCCTCCTGTACGTTATGGCCTGAACTGTCAATGTGTACTTTCACTTCCAGCGTCAGCGTATCGAAGGCCGGTAAAAACGAGGCCGGAATGAGCGTCAGCGTCTTTTTATCGTCGCTCATCCGTTGGCTGGTTGGGAAAATATTACCGCGCCATTTCAGCCGCGCATAGTCTACTTTCAAGCGGAAAAACACGTTGCCCGTCACGCCGAGATTGGCCGCAGAAATCAATTCGTTCACTGGAAAATGGAAAGAAACCGTCGGGTTAGTTTGCACCGATACCTGGGTTTGATCCTTAACGGGGTTGGTGGACTCAATCAGCGGGATGTTTTCATACTGATCGTCCTGCCCGACAATGGTACACAGCTCCCCAATGGTAAACTGGAAATTGCACTGCCCTTTGATCAGGCCGTTCAAGATGTTGTACTGGCCGCCCACAGCGCCCTGCGCCCAGAAGGGGTTGGGCAGTTTAGCCTGTAAAACGGCCGCTGCTGCAATCGACAGAATATTGAAGTTTCGTTTTGCGCCAAATATTTTCACGCGGATACCCACCTGCCCGAACACCCCGGCATAAGCCTGCCCCTCGGCGTACCAGCCGTTGATGCCTACCGGCTGGTTGCTCGACGCGCACACGGCGCCGGTACCCAGGTTGCGGAGTGCCAGGTCGAACCCGACGTTGGCTTGAAAACCGGCGGTGAAAATCAGGAACTGGTATTCCCGGGAGCCGATGTTCAGTTCGGCGCCGAAGGCAAATCCGTTGCCCATGGCGACTTGTCCGCCCCAACTACCCGTGTTAAAGGTATTCACCTGCGAAGCGCCGGTCAGCGACGCAATTTCTGCCGGTATCGGCCCCATCGGATCGATATTGGAGCCTATTTGCAAATACATTTTAATAGAAGCCAGGTCGCCCAAACCGGGAATGGCTATTTGCAAACCCAGCCGTTGGTCGGCCGAGCCGTCGCGCATCCAGGGTTTGCCCATTTTAATATACGAACCGCTGTTGGCAAAGTGGATCGCCACCGAACCGAGCCGGCCGTTGGGGCCCGTGCCCCGGAAAGCGCCGTTGCCAAAATCGGCGTACATTTCCACGATGCCGTCCAACACGTTCGTATTGAAATTCATTTCCAGGCTGATATAGGCGCTAATCGGCGCGCCGTTGTTGGGTTTGCCGGTACCGGTTTCCGGCAAGGCATACTTATCGGGCAGTGACATCACCCGGGCATTGCCGTAAATCCACACGCGGTTTACGCCGCCGCCGGCGTGAAAATTCATCTCGTAAGTCGCGTTGAAATTGAAGGCCGATTCGGTGGCCATTTCTGCCGCTACGGTAATTTTAAACCCAATGCCTATGGTGTCGGTGGGCGTGTACACGATGCCGGTCATGGATTGTCCCGGCACAGTCGGCATCTGTATTTCTTCGCAGATTGGAAGGCCGAATGCCTGGTTAGGTCGGGTCATGTGGTACGACAAACCGCCGGCTATGCCCGTTACCGTCAGGGCCGGGAAGAGTTGTATATTGCCACAATAGGCGACTTCCACATTAAAATATTTGAAGTTGTTCACCTTGCCGAAAATGCCGGCCACCTGAACGTACGATTCCATCATGGTAAACTTAGCCTCCAGACCGCCCGAGAACCCCTTGCCGTAAACCGGGTTATTTTTGAAAAAATACACGTACCCTTTTATGGCAACCGATGGTAAAGTGGCGTCTATATAAAAGGCATCGACCTGAAAATCCTTGTATTTCCAGCGTTGGCGACCATTGACTATCTCCATTTCTCCGATCAGTTTGAATGAACCTGCTGCACCCAACCCTTGGCCCGGATCGCCGATATTCACCGCTGCCCTAAATTTCAGCGCCGGATCGCCGTCAGCGGTTTTCATCATACTGATACTGTCAATGGTCAGCTCGAAGCCGCCAAAATCGGCGCCCACCGAACCCGGGAATCCCCAGGTGCCGGGCGAGAAATAAGGCGCCCGGTTCGATACCTGCACGTTTTGGAAAGTAATTTTCGGCACATTCAGATTCAGGTTATCGGCAAGTCCGCCACTGATTTTGATTTCACCGCCCAGTGTAGCCACCACCAAAAAAGAGTCGTTGGCATAGGCCATTTGCAGGGAACAATCTGCAAGCGTCACACTTTCCGTTTTCCACATATCGACCACGAAGTTGACCGTATCGGGCATGCGGGCTGTGAATTCGAATACGCCGCCGGTGCGGATATAGGCGGTATAGTCGAAACAATCATTTTCCTGCACCTGTCCCGTTGTATTGGCCTGATTCCGGAAAATAGGCACATGGATCAGTCCGCTAAAATGCGCCTCTTCAAACGAGTTCATTATAACTGTCAATTGGAAGGTGTCGACCGAAAAAGCCCAGCCATCGGCATTGCCTTGCTGTATCGACAGAATATTCGCAGCAAACACGGAAGCGCTCACCCCTGTGTCGTCGATTACGAGGTTTTGTATTCCCACTGTGAGCGGCTGACTGCCGGAAGAGAATTTTTTGGGCAGAATAACGCTGACTTCCGAAGCATGGAAACCTTTCCATTCGTCCTTAAAACCGTCACTGTCTGCAAAGGCCGTTTCATATCCCGGCGGCGGCGTCCCTTCCGGCGATACCGTTTCGCTCATATCGAGCGTCAATTCTCCGACGATAAATTTGATGTCCTCATGCCCCGGAATAACAAAGGGATCGATTGAGGTGCTCACGATAAAATTGCTCAGGTCGGATGCTTCAAACTGGATATGGCCATCCACCCGTTTCGGTTCGGGTATAACCTGGTCGGTATCCGGATCATAAGGCAGCACGATATTCCGGCACAACTCCACATCGGCGGAAATGCCGATTCCGGCAAAACCCTCGCAGTCGAAAGCGACGTAGGTGTCGGGGCCGGACAATATTTTCAAACGCGCCGAATTACTCAGCCGAATGTGAATATCGTTGCCCAGTTCTATCTTGAGCGGAAGCAAATCCAGACCCCAGGGCCGGAAGGCGATATCATGCGAAGCAAACACCAGTTTTTGTCCATTACCAGGCAGTTCAATGATGGCATAAGCGCTCATCGTAGCGCCGGCAGGAGTAATCTCTATGGCATCCAGGTAAACGCTGTAGCGTTTGCCGTCGGAACCACGATTGGTAATATCGATCGGCATCAGCAACGTATCGTGCTCCGTAAGTGCCATCCAACGCTCCTTGACAATCGCCTCCAGGTAATGCGCCCGGTGTACGCCGTTGATGTATTCGAATCCTTGTAAAAACTCAAATTGTATGTCTTCCGGCGTCACCTCCATGGCTTGTGCCAAAATAGCGGCAGCATACGGATCGTCTTCGTTCAACGACATACCACTTCCTGCGGCATGGCCCATCGTTTGAGCGGGTTCGTTGTAACGACGGGTATCCATGCGGGGTATTTCAGCAGGCTCCACAGCGCCGTAAGTGCCGTGTTCCAGGTAGTATTCATCATTTACCTTGCCGCTAACCTGGACTTTCAACCAATCCAGGAATGTTTGCGGATTATTAATAAATCCCTGAATGGTTTCTTCCGGCAAACGTTTGATCAAATCCAGGATGGCATCGCTCAGATCAGTCAGGCCGTTGGCCGTCAGGAATTCGAGCAACACATCGTCGCGATAGATAAAGGAATACAGTTTTTTATCGCAGTGGTATAGTTCTATGTGTTGTGTTTCCAGGGTGACAATACCCGCGTTTCGGTCCATATTCACCTGCAAGGGCACCGGCGGCGCGGTGAAATTGAGGTGCATACCTTCTTTTTCATAAATATTGGCCGGGCCGAATACGAACACGGGATCGAGATTCAATCCGGAAAAAGTGGTGTTCAAATCGGTGCGAATTTGCCCGCAAACGTTTCTTTTTCCGGTGATGCTATCCTGGTTAGCGGCTTTCAATTCATTCAGAATAGTCGTCAACATAGCCTGGAGCGAATCCTGTATTTGCTGGACATACAACAGGCCGGCTTCCGTTTCCGGATCATCAGCGCCGGGGTCCATCCAGGAGTACGGCGGGATATTCGGGTTGCAAGGTTCATTGTTGGCCGTCAGGCCGTTTATGCTGCAACCCTGGTCGTTGTACAGCGTTCCGTTGGCATGCATGCCTTCCGCATTGAATCCGTTCGGGTCATATATCCGGGTGGTATCGTAAGGTGCGCCGGGTTGGTAGCCGGGGTACGGAGGCTGACGGTCGTACGTTCCGTTCTGGCCGAATCCGCGTTCGTCCCAGGGCAAGCCGGTTACATTGTGGATGCCATTGGAGTCGAAGCCGGGTGTAGATGGCGGCGGCAGGCAAATTTCGCCACCGAAGGCTAGCGGGCCGGGGGTCAGATCGGGCAAATAAGGCGCCACATCCGACACGCCGGTAATCTTGCCGTTGCATACTTTAAACCCGGTGTCGATGTTCAGGTTAGACCAACTCACCTTTACGTGTTTTTCGCCGAAAGGCAAGGCTGCTATACCCGTACCCGACCAGGAGGTGCCGGTAGCGTTCTTTTGCATGGACGTAACCTGTACCGGGAAACCGCCCGATTGAATCACACTGAACACCTGCGCGGGGTTGGTCAGCAACACCCCGTTGCAACTTTCTATTGTGGTGGAATCACCGCAGGACAATTCCGGCAAATTCGAGCATGGTGTGATCTCAGCCGGTACCCAATCGCTGAATTCTTCGGCTGCGCCAAATATGCATTGTTTTCTTACTTCTACGTTATAGGCGCCGCAAGCGTCCAGATTGAACAGGTTGGCAAACGTATCCTGGGCTGCCACTACCGTCCAGCCGCTGCTCGCACTAACCGGTTTGTACCGGACCTGGTCGTACGTGCCGGCATCGCAAATGGAAGTCACCGGTGTTCCCCAATGCACGTTGATTTCGGTGTCAGAAGTAAACGAACCAACAGGTTCAATTGGCTCCGGACATTCGCCCGGTGTATACGGCCAGGTAAAATCTACCCATTCGCTGTTGGCCGGCTGGCCGTTGAACGAACAAATTTTTTGTACCTCCACTTCATACCAGTTACAGGCATCTATCCCCGAAACGGTCAGTTGCGTGGAGGCTGTGATCAATTCCGTATAAGCGGTACCCGAATTCAGTACCCGGTAACGCACGCGGTATTGCGGGCTGCCGGTATCGCAGGCATTTGCGGCGGGCGCCGTCCAGCTTACTTCGAAAGCATCGGTCGTGGAAATGCTGAGTTGCGGATTGAGGGGAGCGGGGCAAGTGCTGCCCGGCCAGACGCCGGCAGATACCCAGTCGCCGTAAACGGTTTGGGCGCCCGGCTGTACCGTGCAGACCCGCCGCACTTCGACCAAATACGTGGAACAGGCATTGACACCGGTGATGGTTGCCGTATTGGCTGCCACGGTTACCTGGGTCCAGTTCGGGTGGCCAGGCAGTTTATACCGAACCTCGTGCTGCGTACCGGTTTCGCAGGATTGCGCTGCGGCGGCTGTCCAGCTCACGGTAAAGGAGTTATAATCCGGGATATTGATGACCGGATTTTCGGGCGCCGGGCAATTGCCGGGCAAAACAGTGGGCCAGTCGGCACTTGTCCAGTCGCTGTATTCGGTTTGGCCGCTGAACGAACAAATTTTCTGAACGGCTATTTCATATTCCTGGCAAATGACCAGGCCGGAAATGGTGATAGACGTCGCGCTCGTGGTTGTTTCCGAATAAGCGCCCTGGGAGCCGGCGAGGCGATACCGAACGGTATATTGTGCGCCGGCGCTTTCGCAGGAACCGGCTGCCGGGGCCGTCCACTCTACTTCAACGATATTGCCACTGAGGAGATTTACCTCCGGATCGATGGGCGCCGAACAAAAGCCGCCCCCGGTCCAGGTAAAGTCTACCCATGCGCTGGCAGCGGGCAGACCGTTGAACGAACACAGTTTTTGCACCGCAGCCTCATATTCGTCGCAGGGGTTTCCATTGACGGTCAGTTCGGTGGCGTTGGTGGTTACCTCCGTGTAAGCGCCGTTGCCGGCAAGCCGGTACCGGACCTTATACTGAATACTACTGCTGTCGCAGGTATTTACCGGCGGTGCGGTCCAGGACAGGGTAAAAGCGGTGGCGGAGTTGACACTCACCAGCGGGCCCATCGGTTCGGCGCAAACATCGCCGCCCGGCCATTCGTTTAACGGCACCCAATCGGTATAAACTACCTGAGTTTGACCGTTTTCTGCGACTTGAAACGTGCATTTGCGGCGCACCTCCACATCGTAACTGGCGCATCCTTTCGCGTTGTTTACCGTGATGGATGTCGCCGTAGTATTCACCTGTGTCCAACTTTGTCCGGTCGTCAATTTATACCGAACCTCGTAGGAGGTATTTGTTTCGCAGGTTTGTGCACCTTCCCCATTCCAGGAAACCGAAAATGAGGTGTTGGTCAGGATGGTTACTACAGGGGTTTCAGGCGCCGGGCAGGCGTTTGCCGGCCAGGAAACGGGCGACCAATCGCCTTGCAAAACTTGTTCTGCTTCCGGATTGTAGCAGACGGCGCGGATTTCCACCTGGTAGTTTTGGCAGCTTAATAGGTTGTTTACCGTAACGGTAGTGCCGGTGGTTGCCGCCAGGGTAACCCAGGGACTTTCCGCCGTTTCGCGATACCGCAATTGATACCTTTTTTCCAGCCAGGGATAATTTGTGTTTTGATGCGTCCAGTTCGCCGTAAAGCTGGTCGGGCTATTGACAACAAGCGCGGGATTGAGCGGCGCGGGTGTACATAATGGGTAATCGACCTTTTGCCAGGCCGTAACAACAGTGTCCTTCACGGTGCCGCCGCCGGGCAAAGTGCCGGTCCAGAGACAGTATTTATTGATTTCAACAGTATATATCGTATTGATGCCGGAGGGTGATGCGATCAGGGCGACGGGCGTACCGCCGCATTGCAGGTCATACGATTGCAGCCATGAGCCGTTGTTTCCGACCCTGAACCGCACGTTTTCATTACAGTTGGTGTCGATGGGCGCTCCGTTGGCCGACACCTGGAATGAACCGGGTGAGACATCCGTGATGTAAGGATTCACGTAGGGTTTACACACAATTTCTGTCGCCGGAGACCAGGCCCCGGCAGTCCCGTTACAGGTTTTTCGCACTTCCACCTCGTAGGTTTTGGCCGGATTGATTCCGTTAACGACGTAGTTATCAAGCCTGTTCAATAAACCCGGCACATTGATTTGCGTCCACACTAAAGAATCAACCTCCCGGTAACGGATAGAAAACGCCCCGCTGCGAACATTCAAATCGGTTGAAACCCGAAAGAAGGTATCTTCCGTAAATTTTGCCCGCGGGTTGAGCAGCGCGTCGCAAACCGGCCAGGGAATGGAGCTCGGGTTGCCCGACTCAATAAACAGGTGCTGGCCGGCAAAACCGCATAGCCGGACTAACTGTACCTCGTATTCAGCGTTGCCGTCGATGCCGCTCACCGATGCCGGCAATGCATCCACCAAAGCATTGCTAAAAGCATTGCCGCTACCGGCAAGCCGGTAGTTTATTTTGTATTTGTAAGCCGCCCCTGCGGGTGGTGCGGGATTGTCGCAAGTGATGGTAAAGGCCGTGGCGTTAACGGCAGTAATCTGAACATTCGTCGGGTTGCTGCACGTAGTCAGTTTGACGGCGCTCACCCAGGGGCCCGTATTATCCACGATTGTTCCATTGGCGAGTGTACTGATGCGCTTGAGTTGCACCTGAACCAATACGGGATTGAGCGTGGTAGTTCCGGAAAATATCCGTTCAAAATTTTCAATGGAATCACATATTACAGCCCAGGGGCCTGCTCCGACCCGCACCCGCATTTGAATCCGGTGTACCGTTTCTACCGGAGGTTCTTCGTAATCGCAATCAGCCCGAACCACGTTGCCGGCAACATAGAAATGCGGGTTGGCCACGGCCGGCACGCTGGGCAAATAGGTAAAAGAGTAAGCCGATTGATTGCCCGGTATAGCAAACGATTGTTTTTGATCGCTTACATAGGCATGGACGACCATGGTATAGTGTTGATTGCGCCGCAGGTCTACCTGTCCGGGCACTATTTGAACCGTAGTTTCGGCTGTTCTGGCATCGAAAATCGTATCGCGCCTGTGCAGCAGCAGTACCCGGTATTCAGCCGATTGCCCTGGCCGAATGCCTTCCGGGTCGCTCCATGACAATAGCAGACCGCCATTTACATCAGTCACTGTCGGAGCATAAATGAGGGGAGCAGAAACCGTGGGGCCGCCTTTTTCGCCGGCGCGCCACGGCGCAAAAATAGAGTCGTTTGCCGAGGCAAATTGTGCCTGTACATTGCAGGCAACTGCTCCGATAAAAGCTATCAGAAGTATAATTTTATTCAACATGATTCGATCTTTTTTTGAAATGAAAGCCAATTTCTCTGGTGATGCTGCAATTTATTGCCCATGAATTTTGCAAAATCGCCCCAGAAAAACATCTTCGCCCAGCCGTATCTTCAGGTAATAAATTCCTGCGGCGAGACTTTCCACGTCTGTTTCTATCTGATTGTCGCCTTTACCGATTTGAATTTTGCGGGATTCTATCAACCTGCCATTCAAGTCTATCAAATCGACATTTCCCGATAGGTCATTTTCCGAATAGATATCAGAAAATATACGGTGGGCGGATGGGTTGGGATACAGATCGGAAAATCTGACATTTCCAGACGATTGTTCCTTGATCGATATGGGAGATTGGGGGATACAGTTGCCCGGTATTTCCCGAAACGTACAATCGCCGGTAAATTCCAGCAGAAACCCTTTTTCTGACAGATAATTATTGACAAATAACACATATTGCTCGCCCGCCTTTACTTCAATATCGGCTAAAAACTTATCCGAATCATCGGAACAACCGATAGTTTTTGAGGCGGATCCGGGTTGTTGGCGCAAGCCAGTTGCGCCGGTACAATTCGAGCCGGTGCGGGCAAAGTCTTCCGCACGGGGAGGGCCTGCCAGGGTGCAGGCTATTTCACTCCGGTTCCGGCAATGATTGCCTTTCACGGCTGTGCGATACAGTACAAAATCCAGATCGTCCGATTCGTTCAGGGGTACCAGGGTAAAGCCCAATCTGCCGGGCTTTTCCACCTCCCAAACCAGCCATACCACATTCGTTTCCGGAAACGGTATATTGGAACAGTTGGAACCGGCAATTTCCTTTTCGTTTTTACCGGCATCGGGTATTTCCGGGATTTGTATCGGGATTTTATTGTTACAAACAATATAGGCATTGGCACAATCACCATACGATTGTGCGGGCAAGGCGGTGGCCAGATGCCACAAAATGGCAAACAAAACAGTGTATTTCATTATTGCAGAGATGAGTGAGGTGAGCGGGTTTAGAGCGGTTTAATTCAGGTCGATTCTGAACGGCCCTAAAATCGGGCTGACGGTGCCGTCGGCGTATTTTGCCTGCACCCAATAGTATATTTTAGTCGGCGGCTGTCCGGTAAAACTGGCTTTGGCCGCACTAAACTGGTCGGGGCTGATGTTTTTATTAGCCCTGTTTTTGTTGGCGTTGCCGCTGCCCGATCCAGCGTAGCTGTTATTATATGATTCTGTAAATTTTATATCGTAATCATAGTATGTATATATAATCTGGTTGCCGGTCACCTGAGCGCCGTTGCCACTGCTGTTGGGCGGTGCAGGGAAAGGGGCGAAAACAAACGACCGCCGTTTAGTGCTGTCATCGAGTGCCCGGTATATAGTATAACCCGTTAGGTCGACGTTTTTTTCAGAAACCCAACTCATCTTGACATGGTCCGGCTTTTTTTCAGCGTACAAATTTTCCATAGGTTCGCGCAGGCCGTCGTTGATCGGTTTAGCTTCTACGATATTCGAGATCGATTCATTGTTTTGTGCATCGATGGCCAGCAGGCGATAACGGTAGTTTTCCCGTTTGCTTGCCGTACTGTCTTCCAGAACCAGCGGCATTTGGTGGGCAGGAGAACTGGATAAAGTTACCCAGCCCGGGTAGCCGGCCCGCATGCGCTGAAAATGGTACGCGGCCACGTCATCGCTGGTGCTGAGCAGAAATTTAAATTTCACACCGCCGGTTCCGGGAGTGACCTCTGTGATGGAGGGCTTGGCAGGCGGAATTATATCGTGGCGTTTTACGGTATATGGATCGGAGGCTGCGGATTGGTTGTGGTGAAAGTCGACTGCCACTACCGTGAAATATATTTCTTTAGACAAGGTATTGAGGGTGGTTTCCCAGGTAAACGTGGTCCCCTTCAGCAAATCGGTCGTGATTTGGGTATAATCGCCGCCCTTGGCGTTGGACATAAATACCCGGTAGCCCATAACGTCTTCCGAAGCGCTGGGGAGCCATTCGAGTGTCACCAAACCGTTTTTGTCGCACTCCCCCTTTTTTATGCCCGTCTTTTCAGGTGGTTTATCATCCTTCAATTGTCCCAGTTGCGGAAATGAGGTCATTTGATAATCGTTGTTATCTACGGCCTTCACCAAATAGTAGTTGATGGGGCGCGGCTCCCTGTCTTCAAATTCTCTGCTTGAAGGATTTAATACGTCCAGTTGCTCGAATAAACTGTCGGAATCCACCGCTCTCCACACCGAAAATTCGGAAATTTTATCATTCAGGGAATCCGGAAACGACCATTTAACCGTCAACCGGCCAGGCGTATATTCAGCAATGGTGTCGATAGTAATTTGAACGGACAAGGATTTTGGTTTGCCTTTTACATTATTAATACTGGTTTCAGGGCCCCAAATACCAAAAGGCGAAAGCCCCTGAATAAAATATGTAAACGGGGATTCATTATCGGCCAGCGAGTCGCGGAAAAAAACCGCGCCGTTAGCAGCGCCGGAATCATCGGTAGCCGTCAGCGGAAACTCGTTTAACTGGGTGCGAACCGTACTGCCGTTGGGGGCTCTGTTAATGCGGTAACTGGTATAGTGCGCATCGTTTCTTTCCCACCACAGGGTAACGTTATGGTCGCCCGGTTCGGCTGCAAGCCCCTCCAATGCCGGCAAGGTATAGGCCGAATCGGTTACGACCGAGCAATAGCCCGGTTTTATGGTTACGCCGGCGGGTGGGGCATAGAGTTGCACATTGTACATGTATTTGGAATTGGCCGAAACAGCCGTATCTACAAATGCAATACCCATCATTTTCGCCACCAAGTAGTCCTGGTCTGCGGCAAAAAGACTGAATCCGAAGCGATTATCCCGCTCCTGATTCAGGTTGTAGATGTGTGCGATATCAACGTCTTCGGGCATGACGACATCGAGGCTGTCGCCGTAAATCATGCCCGCCGCCACCCCGGCCAGGTCGTTGGTATCGGCGGGTATTTCCCAATCGCCGATGGGCAGGGGTTTGGATTGTGCCAGCAGGGTGACTCTGGAGGCCAGTTGTTGCGCGCCGGACAGGATCACGCCGTTTTCGCTGAAGGTCATCCGTTCCAACACATAACCCTGCTGGTTTCCGTGATTCCAGGCGGCGAAATTGAGGGGTATCCAGCGCAGCCGGACTTCCCCATTGTGATAAATGCCCGACAGGCGCAACTCCAATGGGGTAGTTTGAGCAAAAAGCGGTACTGTGCCCGCCAGGATGGCGAACGCGAGTAGTAAAATTCGCATAGAAGAGTTGTGTTATATAGAGGCTGTATCCGAAGTGCCTGTTTGCAATTTACGATTATCGAAAATCGCAAAATCTGACTTATGATACAGCCTCTGGTATTAGTAATTGAAAGAGAGTGGCAAGTGTAAAAAACGGAGTTATGCGCTTGTGTCGTCTATCTTCATAGAACCAACTATTGTTTTATAAAAACACGGGGCACACATCCGGAAAGGCATCATTTGATTAGTTTCAGGGTTGATGGTTGATCATTAACAAAACATCTGACAAAATAATAACCTGAGGGCAAATCCTGAATATCAAAATACAGGGTACGTTGACCGGCTGTTATAACGGTTTCCGGCAATAAATTTTTGACCAGGCGTCCGGTTGACTCGAATAACGCCACACTGATTTTACTTTCTGTTTCCAGTTGAATACCTAAATTGAAGCCCGATTCAGCCGGATTTGGAAACAAGGTAACGTTGCCTGTTTCAGCGCTTTTGGTCAAGCCTTGAGGCTCAGCGGTACGTGGGGCCGGGAATTGCTGTTTGTAAGTAGTGTTGCAAAAACTTGCCAGGTCGGCAGCCGAAATTGGAGCCGCATCCGGACAGGGTTTAAAACTATAATAATGCCGGATATAGGAGCATTTAAATTTATCCTTACAGCTTTGATATAAATAATAACTGCCAAACTGATCTGAAAAGGTACCGGGAACGGATTGCCAGTTTTGTAAAAAAGTCAGATTTGGTGCAAACAGCCTGATCATATTGAAATTGGAAGGAAGACTGCTGATATCGACCGTTATTTCATTCCAGGCGTAAAATTGTTGTCCTAAACTTGATATCTGGGTTAAGTTATCCAGCACGAGGCTTTCGTCAAAGTTTCCGTAAGGATTAACCGGTGTTTGGCTGGTTGAATATGGCGCCAACACCTTGTCAAAATTATAGGCCGCTGAATAAACAATATTTTCACCTGTTCCATTCGGGTTTTTGAATACGGCAATAACGTGCACATATTCCGGACTGCCGGACATAAGGGAGTATAATGGTATTTCGGTGGTGTTACAATTCTGTGTAACTGATTTATAACCCATTTTTACAGTATACTCATCGAGGCAATCAAAAGGCATATACGGCGTACGACCACGACGGTTAGGCATTGGAATGACATGCGAATCATCTACATTATAATTGGGATCTTCGTTAAACCGGCAATGATTAAAGTAAATAGCCACTTTTAATTCAAGCGGAGTTGCCGAAAGCCCGCTAGCAGGGTTAACAATATATTTTAAGGGGTCTTTTAATTGGTATGCCAGTTCTGAAACATCCGTAACATTACATTCATCATAAACAATATGTTCATGGCTTTGTGCTTCATAGATAACTGGTGTTTGAACGATATTCATTACCCCCAGGATATTATTGTAATGTACCGGCAGATTATTGCCCTCTGTGGTTCCCGGCGTATTGATGATTTCCAGTGCATAATTGATTTGTTCCTGTACCTGACCGGTCGCGTTCAGATTATACTGGGCAGAATAGGCTACCGGCTTTGCATCAGCTGCGCCACCGCCGAACAGTGACGATGCAATGGAGAAAATAAAACCAACCTTCGGTATTGATTTTAACCAATCTGGCAAACTTTTAAGGGGCGCGTTTTCGCCGCCCTTTGGCGCGCCAGGTACGTTAGCCGCTATTGGAAGCAAATTCAAAATACCAGACAAGGATGATCTAAACGCGTTTGCATCTTTGTAAATCTTCTGTCCCTTGTTAAATGTTTTATTCAGAGAAGTAAAATAATCGGCATAGGCATTGGGGCCCTGGGGTTGATTCCCGGATATAATCGGTGTTAGCAGGGCTGTACCGGTGATACTCAAATCCAATTGATCTATATCACTGAATAATGCCGTTACATTCAAGCCGACATCGCTTTGGCAGGTACAAGGGTCATAGGCTGCCGTAAATTCATAAAAATACCATTGGGCATTCCCATAATATATCCGGTTGATCGTTTGAGAGGAAAGCCCCTTGGGAAATTTATCCAGAGAACCGGTAGGAGTAATCATGTGAGAAAATAACGCAGTTTCCTGTCCTTCCAGAAACTCAATTTTGTTATATCCGGTTTCCCAATCTCCATTTTCGCCTTGAATATCATAGGCAAATACGCGGAATTTGCCCGTGAAACGATTGTATAAAGCAAATGATGGAACATCGATCGGATTTTGAAGGGTACCGAATCGCTTCCACAATAATTCCCATCCGTCTGATGGATTATTATCATCCGGATCTGGTACCAGAAAATTTGTATTTTGACTTGGGTTTGGGAAAAAGGGCGATTCTACGAATTGATGAATCGGGTTTTGGTTGGTAATATATAATTCAAACTCGGCCTCCGACCACCATTGCCAGGGATTGGATGGAACAACTGTGGCCGGACATTGGGCTTGGGAAAAATGGGGTTGCCATAAAATGGTCAACAATAAAAAAGTCAGTAATTTTTTCATGTGTACAGTTTTTCCTTTTATAAGGTTAATAATTCACAACAAGTCTTCAGCAGGTTGCATTACCTCAATAATCTCCACTGCGCTTGTTTGTGACACCGTACCCGACATTTTTTATTTTCCAGTTTCATTTATACACACACACACGGCCAACTGTCATACCCTGTACCGCCGGTATAATATCCATAAAAGCACCAAAACCAATAATCCCCCGGCCAACCACCATATCAGGCCCCAACCGCCGGCAGAAAAATAACTTTCCGGCAAAGCCTCCATTTCACCGACCGGAACAAAACCTGCCCAATAAACCG
Organism: Bacteroidota bacterium; assembly: GCA_963169325.1. Lineage (GTDB taxonomy): Bacteria > Bacteroidota > Bacteroidia > Chitinophagales > Saprospiraceae > M3007. The sequence continues at coordinate 20,356 of CAUJEY010000182.1, forward strand.
GTTTGGCATATTCCGGTGATACCGTTTGTAAATACCGGAGTTTTGCCGCCCGCAATGCCTCATCCTTGTTTTTTCCGGCGCGTAGTTGTTGGTAAAATTCGACCATCAGAGCAGAGGTCGATTGATCCGACACGCTCCAGAGGCTCATAACCATGCTGGGGCACCCCGCAAAGGCAAATGCCCGCGCCAAACTCATGACCCCCTCGCCGCGCTTCCAGGCGCCCGTACCCGACTGGCAGGCGCTCAACACTGCCAGGCCTGCGGTCAGCTGGAGGTTGTATAAATCGGAAGCATATACAAAAGGATCTTCTTCGGCCACGGATTTTGAAAACAACAGCCGCGACCGCAGCGGATTCTGCTCATCCACAAAGCCGTGCATGGCCAGGTGCAGGATGCCGTAGCGCTCTGCATGTTGCAGGAAATTTTTCCGGGTGGCCGCTTCGTTGAGCCAGAAGGAGCCACCCAGAATACCCGAAATAGCCAATATCTCGTCGTCGGCGTAGGGCAGTTTTCCGTAGTTGCGCAAGGCCAGCAAAGGTTGATCGTCCTGATCCTGTTCGATGGCAGAAAGGGTACTTTCGTTGTATTCCATACCGAAACCGCCCCAGCCTTCCGACATCTGGCGGGCAGGATTAATCCGGCAGGAAAAGCGGTAACTGACCGAACGGTCCGCCAGCAAAAAAGGCACGTCCCGGTCGATCCATTGTCCGCTATATTCCCGCGTCTGCAGCAATTCGAAAGGCAAATAATTTAGGTGGCCGTCCGGCACGATAAATAAACGCGGCAGGGTTGTAAGGGCCAGTGGTTTTTCCAATAAATATTGATACAACATGCGGCCGTTTTTCAGGAAAAGACGGCTGGCTGCCGTGGAAGAGTCGGCAGCAAAATTCCAATCGCCGGTAGTTTTCCGAAAATCCGCGATGGTTTTGTCAAAATCGCGGGGAAGCGCCTGCTGCTGAACCCAGAACGTATCCTTGGTGAGCAGAAAGGTATAAAGGGTGCTATCGCCCAGAAAATACTCGATGAGCGCTGCATCGGCCGGTAATTGACGCCGTACGCTATCGGGCGAAACCGAATGCCGGTATCCGAACAACGCTTTGCCGTATTCCGGATAGTTTTCCTCCATTTGTTTTTCCAGGGATTCCCGTTGCCGTTTTGCATAAAAAAGACTGTCTTTGAAAACGGCGCCATCGGGCTCCGTCAGTTTCTTTTCAAACCGGGCGATTTGTTCATGACATTGTCTTTCCCGCTCCAGGAGGGCAGCCGGCACGCCGGCAACCCGTTTTATTACTTTTTTATATAAAACCTCCGCCAATACCACGGCTTTGGTTTGTTCTGAAATCTGAAAAGCGCGCGCGGCGTGCGCCGGTTCGCCGGTGCGCGCATACAAGGCAAAAGCCGAACGCACAGCGGCTTCGCAGGCGGTGTGCACAAAATCGTGAAGCGCCAGCTTGGAGTTGTCGTCGCCATATCGCAGTTTGATTTTATGCAGATAGGTCAGGGCCTGTTCGGCACAGGAAAGCGAGCGGTCGAGGTCGCCGACGTCGTTGTTGATCTGAAACTGCGATTCATACACCCGGGCCTTCCCCAACAGGGCCTCCAGTATCCAGAGACTGGTGGTCGTCATTTCTTCCTCCGTTGGGTTTTGATTGGCCGATTGGGGTGAAAAAAGCGGAAGCAGGTCGTCCATTGTTTGGTTGAAAGCTGACAAAGCGGCGGCGAAATCTTTTTTCCGCAGCAGCGCATTGCCTCGGAATACATGGATTTTGGCGCATTCCGGATGGCTAAGGCCATACCCTTCCCGGGCAAATGAAAATGCCTGGCGGTAATAATTCAGCGCCTTGTCGTATTGCCGGGTGGCAAAATACACGCGTCCCAACTGGTGCAAAGCGTCCGATTTTTCAGCGTCGTGCTCCGCTAATTGGAGCGCCGAGCGGGCAGTCTCTAAGGCCCTGGGGTAGTTTTTTTCACTCGCCTCATAAGCTTTCGACAGTAGCATCAGGGTTTCGGGGTTGTTCGGGTCGAGCGCCAGGGATTGTTGATAGAGGGGAATTGCGCGGGCAGGCTCAAGGGTGCGCCATACATTACCCAGATTTTTGGTAACCGCCGCAATCAGGGGCGTGTCGCGCCGGGCAGTGGCCAGGGTCAGGGCTTTTTCATGGTACTCCAACGCCCGGTAATCATCGCCCAAAAACCAGTAAATATTGGCCGCACTGGAGTACAATTTCGGCAGAAACACGCTGTCGGCGGCCTGCTCGGCAAAAGGGAGCGCTTTTTCATAAAAATCGAGGGCATCCTCATATTCGCCCAAGGTGTGGTGCAATGCGGCCAAGCGGCCCCAGATCATGGCTTTTGCCCTGGGCGGCACAGTACCCGACACACGTAACGTTTCTGCCGCAGCACTGAAATGACCAATGGCTTCCCTGAAATACGCGGGCGAATCCACGGAAAAAGCACAACGCAACACTTCCTCGTAGCAGTCAACCCAGGCGGGCCAATCGGACTGCCGTTGAAAAATCCGCCCGGCTTCCAGCGCCTTGAGTGTCGCTTGCCGGAATTGCCGTTCCGATTTCAGTCGTTTAGCCTGCTCCAAAACATCAAAACCCAGGCCAGTGGCCCGGGTTTCGGATGGTGGAGATTGCGATTGTTGCCCCATAAAAAGGGCTACTGACAGCAGCAGGCATAGTTTACCAAGCCGGCGTTTCCACAATGTTATCATGTTTATTGTTTCAATATTTTACCCACCGAGGTTTGGCCGCCTTGTATACAATGCACCAGATACATGCCAACGGGCCAGTTATGCGTATCCAGCGACTGCCTGAACACCTCACCGGACGCTGCCGGACCGGATTTTTGCATCCATATTTTGCCGGTGATGTCGCTGATCAGGATTGTCAGCGGAGTGTTGGGATCAGCCACAGGTATTTCAATCTGTAACCGTTCGTTGAATGGCGAAGGGTAATATTGGGGGTTAATCGGCGCGGCCACCGGGATTGCGCCGGCCCCGTCCGACCGCTCTCCGTCTTCCAGATTTTTAGCACATGATTCATGCGCTGGCGGGCAATTCGAAGACACGATGATTTGTGAAGTTTGGTTTGTTTGCAAGTCTTCATAAAACGTGCTGGTGCTGAAACCGACCGTCGCTTGCGTAAGTAATACTCCGTTAAATTCCTCCAGACAATCAGTGGGTTGTATTTCAAATGTTACCCAACCGATCGTTTCCAAAACATTGTTCGGCGGTGGCGCTTGATAAAGACCAGGCAAGGAAATATAATCCAGATAGATATAGACTTGTACCCAGTTATTGGCAATCACAGCCACGCTTACATATGGTATTAACCAGGGAAGGTTAGACGTGACATTTGAGACGGCGGTTGAGACCAGAGATGAAATTGGAGCGGCAACATTCGATTTAAAATCAACGGTAACAAAAACGTCCTCCGCAGGGCCAAAACCGGAATTTTGAAATTCAACACGGTACTGCAGGGGAGCAGCGCCGACTTGTCCCGGGCAAATTATTTCCTGACGGGCCATCAGGATATTCGGATCATGCGGATTTTGACGCCCTTGAACAGTGATGGTCGACTGTCCCGCCGGTATCGAAGACCCGGTGTTGTAAACCCGGCCGGTTATCGTATATGATTGGCCAACATTTGGTGTTCCGGTTACGATGATGTACACATTAAATTCATGCTTTCCCGGTTGGTGAAAATTGATTGTCACTTTGGATGGCGTATTGGTAATACTGCCGATATTAATTCCACCTGGGACGGTAAATTGATTCTGCACCCAATAGTTATTAAAAATAACACCCTTGCTGGTAAAGCCGGCAGGAATATCGATTTCAGCGTGGGAAGCATTCGAGGAAGGTTTAAGCGTGACCGGTATTAAAAACCAGGGTTGAACCGAAGTCGATATGATCGGCGGCGTAGTGGTTGGATCATTCAATAACATAGACCCGGATAAGTTGGTAAACGGCATCCAGGTATACCCCATGCGGATCTGTTCGTTTGCACCCAAACCAACAGTGGGAGGGGTATTGTTACCTGTCCCAGTAGCATTAAACGTATTCGATGTCAGTAGTACCGGGCCACCTTTTTTGGCAACATAGGCTGTCACAGCAAAATTGCCGGAGGACTGAAATTTACGGGAAACGAAAGTATTCGTCTGATTTTCAGGACACTGGCTCATCATGTGGTAGCCATCAGAAAAACGGAAAAATACAAGATCATGCGCGCCCAGGTTGGATGCGATGAATTTGTATTCCTCATTGGCTAAGGGTTGAATAGTCAGATTAACCTGGCTATTAACGGTTGATACCGACAATGCACAGAAAGCCAGCCCGAGCAGAAACCTCAGGCATTTTAGCGTAAAAAGAGAAAATTGCATATTAAATAAAGATTTAGTAGTGATTAAACTCCTTAATCCCGAAAAGTACGCCGTGTGACATTCTGCGCCGAATTATTTTCTACTTTTCCGCAAGTAAATACCGGGACCGAATTATTTCAGTCCCGGTACTTATAAATTTTTAGTCCGCACCTGGCCATGACATTCGACCTAACCCTCCTCGACTTCCTGCTTTTCGCCTTCGCCGGCATCTCCTGCGGTGTCATCAACACCCTGGCCGGCAGTGGCTCACTAATCACGCTTCCCGTTTTTATTTTTCTGTGCGGTTTGCCGGCGCCGGTGGCCAATGGCACCAACCGCGTCGGTGTACTTTTTCAGGGATTGGTGGGTGCTTACGGCTTTTCCAAAAAGGGCGCTACTTCTTTTGAGGGCGCCTGGTGGCTGGTGGTGCCTTCCGTGCTCGGTGCGCTGGTGGGCTCGCGAATTGCCGTGGGATTGGATGAAAAAACGATGAATTATACCCTTGGCGGGTTGATGGTGTTCATGTTCTTCGTGCTGATGCTCAAGCCCGAGCGCTGGATACGCGAATCGGCGCCGGATGCCGGGCGGCGAAAACACCCGCTCAGCCTGATTGCCTTTTTTCTGATCGGTATTTACGGCGGGTTTATACAAGCCGGCGTGGGCATCTTTATGCTGGCCTGTCTGGTATTGGTAGGCAAATACAGCCTGCGCGCCGCCAACGGGATCAAGGTTCTCCTGGTCGCTATATTCACCCTGCCTGCGCTCGCCGTGTTTGTTTATTACGGACAGGTACACTGGATATACGGGCTGCTGATGGCGGTGTTTCAGTCGCTGGGCGCCTGGCTGGGCGTACAATTCTCCGCCCGGGTTCCGAATGCCAATGTTTGGATTTACCGGCTGCTGCTGGCCGTAGTGGCGGTGTCGGCGGCCAAGTTTTTGGTGGTTTAGGAGTTTGGAGGTTTGGAGGTTTAGGGGTTTGGAGGTTTGGGGGTTTGGAGGTTTGGGGGTTTGGTGGTTTGGAGGTTTGGCGGTTTTGGGGTTTGGAGGTTTAGGGGTTTGGAGGTTTGGAGGTTTGGGGGT
>CAUJEY010000183.1 GCA_963169325.1 Bacteroidota bacterium
ACCCAAATCAAAGGCGTCAGCCCGCCGGCGGCGAACAACCTGCTGATGACGCGGGGCAGCGACGGTAAACTGGAGTACAAAACCCTGAACTACCTGATCGGCCTGTTGCCGGATGAGGTAGTTCAAAACACCACGGCGCCAAGTGGAGCGCCCACGGGTACGCAAGGCAATCTTTACCTGAACACGACCACTGCCCAACTGTATGTCTGGACGGGTTCCATCTGGGTAGTCCAGGATGGGGTGGATGAGGTCGTGCAAGGAAACGGCGTTCCGGGTCTATCGCCCGAGGCCAACGAAGGTCTGCTGTACGTGGATACCGCCACGGGTACCCTTTACGCCTGGAACGGCACGGCCTGGATTTCTTATGCCTTGAACACTTACGCCAACGCCCTGACCAAATCCGGCTCGACCGTGCGTTGGGGCGGCGATCTAACCCAAAATACCACGGTCAACGGCAAGAGCGCCTACTCGGTCTCGATTGATAGCACCAGCACGTTGACACTCCGCGCCCGCACGAGCGATGGCAGCGGAAGCGGGGTGCTGGGGCTTTCCAAGTTTGAAAGTACCGGCGCCTTTGCCACGTATAGTCGGGTGAGCAATCCCGTGGAATCTTCTCAATGGTCGCTCAAGCCAGATGCGGCCTATATCCGCACCCAAAACACCGGCATCCGGGGCGAAGTGCTCACTACCGATTTTTCCGCTCAAATGGCCTACGTGGTGGGAGAGAATACCCTGAACGGCGCTTTTTACGTGGATAGCACCGGGCATTACCTGCTGCAATTGCAAGATAAAACCGCCGCCGAAACCGAAATGCTGTACATCAACCCAAGCACTTTCGAACTCTCGAAAGGGCCGGCTCCGAGTAATAGCAGCGCGATTTCCACCTACACGCCCAGTACCTCCGGAAGTGGCTCACTTGCAGTGGTCGTGACGGCCACCGGCGCGGGGATCACCGCTGTTCGAGGATCGGGAACGCTCACGGTGAACATTCCCACCGGCGTGACCCTGCTTTCCGCCCGGGTAACGGGTGATGATGCCGAAAACGATGGATCGGGTAACCTAACCGTGGTTTTCAACGGCACGGGCCTGCAAGGCAACGAAGGTATAGGCTCACTGCACATTCCTGCCACCCAAAAGATCGACCTGTCCGCCCAGGTATTCGGAGCGCCCGCGCCGGGCAATCCGTATTCCGTGGACGACGACGATACCGTGCAAATGCAGGTAGTCGGAGTTGGTTCTAGCGGCTCACCGAGTATCTCCCTGCGGGCCGTGGGCCTGACGGCCAATTACGACGATTACCAACTAGTATTCAACTTCTAAACCATGCGGCTAAAACTGCTCTCCATACTACTGCTTTTTGCCGCTGCTGCCTCCGCGCAGACAGTGGACAGCCTTTGGCAAGGTTGGCTTTCGCCGTTTGTGCAAACCGGTGGGACGGCTCCGAGTTTTACGTTCCAGGGCTTGTTCAACTCAAACACCGGTTTTGCAGGCAGCCAGATTTCCCAGGTGCAACACCCGCGGCTGATCGTGTTTTCCAGCAACCAGTGCTACGAACTACCCATCGACACGATCACGGCTGCCGGCAGCATCATCGCAGGCCGGGCAGTTGATCCTTCGGGGCAACTGTCGGCCCTACCCAGCGGTATGGCGGCCATTTATCACCCGAGTTCCGTGCATCGGGTAGGGCCGTTCATTTCGGGGCTTTCGGCATCGCTCCAGGGTTGTTTACAAACCTTCACCAACCTAAAAATTGACTCACTCGGAGCCACCATTCAAACCGATGCGACTTTATCCGGGAATGGAACGGCGGAAACGCCGCTCAAAATAGCCCAACAAGGCGCGACAACCAACCAGGTGCTCAAATGGAACGGCACGACCTGGCTACCGGCCAACGATGACGGCGGCAACGAAATCTACGAAGCCTTTGCATCGGTGCTTGGAGATACAATCAGCCCAAGCATTACACTACCAGCCACCGATCGGGATTGGCGAATCAACCTGTACCGCACGGGCGTGCGCATGACCTACGGACTCGATTTTACCATCAGTGGCGACGACATTGTATTGACCGTCGCCGGCCAGGACGAAGCATTTTTTATCATCGTGAAATAACCCAGAAATAAACCCCAAAAGACGCTTTAAACCCAATCAGCCATGAAAAAGGCATTACTTCTTCTTCTTTTTGCTTTGCCCGCCGTTTTCGCAATAGCCCAAAGCACAAAAATCGACGCCACGGTGTTGCTTCGAGCCTCCGGCACCAACAGCCGCTTTCTGGTCACGGACGGCAGCGGCAACGTCACCTGGGTACAGGGCAGCAGCCTGCTTACGGCCGGAACCGGTATCAGCATCAGCGGCAACACCATCACCAACAGCGCGCCGGACCAAACGGTGTCGCTCACCGGTGCTGGCGCTACGGCTGTGACCGGCACTTACCCCAGTTTTACCATCACCACCAACGCCTTAGCCACCATCCAGGACGAAGGCAGCGGACTCACCCAGCGCGCTGCCCTCAATTTCATCGGGGGCGCGGTAACGGCAGCCGACAACGCCGGCTCCTCGCGCACCGACGTGTCGTTCGATGCCGAGGTGAACGGCATTGCCGCGCTTTCCGGTACCGGCCTGGTGGTGCAAACGGGGGCGGGTACTTTTACCAACCGCTCTATCGCCATTGCTGCGTCCGATGTGGGTTTGAGTTTTGGCCTGGGCAACGCCGATGGCGTCAGCGGCAATCCAACCCTGTCGATTCCCACCGGGCAGTACGCCTGGAAACAATCGGTGCGCGTGGCCACGACCGGCAACATCACCCTGAGCGGGAACCAAACCATCGACGGGGTGAGCACCACGACCAGCGATCGGGTGCTGGTCAAATCACAAACTACCGGCTCCGAAAACGGCGTGTACATCACCGGCACTGGCGCATGGACGCGCTCCACCGATTTCGATGCCTCCACCGAAATGGCCAACGGCGGGGCTTTTTTCGTGGAGGAAGGCACTGCCAATAACGAAAGTATGTGGGTGCTGACCACCGACGGCTCGATCACTGTGGGCACCACGACCCTGACCTTTCAGCGCATTGGCCGCGCGAACCAGGCCACCGCCGGTAGCTACGGCAGCGCCACGCAAATCCCGGTGTTTACGCTGAACAGCGATGGTACTATTTCCAGTGTCACCAACACCACCCTGACCGAAAGCCAAACCCTTACGGCCGGCGACGGCTCGGGTTCGGACCGCACCCTCAATCTTACCGGCGGCAGCAGTGTGACCCTCGCCCAGGGTTCCGGCATCGCGTTAACCCGTTCGGGCAATACCATCACCGTTGCCGCCAGTGCTTCAGCGCCCACGGTGACAATCCAACGATTTGAGGACGTACCGGGGTCGAATACGACCACCACCACGGTATCCGGCTTTACGCCGCTGACCACGGACACGGAAGTGTTCCTGGACGGCGTAATGATGGACTGGGGCGCCGGAGAGGACATTACCGTGTCCGGCCAGGTCATCACGTTTTCCCGCACGGTTTCCACCGGGCAGAAGATTTTGGTGAAAAAAATCACCGTCAACTAAACCTCTCCCCCATCCCCTCTCCCAGGGGAGAAGGGGGCCTGCCCTCACTTTACTCTATCCATCCCGATTTGGGAAACGATGAGTACAACGAAATCAAGCCCCCCTCCCTTCGGGGGAGGGGATGGGGGTGGGGTTGAACCCACGGAATCATCCATAAAAAACACCTCACATGAAACCACCTATTTTTTTACTCTTTTTAGCCCTAATCACCCAAGCCACGGCCCAAACCGGCAGCGATTACAAAATCGAAAAACGCGACAGCCTCGGCTACGTCCTGCTTCAAAACGGCAGAACCGTGCCCTTCGATACTGCCCAGGTGCAAACTAACCTGGTTCAAAAATCGGAGGAGGTCGGCGTCATCGAAACGGAAATCGGCCTGTTGGAACGGCTGGTCATGCTCCGCCGCCAGTTGGCGGTGGCCCGCGAAGAAAAACGAACCCTGAACGATATTTTGGAAAAAGCCCGTCAATGTACCGAAGTAACCCCATCCAAAAACTAACGCTGACGCTGATGCTCCTCGGGGCAGGGGCTTTGAGCATTTGGGGGCAATCGACGCGTGTCGATGCCGCCAGCCTGGTGCGTCCGGCTGGCAGCACGGGCAATATTCAGTACAACAACACCTCTGGCATCGGCGGATCGCCCAACCTGCATTGGGATAATTCCAACGCCGGTTTGCAAATCGGGCAGCCTTCGTCGGGCACAGGGCGGCTTATTGTCAAGGGCAGCAACACCAACAATACCACCTTTGCTTTTCAGGGTTTCGACAGCGGCGATGCGGAGCGCAGCCGGATCACCAACGGCGGCTATTTCCAGGGAAGCGGAATTAGCCGCATCGGTTTCGATTACGCTTCGGTTTTCAACCTCGATGCCCGGCTTTACCAGCCTACTTCGGTAACGTCGACCGCTACTTCAGGCTCTACTTCACTGGTTTCGCTGGCCGGCGGCTTTGCTCCGACCAGCGGAAACGCCGTGATGAACCTTGTCGAAGTGATTGGTACGGTTAACCAGACAGGCGGGGCCAACGGCAAAGTCCGCATGATGTACCTCGCGGCCAATGCCGTGAGTGCGCCCAATTTGTATGCCCTGGAAACTGTCGGCGGATACAGCCTCATCGGCGATGGGGCCGTTTTCCCGGAAGTCATGCCGCGACTGGCAGTTGTGGGTCTGGGCAACACCAGCTCCACCAATGCCTTTGGCGCCTACAATACCACGGGCACACCCCTGTTTTTTGTGGGCGACGACGGCCAGGCCGGCATCGGCACCGCTACGCCGGCCTACGCCCTGGATGTGACCGGCAACGACGCCATTCGTTTGCCGCGTGGATCCACGGCACAACGACCCGCCAACAGCCAAGGCATTTTGCGTTTCAACACCACCGACAGCAAATTTGAAGGCAACGACGGTTCTGCCTGGGTGCAATTCGGCTCGGGCGGCTCCGGTGCGCCTACCGACGCCACTTTTCTGACGCTCACCGGCAACGCCACCCTGAGTAGCGAGCGCGTCTTGTCTGCCGGGGCCAATGTAAAAATGACCGACGGCGGGGCAAACAGCACCCTGACCATCGCCGCTTTGTCCGAAAAATTCGTGACGGGCGGGATCATTTCCCCGGCCCAACTGACCGGCAACCAAAACGACTGGTCGCCATCGGGCCTTTCTACGGCCAGCGTCATCCGCTTGTCCACCGATGCCACTTTCCGGGTCATTACCGGTTTGGACGGCGGTGAGCCAGGCCGTCGTATTACCCTGATGAACGTAGGATCGTACACCGTTATGCTCAAAGACGAATCGGCATCCAGCACCGCCGGCAACCGCTTTGCCTTCGACAATCAGGACTGGTTTATCCTGCCGGGCCGCTCGGTCGAGTTGATCTACGATGCCACGGCCGCCGTTTGGCGTACCCTGACGGCCTTCGACTATTTTTCCGATTACGTGTTGAGCGCGCAATTCCGGCACGGGGTAGCGGGCACGACCGGTTCGAGTACCAACGGCGATTTTTTTGTAAAAGCCAACACGGGCGGCAGCGGTTCCGGTTCGGGCGGTGGGCCCTGGGGGTTGAGCGGTATATCGACCTCCACTTCGGCCACGGGCAAGGGTTCTATCGGCGCCCCGTCCAACGCGATGGTACGCTCCACGAACAATACCTATCTGCGCTACGCCACTTCGATCAGCCTGGACAATCTCTCGGACGGTACCAATACTTACAACGTCCGCTGCGGCTGGATGGACGCCTCCAACCCTACGGGCGAGCCTTCCAACGGGGTGTACTTCCGCTACACCCACGGCACCAACTCCGGCAACTGGCAGTTCGTCGCCCGCTCCGGCGGCACGGAAACGGTTATCAATACCGGCACCGCCCCGCTCACGGGCACTTCGACTATGCAATCGCTGATCGTCGCCATTTCGCCTGGCGGCGCTGCTGCTGAAGGCTATATCGATGGGGTAAGTGTGGGCGTCACGACGACCAACATCCCGACTTCGACTAACATGGGTTATTATTCACAAATAGAAAAAACGGCGGGTACGACCGCCCGAATCCTGTATCTGGCCGGCGCTAACGTGCTGGTCGTCGCCAATAAACGACAGTAAAACCATGAACCTCGAAAAAATAGCCTCCTACGTCGCGGCCGGTGTGTTCGGCTGGATTTTCATCTCGCTGCCCAAGGTGGTTCAAAAGAAGATGAGCTGGCTCACGCTGTTAGCGAGCATCGGCCTGGCCGGGGTCGTGGGGTTTATCGGCGGCAGCGTGTTATCCTACGCCTTTCCGCACCTGCCCGCCGAAATCGTGTGCAGCATCACCTCGATCCTGGGCGCCACTTGCCAGCACTGGATGGACCGCTTCACGCATTTTGCCGACCGCGCTGCCGATAGGGTGGAGGAGGCCGCCCTCGATATGATCGGAAAAGACGAAGATGAAAAATCGGATAATGAACCTGAAAACCCGAAATGAATCATTCACCAATAAAAATGACTCCCAAAATGAAATTTGTTCGCAACATCTTCAAAAGCACTTTAACCCTGGCAGTATTAGCCACTGTCAGCCTGTGCGCCGTTTTTGCCGGCCCCGATTCGCTGGGCTCGGCTTTCGACAGTCTCAATGTGGTTAGTTACACCGATCCCACGTCTTTTGTTACGCCCTCGGCCACGAGCAGTGTGGAGGTGGCCATCACCATTTTGCTCGGCCTGTTCGCCGGGGCCATTCCAGGACTGAAACGTATCCCAAAGACCTTTATCCGCAGTGCGGCAGCGGCCCTGTTGGTGGCCGGCGGCGCGGCCACGTTCAAACTGGGCTTTTTGACCCAGGAGAGCTTCGAATACGTGATCCAGCAGTTTTTGCCCAACTTCGCTTACGCCGGACTGGTCTATAACGCATTGAAGTTTGGGCTGCCGTTTGTCGGAAAGCTAATGGGCAAGGACTGGAATTTTTTCCAAAGTATTAAACCCACTCAGTAATACA
>CAUJEY010000184.1 GCA_963169325.1 Bacteroidota bacterium
TCTGGACGGCCCGCGACGAGTCGGGCAATTCTGCTACCTGCATCCAGGTCATCAACCGCCAGCGCAAACTGGCCGATATCCTTTTCCCGCCCGATGTGACGGTTTCCTGTGCCGATCCTGATATCGTGCCGGACAGCGCGGGTGTTCCATATATCCAGGTGTGGACCCGGCAATACGGGGTGCTGGCCGCGCCGTTGTGCGAAATCGACGTGTTTTACTTCGATACGCTGGAAACCCTGTGCGGCGGAAGCCGGCGTATTCACCGGGTTTGGAGCGCGCAGGATGCCTGTTTGCCGGTTAGCACAAACAACCCGTTGCTGCACACACAAACTATAGACGTGCTGGATACCGATATCCCGCTGCTGCAATGCCCGGCGAATACGGTTTTGGTGTTGATGACCGACAGTTGTACGGTCACGATGAATTTCCCGGATGTGATCGTCGGCGATAACTGCTCGCCGCTGAGCGAAATAACCGCTTTTTGGGCAGTGGATAGTACGACCAAAAACCTCGTGGGCACCCTGGAAGATTTTACGGGAAACAGCCCGGCGGCGTTTGATACGTTGGCCGTATTCCCTGAAGTGACGGATTTTCCGGTCGGCATCACGACGCTGCTGTATGTGGCCACCGACGTTTGCGGTAATATCGGTTCCTGTGAAACCGTCCTGAACGTCTGGGACACCACACCGCCCACGGCAGTATGTGATTCGGTGCTGACGGTGTATTTGGACAGTGAAGGTGCGTTTGTCCTGACGGCCGATGCGGCGGATGCCGGTTCTGCCGACGATTGCGGCGACCTGTCGTTTAAGGTGCGGCGCACCGAGGCGGGCGCCTGTAGCCTGACCGACCTGTCGTTCGACGACTTGCAACCCTTTTGTTGCGCCGATGCCGGCGATACGGTCTCCGTGGTGGTGCGGGTGTATGATGTATATGTCGAACCCGGTATTGTATCCGATTCTTTCGCCACGGGCCATTTTGGCGACTGCATGGTACGGGTAGCCGTGCGGGATACGATAGCCCTGACTTGTACGCCGCCGGAAAACGTGACGGTGGAATGTTCCGCTTTCGACCCTTCTTCTGCCGCCTACGGCGAAATTACGTACTCCTGTAAGGTGGATTCCGTAGCGTTTGGGGTGGATTATGCCGCGTTCGACAGTGTTTGTACCAAGGGCATGATTACGCGGCTGTTCCGGGTATTTGATGAGGCCGGCAACAGCGGGCAATGCAGTCAGCAGATCGGGGTGCTGCCCGGTACGCAGGATTATTGGATAAAATTTCCGGATGACCGTATTGTTACGACCTGCGACGGTAGCAATAATTTTGGGGAACCCCAGATTGGGAATCCCGGTTGTGAAAACATGAAAGTGATTTTTCAGGATGAAATTTTCACCGTGGTACCTGACGCCTGTTATAAAATTGAACGCACCTGGACGATCTACAACACCTGTACGTACGACTCTGCGGCAGCGCTGATCACGATACCCAATCCCAATCCGAATGTGGCGGCAAACCATCCCACCAACCTGCCGGGCCCGGTGGTGTCACCGGCCGGTACGCCCGCGCCCTGGGCCCCCACGCTGGTGGCTATCAGTCCGGGCCAAACGCCGACCAACTATTCCACTTTCTGGTCGGCCGATGCGAACGGGTATAAGTACAAACAGATTATTAAAGTGCTCGGCTGGGAGGATCCGGTGTACGACCTGTGCCCGGCTCCCCTGGTAGATGTTGCAGACCCGACGAACAACGATCCTGATTTGTGGAATGCCGCACAGTGGTGGAATGCATCTACCCAAAGTCATGACCTCGACGAAGCGCCGACAAATTTGTGTGTCACGGTTTCGGATCTATGTTCCGGAGCGGAGGTAACAATTCGTTACGTACTTTATCTCGATCTGAACAATGACGGCATGCAGGAAACGGCAATTGCAAGTAACAATTTGCCGGGACCAAACACGGTGAATGTCGGGAATGCTTCGAACCCGAATTTCTCAGGTGGCACGCCCCGGACTTTTGACGAACGCGCAGTGCCGGCTGACCAAAAATACGGTTTTGCCCTGGAAACCATTAAAAATGGCAATAGCAAAATGGCCTGCGTCCGTTGGAATACCCAGCAATCACCGCTGTTATATACCATACCTCAACTGCCACATGGCACCCACCGGATCAAGTGGTATACAACAGACCGCTGCGGAAACGAAAAAACCTGCGAATACAGTTTTGTGGTATCGTATGAAGCTGAGGAATTGACGCTGAACGGCCTGATCGAAACGGAAGCCGGCTCGGGTGTAGCCCAAACTACCGTGGCGATCAGCGGCGGGCATCCCTCCTTTCCGCCGTTCACCGGGTCGGTACAGACGAATACGGACGGCGAATTTCAGTTTAAGGTTAAAGAGCTATCCTCCTACACTGTCACCCCCAAACGCAACGACGACCCGCTCAACGGCGTATCTACTTTCGACCTCGTGCTGATTAACAAACACGTATTGGGTATCGAGCCGCTGAGTTCGCCCTACCGGATCATTGCCGCCGACGCCAACCGCTCCAAAACCGTTACGACTTTTGATATCGTTGAATTGCGCAAACTCATTCTCGGTATTTACAGCGCGTTGCCGGCCGGCGATTCCTGGCGTTTTGTGGATAAAAACTATACGTTTTCCGACGAGAAGGACCCTTTTAAAGACAATTTCCCGGAAACGCAATCGGTCAGCAGCCTCACCGCAGACAGCTTTCCATTCCACGAATTTGTGGGGCTCAAGGTGGGCGATGCGAATGGAAACGCCGTTGCCAATGTATTTGATGTTATAACGGACAAGCGAGCTGCCAGATCGCTTTACTTCGACCTGGAGGACCGGCGCGTACAATCCGGCGACATCTTCGATCTGCGCCTGGCCGCGGTGGACCCGGTGGCCGGCTGCCAGTTCACGTTCAACTATCCCGGATTCGAGGTGCTGGAACTTCAGCCCGGCCCCGGCATGGCTGCCGATAACTTCGCCGTATTCAATGAATCGGAAACCCTGGCAGCCAGTTGGGAAAGTCCGGGCGCCCCTGCGGCGCCTGTATTTACCCTCCGGCTCCGGGCAAAAACAGACGGGCAATTGAGCGAATTGTTGCGGCTTTCCCACCGGATTGCCCGCCCGGAAGCTTATGGCGCGGATTTGGAATTGCTGGACCTCGCCCTGCGTTTCAACGGGTCCACGGTACAGCGGGCGGGTTTTGAACTTTTTCAGAACCAGCCTAATCCGTTTAGCACGCATACCACAATCGGTTTTTATTTGCCGGAGGCGCAAAAAGCGACGCTGCGGGTGATCGATGCGACGGGGCGGGAACGGTATACGAATACGGCGTTTTACGCGGCGGGGCTGCATACGGTAGTTCTTGGAAAAGATATGTTGGGCGATGGGGGAGGGGTGTTGTACGCGCGGTTGGAGACGGCGACGGAGCAGGCGGTGCGCAGGATGGTGTTTATGCCGTGAGGCACTTTAAAAGTTGTTTCTCGCTGGCCTCGGTACCGCCGGGTGTCGGGTGTTCATATTCCGCGAATCGCAGAATATGGACAATAATGGCTCGGCGGTAACAAGGCCACACGAAACACTTATAAAAATTTTGCATGTCAAGCACCCAAAAATCACTTCGCGGCATCTTACCTGCATAGCCGGCTATTTGCACGCATTCTTCCATTTATCTCAAAACCATTCCATCGATGAAACGAATCGTCTTTGTCCCGCTCGTACTCGCAGCGGCTGCTGCGGTATATTCCCAATGGCCTAAAGCGCCTGAAACACCTGTCCAAAGCATCTACCAACATAAAATTACCTTTAAAGTGGACGATGTAGAACCTGCAACGGACACGCTTGAGACCGAATCGTATAAGGATTTGGTACACAATACCTTTGTTCGGGATGTGCTGGAAGGCGAACGCTACGCCCATGAAAACCAGGCGGGTTATATTGCGCCCAAGCGCTATGTCGAAAGTTTTTCCCGCGACCGGCGGCCCCTGACCGGTATCCGTACGAACGGCTTTTTTGAAACGGCGCACACCGCGTATGCCCAACACCGCCCACTTGTTTTATCGCCCGATATGATCTGGCTGGTCATCGCCCAAGGATTTGCGCTACACATCAACCAGAACAGCGAAGCCATGCGCGCGCACTTTGTACGACATCAGGGCAAAAAAGTGCTGGAAGTCGAAATGACAGGTAAAATCCAGCTTGGCAATGAGGACAGCGACTGGGAATGGGCCTTCCGGCAGTTTCATGACTCCATCGCGGCCAACACCAGCCCTGAATTGGCGGCGTTAGTGGCCGGGCGTTTCTCCGGCACCAATGTCGACGCGGCTGTGGCTTTCGACATCACCCTCATGGATGCGATGAAATCCTATTTTGACTTTTGGGGAAGTATTGAGTGCGGTATTCCCGAAATTACCCTGGAAGGTACGCCGGCGGACTGGCAGGAAATTGAACTACGCGCAGCCCAACTATCCCGCTATGGCCTCGATTGGTGGCTGGCAGACCTGAAACCGATCCTTGCTGAATTTACTAAAACCGCCGGGGGGCAGCCCAACCACCAGTTCTGGGCCGGCATATTTAGCGATGTAAGAGAGGCCATTTGCGGAGGCGATACTTATGTGACGGGATGGATCACCCGGCTTTTTCCCTACATCAAGAAAGATGGACAATACCGCCGCAATCCGCTGATCGGCCTGAAGTCGGAAGATCTTTACACCTTTGTGAAACAAGAAAAAGTAAAACAAAACGTCATGATTGACGGCGAAATGGTGAGCACTGAATTGCTTCTGCCGGAGTCTGGGTACATGCTTTGTGCCGTCGATACCAGTTATTGGGTCTATTATACCGGTCCGAAAGTAACAACCGACGACATCCCGTCCGGAATTTCCACAGCCATATTGAATATTAACAACAACGGAGATTACCACAAAATGGAACTCAAAGCCGGGTTTTTCGGCATGCGTCAGGACATTGTCACGAAAGCCCTGCGTCCGGTAATCGGTTGGGCGGTTATCGAAACCGGCGAACGCCCGGAGACCGAAGTCATCAAACGGTATGAGGATCATAAAAGGAATGTTGCGGCGCCGGTGGAACAGCAGGCAGGTTCAGGAGCGAACAATTAAGTGCAGGTTCGGTGGCGGGTCAAATGGGCAAGCCGAGTTTGATTTTCAGGGGTTTTGACAGGATAATTTTTTGACGGATTTCCAAAAAAACTTCGGAATAGCTGCCGTCCGAACAACAATAGACCACTTCTTGCACCTGTACAAAATCCACGCCGGCCTGCGTGCTCAGGGCCTATGTGTTTAATCTCAAATAAATGTGATCAGTCACTTAACTTAAAAACTAAACATGAAAATGACCTTTGATATAGTCCGGCCGACCATTCACCTTTCCGGGACGGTTACCGAATTGGCTTCCGCGCTGCCCCTGGCAGGCGTTCAGGTGCGCTGGGTTGCCCCCGGGTTCGAATCAGATCAATTTTATTCCGAACATTTACCCTTTTTAAGTCTGGGTTCGGCCCTTAGCGATGCGGACGGCGATTTCCGGATACAGCCCGACGAACGGGTGGAGGTGCAACGTTTTTTGAGCCTGTTGCCCTTCGAGCCGGATAAACGCACGTTTGTCGGCGTGTTTGATAAAAACGGCCAGGTGTTGAGCGAGTTGTTGCCGGTGACTCCGCAAGAGCCGGCATACCACCTGAAGATCAACACTGATGCGACCCCGCTGGAAAATAATAACTGGAACGAGATCGCGGAGTATTTGCAAATGCGCCGCGCCTTTCAGGTGCAGGATTTGGTCGATCAACTGACAAATCCGCCGGCGGACAGTCCTGTTCAGTTTTGGAGCACCGCGTTCCGGGCATCGGCCCTGAAACAACTGCAGGAAGCGGCGGCACCGGCCACGATAACGGCGCTGGCCTTTGCCGGCCCATCCTCAAACGCTTTAACGGAACGGTACAATATATTGGATTTGAATAAATTGCGTTCAGGTGATCTCGGCCCCGCGCTCAACGTATATGCAAACGAAATGGCCTTTGTTCCTGTTGACCGGGGCATACTGTTAGAAGAGATGGTGCAGGATGATGAACAAACCTACCGGGATTATTTAATCAGTGTCTGGGTCAGCGTAGCCAAGAGGATGTATGAAACGGTATTGACCACGGACTCCAATCCGGTGTTGATCGATCAACTGGCGTCGCGGTTCTTCCAGGATTTTCGCACGGCCGACAATGCGGCGCAGCCGGCGGCCTTGCTATGCGCCCGCGTACTGGAAAAAGCCTTGCTTGCCCCCGCCGACCGAGGCGGTCTGGGTTTTGCCGGCCTCTTGCCTGATCAGGGCGGGCTTTCCGGTGCCGCTTACCTGCGGGTATTGGTTGACCTGAGCGGGCTGGGTTACCGCGAATTGAAAAACCGGTTTCGCATAGGTTTTAACCGTACGGATAACGAGTCGCTCAGCCCGGTACAGCTCAATATTGAAGCCTTGCAGGGGGTGTTTTCCGATTCGTTTCAGTCGCTCGTAGAACCGTTCCCTGCGCAGCCTGCCGCAGACGAAAATAATTATCCCCTGATTTTCAAAGCCTCGTTTGATGTGGCTTTTGCCAATGGAGTGGCGCCGTTTTATTTAAAGTACGACGAGTGGCGGAGTACCCAGCGAATTATTCCTGAAAATTTGTACGACATAAGAAAAAATGTTCCGGTGTGGACAGAGGATTGGAGACAAGAAATAATAGCCAATTCAACAGCATCGCCCCGCGGTTTTGAACATTCCGGTTTTTTTTTGAATGAAAGGGGTATAAAGGAATCGGTTGAGTGGATCGCCGGCCTTTTCCCGGTCAACGATTTACTGCAGCAGGCGTTTGCCAAATTTGATCTGCAACTGTATCAGGAAGCGTTAAGGATGTTGGACGACGCAGACCGCTTGATTCATAAGACAATAGAAAACTACGACAGCAAATGGCTAAGGGAGCATTTTTGGTGGTTTTACCTTCCGCATAACGGCAACGAAATCATTCCGCTATACGATAGAAAAATCAATTTTAAATACCGGGAGAAATGGAGCGCGCGGAACCTGGAAAGATTGGAAAAATTTGAAAATTATTACGCACCGAAAGCGGTATCCGATAATCACCAAGGCACCCTTGCGAACGTGGGCGAATCGCGCTCCCTCTATATTTACGCGGCGCATTACTGGCTTTTTATTCTCATCCCATATTTCAAAGCCAGAGCACAGGCCGCCACCGGGAACTACGGCGAATCGCTCCGGCTGTTGGGATACCTGACCGGTTGTGAGATCGGCGTTGCAAATGTCCAGACCCCGGCTGGCTATGGCGAAACGCTCCATCCGCTGTATCGCGAAGGGAACCTGCCTTACACGTTACGGTTGAATTTTGATCCGGGCAAAAGGCAACCTCAGATAAAACCTATCCTTGCCAATTCTATGGATCTCCCGAGCGCGCTATTGAGCAGCAGCCTGACGATTGCGCCTTTCGAAATCCGGTATTTTCAACTGGCGCAGGGCGAGATTATGCTGGAGTGGGCCGATCAACTGTACCGGTTAGATGACGGCGCTTCCATCGACCGGGCGCGGGAGCTCTTTAAGGCTGTGCTGTGGATGCATGGAAGTGATCCGGAAATAGCGCCGTACTGGGACGCCGTTCCCGGAAAAGAGCCTGCCGGCAAACGCCTGGAGGACTACCCGGCCATCCGGAAAAATAAAAACCCGGTGATGCGCGCACAGGTACTCCGGGCAAAACAGGCACTCTATCAAATGGAATCCGGTCTGAATTATTATGGCTGTCACGACGACATGACGCCCACCCTTCGGTACAGCACCCTGAAACAAGCGGCCGACCGCTTGGCCATGGCGGCAAAATCGGCGCAAGACGATTTCCTGGTTTTTCAGCAGCATTTCGAGCAATCGATCATAGACGGTTGGCAGGCAAATGCCCTGGTCACCAAGTCGCGGGCTGCCCTCGGTATCGCCAAAGAACACGAAGCGTTGGCGCTGGCGGAAGTAAAAAAAGCGCAGAACATGGTGGAGCAGGTCCGGGGGCAAATCGAGGCCAAACGGCAAGAAATAGAAGACGGGGAGAGTTTGTTCGGGCAGCTGACCGATTTTATCGGCGGCATGAAAAACACGATTGCCGGTTTAGCCGGCCCAATTGGGAGCATTATACAAGGCAAGGGCAAAGACGCCAAGGAGATCGAATTGGGCGATATGGCCAAAGTGATTGCTGCGGGTATGAAAGAAGGGATAAAAGGAGCACAGGCGGCGGCAGGTCCCATGGGGGCGCTGAGCCTGGGTATTGGCGCGTTTGCGATTGCCGGCTATTCAGGTATTCAATCCCTGGTAGATAAGGCCAACAAACGGCAGGGTGAATTCGAACATTTGCTTAACGTAGCGCTACCGGCTGCCGAGGCGGCAGTAAAACTGCGGGAACGCCAGGTGGCGATCACCCGCTTCGAACAGGAAATCGCGAGCGCCGACGTGGAGTATGCCGACACGTTGGCACGTTTCCAACGCGACCGGTTTCTCAACACCGGGCTTTGGCAAAACCTGGCCAACTTCGCCAACCGGCTCCTGCGCCGTTATGTGGACACCGGCGCCCGGTTTGCCTGGCTGGCCGAACGCGCCCTGGCCTTCGAACAAAGCCGCGACATCCGGATTATTCGGTTCAACTACCTGCCGGCCGGTTTGCGCGGGCTTACCGGGGCCGACCGCTTGCAGGCAGACCTGGCCGAATTAGAATCCGGCCGCCTGCAGGCCTTACGCCTCGGCGTACCCGTCAAACATGTGATTTCACTGGCCAAAGAATTTCCGTTAGAGTTTGGGCAGATCAAAAAAACAGGGCACTGCCGGATTTACACGACGGAATTACCCTTGCAATTAGCCTACCCGGGAGCCTTCGGTTTCCGGGTCCGGTCCATAACCGCTTTGTCGCAATACGCCGGCGGGCCTCCTCCTGTGGGTATGTTGCGGAACGACGGGGTCTCCGTGGTAAGCGGAAAAAAATGGGGCGAATTAAACGTTTTAACCCGTTTTCCGGATGCGTTGCCGTTGTCGGAGTTCAGGTTGAAGGATGATATGCTGGTCTATGGATTGCCCGGCGAATCCTATTTACCCTTCGAAGGCAGCGGCTTCGAGTCGTTTTGGGAAATCGAGCTCCCGCTGGAAACGAACGCGTTCAGCCTGCCGGCCCTGACCGATTTGTTGCTCGTATTTGATATGAATGCCGGGTATGACTCCGACAGGCAGCGCCTGCAAATACCCCCCGGATCGCCTAAGGAGCGTGCCTTTCTGGTGGCCGCGTCCGCGCTGGATGCAAATGGGTTGAGCCGCCTGCAGGAACCGGATACGCCCAAAGAACTGTCGTTTGATATCCGCAAATTGAACCTGCCCGGACAAGACGGAAGTCGCCAACTCGTCAATATCGCCGTAATGTGCATCAGCAACACCGCTTTTTCCGGAACTGCCGGGATCAGGCCCGCCGACCGCGGCCAGGAAACCGTGTTCGATATCGCCAACGGGATTGCTTTTTCCAACAACGAGGGCTGGAAAACGACCCCGCTGGAAATGCCGCTTAATGATTTGCGGGGCGCGAACCTGGACCAGGTCTTTCACCTGCGTTTGCCGGACGGCGCGCCGGGCAGTGAGCAGGACCCCGGCAGCCTTTCCGATGTTGTCCTTTTATTAGAGTACCGCACCATAGTGCAATAAGTCATACTCATTATCCAAAAAAACGTTATGAAACTCAAATTTTTTTCCGTCGCGCTCTCCGCCCTGCTGCTGTCTTGGCCGGTGTTTGCGCAAGTAAAGCAGGTATCGACCACAACAGCGCAAAAAACCGGTTTAATAAAAAAAGACAGTGTCGTAAAAATGACCCTGGCCCTGCCCTTTACCGATACGGCCCGGGAGTATACGGTTACCAAAAGAGGGCACTACTATTACCTCGACGACGATATGGTGGTTGGCAACGATTTCCCTAAAATGGTGGCACATTCCTTTTCGAGAGACAAGGGGCTGTTCGGTTGGGATTACCGGTGGTGGAATGGCACCATCCCGATATTGATTAGTGCGGATATCTATACCAATGGATTGGGGAAGGCTGTTCACGAAGCGATAGAAGAAATAAACAACTCCACCGTGCTTTACCTGGTTCCCAAATTCCGGCAGCATGAAGACTTTATCAATATAACCTGTTCGGAACCGGATGAGAAGACCCTGGGAAGCTCCGAGGTCGGGCGACAGGGGGGAGAACAGTTTTTGCATTTAAACCCGGGAGGCGTCGGCAAAGGCGTCGTCATGCACGAACTACTGCACGCCGCCGGTTTTTTTCATGAACAAAACCGGGATGATCGCGAACGGTATATCCGGATCAATGAAGATAATATAGAAGACGGCAAAGAACATAATTTTACAATGATCTCCTCTTCGAATGGAAGTTGGTTGCCTTCCGGCGATTTTCAGAGCGCGTATGACTATTGCTCCATCATGCATTACGCCCAAACAGCCGGCGCCCGGCCGGGCTTGAAAACCATAGAATGTGTGTCGGGATCAAAGACCGTTGATTGTCCCGACTGTATGGGACAGCGGAATACTTTGTCCGCAGATGATATTTCAGGAATAGCCAAATTCTATCATGACGCGAAGAACCCCGTAAAAAAAGCATTTCCCTGGCCCAAGTATGATTTTTCCGGGAACAATTATAATTACCTGACCGGCGATTTTAACGGCGACGGCCTGACGGATATCGCGCATTTCGCCTATCGAACATATCTGCATATTTGGCTGTTCAAAAGCGACGGGACATACGAAATAAAGGACAGGTATCCGGAGGATAATCACTACGGCATGGATAACGACGCGAATTATAAATTTATAACCGGTGATTTTAACGGCGATGGCAAAACGGACCTTACGCATATTGTCAACGATAACTATTTGCACCTTTGGATATCCAATGGCGACGGCACATTCGATATAAAAGACAGGTTTCCGGCGTCTAATGGGTATGCTTTGAAAAATGACGCGTATTATCATTTTTCCTCGGGCGATTTTAACGGCGATGGAAGAACTGACCTGTTCCATGTCGTCAATGACAATTATACCCACGTTTGGATATCGAATGGCGACGGCACGTTTGAAATAAAACCACGATTCCCCGCTACCAACGGCTATGCGATGAAAAACGACGCGAATTATAAATTCCTGATCGGCGATTTTAATGGCGACAAGGTCAGCGATGTGTTGCACGTCGTCAATAACGATTATGCGCACGTCTGGATTTCAAAACGCGACGGCACATTTGACATCAGGCCGAGGTTCCCGGCGGCTAATGGCTATTCTATGAAAAACGATGCGAATTATCACTTTTCCGTGGGTGATTTCAACGGCGATGAGAAAAGCGACCTGTTTCATGTCGTTAATAACGACTATGGACATGTGTGGATTTCAAAAGGCGATGGATCGTTTGACATAAAACCCAGGTACCCTGCTGCTAACGGCTATGCCATGAAGAATAATACCAATTACAAATTTTTAACGGCCGATGTAAATGGAGACGGCAAAACGGATATTATTCACCTGGTAAATGAAAACTACCTCCGGGTTTGGGAGTCCAATGGTGACGGCTCTTTCGTAATGCGGGAGAAGTATCCGGATAATAAGTATAACATGAAAAACGCGGGAAACTACAAGTTTCTGGTCGGACGATTTAACAAAGACTCCAAAGACGACTTGATTCATGTTGTAAATGCCGGCTACACACATACCTGGCTGTATACCCAAAACGGTCAATACACCATAAAATAACCACAGAATCATGTTCCAAATTGAAGATTTCCACCTTTCAACGGACGGCGACGATTACTATCCCGCCCTGTGCCGCGCTCAACATTGGAGCGCCCTGCCACCCGGACGTGTACAGCCCAAATTTTCGATGGGATGGACGCTCATTTTCCAACCCAAAGAATACCGGTTCAGCCGGCCGATCGAATTGGTGCGTTGTATGCACCTGTTGGGTAACGGCGGGAGCGATCAGCCGGGAACCCGTTTTGTCTTTTTCAACGATACGCCCGGTTTGGTGATTCATCATGGCGGCAGCAACACGCTTACGTACCAGTCGCCGGAATATTTGGATGAAACGAACTGGAAAGCACACGGCAGCCGAGGCATTCCGGCCCGCATGCCGTTGCCCGCCGGAGACCCGGAGCGGCCCGTCGCGGAAGGCTCCCTGATCGAAAATATTGAATTTGTCGGCGCCCATACGCCGCAAACAGCCCCGTTCCCGCCGTATGTTAACGGCCAATCCTTCGTGCCGGGGCAAACCCACTACGCGCTTTTTTTCGACCGGGATTGGGACCGTGTGAGCATTCAGGAGGTGAAGCGGCACGGTACCTTTGTCGATCCTTTTGAATCTACTCAAAAGCCGGACCGGCGTTGCCACGGCATCATCGCCTACGGGCGTTTTACCCTTCGAAATTGCGTGGTCTCCAATTTCTCGGGGCATGGTGTCTACATTTATGGCAACACGGTGGGTTCTAATGCCGACGGCTGGCAGATCAATACGGTAAGCGCCCGGTTCAATGGCAATAACGGTCTGCATATCTTCGGTTCGGATGCACATTTGGGATTAGCCCAAAATTTTTATGCCATGCACAATCGTTTCTGGGGAATAGCCGATTTGAGTTATCATGGGAATCAGTTTAGCGGGGGGCAGGCGTCTAACAATCATTATGGCGGTTTTTTAAGGCCGTTCCAGGTGCAATTGCCAGGAGACCCCCATCCGGTCTATTCCACTGTCGGTATGCCCTTGCCGGGCGCGACCCTGCTCCGCTGGTTTTACGGGGAGGATAACGATGCCGTCGTACATACCCCCCAAAAGCCCTTCAAGCCCAATTATGCCGGAAAATTCCTGCAATTGAACCGTTTTATGTCTGCGTTTAATGTTTTAGAATACTGTACTTTAAATAACATGATGACGGGTATTGTCAATGGGCGTTTGGATACGGCCTCTAGCAAACCGGCAGTGTTTATCGATTCCGGCTATCTGGATACGGGCTGCAATACCCTGAGTCTGGAAGGCGAGTTTATCCCTTCTTTCAATACGGGTATACGCGTTCAGGACCGGATATCACTCATGGCGTTTGGCGGCGGGCAGGAAAAAGTTTGGATCCGGGCCATGAGCAGGGCCGAAGCGGCAATGCCTCCTGGCCGGTCTATGCCTTCCACCGCCGACCCTGTCAACTCGCTACCGGAGATTATCTTTTTTACCGACCCTGTTGCCGGCGGTTATGTAGGCAGCGTGTATTGTATTGTTGGGAAAAAACAAGACGGAACGCCGCTATGGGAGCACCGGAAGTTTGGCAAAATATTGTAACTGATTAGTTCTGCTTTCTCATATTATAAAAAAATCGCAAAAAGTATTTTTTTCCAACATTATTCCCCCGTAAAACTTGGCTCAATTTTCGCCACGGCTTTCGTACTAAAGACAACGAAAGTTTCCATTATGAGCCGATTTTTTACGCTTTTTCTGCTGTTAAGCGCCAGTGTTAACGCCGCGACCGATAGCCGGAATCATACGAATAATTTAATCCCTGTTAGCGACGCACTGCCTGCCGGTTATTCCCGGCTGTCGTCCGATACCATCCCGCCGATAATCAATTGCCCGCCAGGCGATACCGTAGTGTTGGCTTCCGGCCGGTGCGACACGAATTACCTCTACGTAGTGACCGCATTCGACGGCCTGACGGAGATCGTGCCCACTCTGGAGGAAGGTTGGCCCTCGGGACACCCGCTGCCGATTGGTACGACTGTCAACGTTTTTCAGGCACTTGATACCTCGGGCAACACGGCCAGCTGCTCGTTTTCGATACTCGTCGTTCCGGCATCTTCTTCATTGGTCTGTGCCGACACGTTGACGGTCTATCTGGGGCCGGGCTGCACGGTAACACCTGCATTGGAACAATTATTAGTCGAACCTTATGGCTGCCTCAGCGAAGATCACGTTGCTGAAGTGGACAAAACTGATCCCCCGGGCAACGGCCCATGGCTGCCGACCACTTTTGGGGCTGCCGACGTGAATCAAACCTATATCTTCCGGGTGGCAGACACCTCCAGCACCAACAAATGCCTGGGCATCATCCAGGTAGCCGACAGCCTCGTGCTGGTGCTGGATTGCCCGGAAATAAACGTGCCTTGCGCCTTACCCATGGCGCACCTGAGCCCGGAATTTTTAAAAGACAGTCTGGAAATAGCCGCGGGCATGCCCACTATTTTACAAACCTGCCCCAGCGCCGTTTCTACCCTGTTCATCGACGTGGCCACCGATGTGCCCTGCGATTCGCCCGGAACCGTTTCCGGATACATTCGCCGTTTCTGGACGGTAGTGGACAGTTCGAACAACGCGGCCACCTGCGTGCAAACCATCAACCGCAACCGTAACATCGCCGACATTTTGTACCCGGCCGATACCACGGTTTCCTGCTCCGGCGCCGATCCGCTGCCGGAGACGACCGGGGAGCCCTATATCCTGTTCGGTTCCCGGCAGTACCCGCTGTCGGAATCGCCGCTGTGCGAAATCGAGGCGACCTATACGGATTCGGCCGGCGCCCTTTGCGGCGGCAGCCACAGGCTCTACCGTACCTGGACCATCCGCGACACCTGTTCGACGGATTCTACCCAACATACCGTGACCGGCCTGCAACACATCGACGTGCTGGACATGGACGGCCCGACTTTTCAATGCCCGGCCGATACCGCCGTTTCTATTCAAACAACCGACTGTAAAGGCACGCTGGAATTGCCCGGCATCATCGTCGGCGACGGCTGCTCCCGGGTGACGGCCGTAACCGCTTACTGGACCATAAACGGCGTGCCGGATAGCCTGGAAGCGACCCTGACGGATTTTCCCGGCAATGACCCGACAGCCACGGACACCCTGGCTGCTTTCGACACCGTGGCGGATTTTCCGGCGGGCGTTACCCAGATCGTGTATGTCGCTACCGATGACTGCGGCAATACGGCTTCCTGTGAAATTGCCTTGTCCGTTGGCGACAGCATACCGCCGATTGCTTTGTGCGATTCTTTTTTGGTCGTCACGCTGGACACTACGGGGCGTTTTTCCCTGCCCGCCGATACGTTGGACAACGGTTCTTCCGACTCGTGCAGCACCGTGGCGTTCAAAGTGCGCCGCCTGGAAACTAACGGCTGCCAGCCGGTCAACCGGTTCTTCAACGCCGCAGATTTCTGCTGTGCCGATGTCGGCGATACGATTCTCGTGCAATTGCGGGCCTACGATGTGCTGCTGCCCGCCGGCGAGGTGGATACTGCCTTTTCCAAAGGACAATCGGCCGACTGTTCGACGCTGGTTGTTGTGCGGGATACATTTCCGGCTTCCTGCCAGGCGCCGCCCGACGTAACGATCACCTGCGATTCTTTTGACCTGTCGCTCGCGGCTTACGGCGATGCGACGCCCTCCTGCGGGATCGATTCTATGACTAACGAGGTGGATTTTGCCCAGTTCGACTCTACCTGCAACACGGGAAGTATCACCCGCACCTTTACCGTCTTTAAAACCGGCGGGCCGGACGGCCAGTGCGTACAACAAATCCAGGTGGATGCCGCACAAAACTATTGGATCAAATTCCCGAATGACACGATCGTCACGATGTGCGACACCGCCGGTATTTACGGTGCCCCCGAATTGGGTAATTTGAGTTGTGAAAAGATAAAAATCACGTACACCGACGACCGTATCACCGACGTGCCGGACGCCTGTTTGAAAATTTTGCGCACCTGGACGATCGTCAATGAATGTGTGCAAGGTCATCTCGTGGTGATCGTGCCCAACCCCGGCCCGAATATGTCGGAAATCCACCCGGACAACCTGCCCGGCCCGGTGGTGTCGCCTGTCGGAACCCCCGATCCCTGGGCGCCGACCAGGACGCCGGTCAATCCGACAGACCCGGATTCCCTGGATTACAGCATCTTCTGGAATCCCGACGCCCACGGCTATACCTACGAACAGGTGATTTTTATCATCGATTCCGAGGCGCCGGTAGTGGAGAACTGCCCCGCCAATGCGCCGACGTACGAAGATTTCAGCAGCAACGATGCGCAATTGTGGAACGACAGTTACACCACCATCCCGGGCGGCGTGGCGCAGGACCTTTGCGAAGGCGAACCCGATCTGAGTTTGGATGTAACCGACGCCTGTTACGGCGCCGATGTGGATGTCCGGTATTTGTTGTTCCTCGATCTGGACGGCGACGGCGCCCCCGAAACGGTCATCAAAAGCGACAACCCGCCGTCTGCCGGCGATGTGTTATACAACAATATTGCTACCCCGAATTACAACGGCGGCGTTCCGAAAAGTATGGACAACCGGCAGATACCGGCCAATGCCAAATACCAGTTTGCCGTGCAACATATCGCCAATGGTTTTCAGAAAACCATTCGGGTAGTTTGGAATACGCCTTCCAATCCACTCGATTTTGTTTTGCCACAACTCCCGCTCGGCAATCACCGGATCGAATGGACGGTTTCGGATGGCTGCGGCAACGAAGCCACCTGCGCGTACGATTTTGCGCTGGAAGACGCCGGGGGCCTTTGTGCGCCCACCCAACTGCCGGTTTCCGGATTAATCCGGACGGAAATGGGCGCCGGGGTAAATGCCGTTGCGGTTGCCGTGGACGGTACGCATCCCACCCTGCCGCCGTTTAATCTCTTCGACCTGACGGATGACCAGGGCGCGTATGATTTTGTGGTACCGACGGGCGGCGATTTTTACATAAAACCCTACCGCGACGACAGTCCGTTGAACGGCGTGTCCACCTTCGATCTGCTGCTGATCAACAAACACGTGCTCGGGCTGGAACTGCTGCCGTCGGCTTACAAGCTGGTAGCGGCGGATGCCAACCGTTCCAATACGGTGACTACTTTCGACATCGTGGAGTTGCGCAAATTGCTCCTGGGCATTACCCAAGAGCTGCCGAATAACAGTTCCTGGCGTTTTGTAGACGCAAAATACCTCTTTCCAAATCAGCCCAATCCGCTCCAGGGCGGGTTCCCGGACAGTGTTTTTGTCGCCGATATGCAACCCTGGACTCCTTCGATGTACGACTTCGTCGGGGTAAAGGTGGGCGACGTGAACGAAAGCGCCGACCCGGGTTTTGCCGGTCAGGTATTGGAAGACCGCTCCACTATGACGTTCACGCTGGATGATGCCCTGCTTCGCCCGGGCGAAACGGTTCGAATTGCGATCCGGCCGGAAGAAAAAACGGGGCTTCAGGGGATGCAGTTCGCGTTCCGGTTCGATCCCGACGTGTTGGCGGTTCAGCGGATCATTCCGGGTTTCGGCGCGCCGGCGTTCGATCAATTCTATGCGCAGCCGGCGCCCGGCGTGCTTACCTTGAGTTGGGACGATGCCAACGGAGCCGTTTTTGGGGCTGCCGACCCTGTTTTTTATCTGGAAATCAAAGCCTTGCAGCCGGTACAACTCAGCCGGGCGATGGAATTATATCCCGGGCAGTTGCGTCCGGAGGTTTATTTAGCCGACGGCAAGGAGATTCGCGCACTGCGTTTCGAATTTGCGACGGCGCCTGCTGTGCTGCGGACGGAAATTTTCCCGGCTTCGCCCAACCCGTCTGCCGGACCGGTTTACATTCCGGTGGCCCTGGCGGCGGCTGAAACCGTTCATTTGGTCGTGTTCGACCAAATGGGGCGGCAGGTGTATGTCGTGGAACGCGTTTTACCGGCAGGTATGCACCGGATAGAAATTCCGGCTGAGGCTCTGGGGCATACGGCGGGTGTGCTGATGTATAGGGTGCGGGCAGGGGCCGTTGTGGACGGCGGGAAGATTATACGGTGAGGGCTGATCTTCACAGCCCCTCCACCACCTCCCGGTATCCCCGCCCGACCGGCACTTCCACACCGTTTACCTCCACCACTTCGGCGGTGTATGATTGCACTTTGTCTAAAGAAATGATATACGAACGGTGTACCCGCCGGAACAGGTGTGCCGGCAAAAGCGCTTCAATTTCATGGGTGCCCATTTTGGAGAGATAGGCTGCTTTGGTCGTTACCACTTTGATGTATTCCCGCTGGCTTTCGATATAAACGATCTCTGAAAACTGGATTTTTACTTTCTTTTTTTGGACGTTCAGGAAGATGTAGTCCTTCTCCGGAACTTCCGGTATCTGCGATTTTTCATTGCCCCCTTTTTTTACTTTGTTGACAGCCGTCAGAAAGCGCTCAAATTCAAAGGGTTTTAGCAGATAATCCGTTACGTTCAAATTAAATCCCTCTACGGCATATTGGTGGTAAGCGGTGGTCACGATCACGGCCGGCGGGTGCGGCAGCGTTTTTAAAAAAGCCATACCTTTCAACCGGGGCAGGTGAATATCCAGAAAAATCAGGTCGGTATCGTTATCCTGCAGAAATTCCGTGGCGAGCAGGGCATCTTTAAAGGCGCCCTGCAACTCCAGAAAGGGAACATGGGCAATGTATCCCGACAGTATTTTCGTCGCCAGTGGCTCGTCTTCCACAATGATGCATCTGATTTTATACATGGCTGGCAAGGTTGATGTTCAAACTGACGACAAATACCGACTCGAATTGCTGCACGGATAGTTTATAGTCCGTGTAGAGCAACTCCAGTTGACGCCGGAGATTGGAAAGGCCGATGTTTTCTTTGACCTCCTGTTCTTCCGGCGACTTTTCCGCAGAGTTTTTGACCAAAAAAGATAATTGCCGCTTATCTATGGACAGGTGAATGTCGACAAAGGGCCGGTTGCGCGTTTCAGAAACGCCGTGTTTAAACGCGTTTTCTACCAACGGGATCAGGAGCAAGGGCGGCAGCGTTTGTTTCATGTCCGATATATCGTATGTAAAACTGACGTGCAGGGAATCGTCGTAACGCAGCTTTTCCAGGGCAATATAATCGGCGATCACTTTCACTTCCTGCTCGACAGAGATAGATTTTCCGCCGGTTTCATAGAGCATAAAACGCAGGATTTTCGACAGCCGCAAAATAGATTCCGGCGCCATATCCGATTTGTCGCTGGCGAGGGAATAGATGTTATTCAGGGTGTTGAACAGGAAATGGGGATTGGTCTGCGATTTAAGGTAGTTCAATTCCGCCTGTTGCTTTTCTATCAGCAACTGTTGCGTCGATTGTTTCAGTTTTATATGATCGTGAATATGGCGGATAACGGCAAAGAAAAAAATAGAAAATACACTGGCGGAGAACTGGTCGCAAATCCCGTCGCGCATGGATTCATAGTCCTTAAAAGAAACATAAATGTGCAGGATAATGCCCAGGTACCGCCAGGCATACAAACCGAAGGAATACAATAAAAATTGGCTGCCGAGCAACAATATGTTGCGCGGCAGCCCTTTCCAGCCGAATCGCAAGGCCGGCAGTGTATGTTCGAAGAACCAGTAATTGACCAGGACGATGTAAACGGCCCGCCATACCTCGTTGAGGGAACGTTGCTGAATTTCGCCGGATGGGTGATTCGCCAGGTCGTACAAGACCCAACCCAACAAATAAGCGGCGCCGATCTTGAAAAATAGGGTCAGGCGTTTTTTATCAATTTTCGTATTCATGCTTTTTTATCCGTAAACCGTTGTCTTTTGCGCCTTTTACTACCAGCCACAACATTAGCGCCATTTCGCCGAAAAATACGGGAAAAGCAACTTTGTAAACCGTTTCACGGTATGCTGGGAACAAAATACCCGTAAAACACAAAACCAGGTAAGCCAACCCGTTGACGAACAACCAGGCCCCTAAAAAACGCGGCAAAAAACGCGACTGGTACGTCAGAACCGCCAGGGGCAACAACCATAAACCCCAGAAAAATTCCAGAACCAAAGTTACGGAAGTATTTATTTTAAGAAAAACTGCGGCCAGTTCCTGCCGCTGAGCGAGTTCGAATGTTTTCAGCGTCTCTCCTTTGAAAAGAACGAGGGCCAACATATTGCAGGCGTCTGTCGTAATCACTGCCGGTATCTGCACTAGCACGAACGCCACCAGAAGTTTGGCCTGGAAATCGTTCACCTGCCGGAACATGCGGTAGAAAACCAAAACCATTAAGATCCAGACAGCGGTCCCGGCAAGATCGACCACGACACCCGTCCGGAACAGCAATTCGTTGGCCAGGATGTTCCGGCCAATATCGGCGGCCTCCCCCTGCATGTTGATTTTTGCCGGGATATACATCAGGCCGAAGAGGCCGGTAATGATCCAGACAAGAAATAAAAAACCGGCTGTGCGCGCTTGGTTTTTGAGGGTGTTATGGTCGGTGTTCGTCATTTTTTTGCGTTTTGTTCACCAGGGAAACGGCCTCGTCCAATCCCGCCGGTTTGTTTTCATCGCTTCTCCTAAGTATGTGAAATAAATTTGTCTTGCAACTTATAGTGCTCAATCAGCCCTCCCGGCACTAGCTGTTTTGGCTTCCGCCGGCGCCTTATCGGCCCCGTCGGCCTTCGCTTTCCGGATGATTACGTCGCCTACCTTGCGGCCCATTTCCAGCCCGACTTCGTTGTCCGTGCGGAAGTGAATACCGCCCTGAAAGCGCGATTCGGCCGCATCTTTGGCTTTGCGCCGGAAATAAGCGCTTTCCGCCGGAAATAAATACGCATACAGCTCGCTCAGCACACCGCTGATGGCCGCGTGGCCCGAGGGATAACCCGGGAAAGGCGGGCTCTGGAACAGGACGGGTTGAAAGGTGGTATCGTACTGTTCCGGACGGATGCCCCAGTAGGTATATTTGGCATCCCAGCAGGACACAAAGCCGTCGTAGTAGGCAATAGCGGCAAGGGCGTACACGCGGGCTGCCCGGGGCGGATTCAGGTGCAGGTTGTACTCAAATACCTTTTTGTGCAGCAAATCCTCCCAAAAAGGCTGACTGCCAAAGAAGTACGCATTGGCCATCGAGCCGAAGGAGGGTTTGAAGTTTTTCAACTCTGCCATATCCTTGGCATAGTCGGGCGGCGGGCCGGGGCGAAACTGGCTGCTGCTGTCCAGCGCCACCGTTTTACTCCGGCCGGCAAGCGGGGACGCAGGCGCTTCTCCGCGCCAAAAACCCGGCCCCTCGGGTTGCTTTCCGTCCCAGATCATTTGTGGCGTGTACGTTTTGGTTTTCGCAATTTCAATCTCCGCAATAGTTTTGCCCAATTCGAAACCGGCCCTGGTATCGCTGGGAAAGGCCACCCCGGCATCAATCCGGGAAGCCATCAGCCGGTCGGCCATGTGCCGGGCAGAATCGGCCATGGCCGGATAAAAATGACTGATCAGCGCAACGGCTACCCCGGCTGCCACAGAATGTTCGCAGGGAAAAGAAGGACTCTCCGGCTTCGGCGCATACACTTTCACGCGGCTATCGGCGGCGAAGGGGCGCGATCGATTGAGGGCGTACTTCGTATCCCAGGCCGCCACCGTGGCATCGTAGGTAGCGGTGCCGAGCAGCATGTAAGCCAGGGCGCCGTTGTAGGTGGTGTCCGACATCCACAAGCGGAACATCATGGGCTGCCAGCGGTAGCCGGGCGCCCCCGCGTTCCAATAAATGATCTGTTGCCGGCCGGCCGAATCCAGGTTTTTTTGCCGGGAAAGCACCTCGGCGATTTCCGTTTTCCAGGCCGGCGGTGGGGCCAGACGATATTCCTTGCCCGAGGAGATGAACCAGGTTTTCCAATTACCGGCATCCGGCTCTAATTGGGCGTGCAGTTGGGCGGCCAGCAACAGGGCCGCCGCGATAAAGGATAAGTTCTTGCGCATATTCTTAAATTTTATGCAAGAATATCCGGTTTGGAAATACGCGGCAACCCAGCGTCAACAGACGGCGGGTTGGGGTAAACGAAGGGCGGAAAAAGGTCAACATGGGCTGAACGCCCGGGGACGAAAGGGTGGTTGTTCAGCAGTACAATGAACATCAAGAAGGGCATAATTTTGATTAACAAAGGGAAGTACTTGCCCGCACGTAAAAAAGCCTCGCTCCGATTACTCGGAACGAGGCTTTTTACATTGGACCATTTGGATGTGCTGCCTGTTTTTACCTCAGCACGCCCACTTTTCCCGCTGCCACAACCTTTCCTTCCGACTCCAACCGGTAGAAATACAGGCCGGGGGGAAGGCCTGTAAGGTTGATGTCAAAAACATTGGTTTGGAAGGCCTGTTGCCGTGCGGGCCGGCCCTGCGTGTCGAACAGGAGCAAACGGCCGTTCATCGGGCGGGAGCTTTTCAGGAAAAAAGTAGCCGCTGTGCTGGCGGGGTTGGGATACACGTCCAGTTCGAGTCCGGACAGGAACACCACGTTAGATATATTGAGGTATTTTTCTCCGACGGTATGCCAGGTGCGGTTGGTGATAACGGGCTCGTTGAAATCGAAATAAATTGCAGCGGCGTTTTCGATCACGGTCGGCTTGGGCAAGTCCGCTTTGGGGCGTATGCTGAACTGCACAAACCCGTGGGAGGCCGCTTCGTTCACATTACTGTCGGGCAAGAGGATGTTTTGAAACAAAAACTGAATCACGCCCGGGCCGAGGATATTGTACGTATAGGGGTGGCTGGCGGCGCCCGCGCGCAAAGTGGCTAATTCGAGGCTTTCGGAAAGCGTGTCGAGTATGACGATGTTGAACGCCGTATCCGTGCCGGTATTCTGAAAACGGATGTGGTAGGAAATCTCCTGGTTTTCCGGAATAAAATGCTCGTCGTATACGCCGCGTGGGAATCCCTGCTTGTCGTTGGGGTCGAAGCTGGCCACATTTTCGTGGCAGTCGGTGTCGAATGCGGGGCTCTCGTCGGCATAAGGGAATTGGGTAACGAAGCCGGTACTGAAATTGCCGCTCCCGTTGGTGCCGCAGCCTTCCACGGATACGCCGCGTTGAGTGCTCCAGGGGTGGAATGGCGCCTGGGGAATCTCCAGCCGCCAGGTGGAGCCGTTGGCGGGCAGCGTGACGGTTTGCGTTTGGTTGGCGGCCAGCAGCACCGGGCCGCCGCCGGTCATCTGGATCATAATGTCTTCAATTACCACGTATTGTTCGGGCTCCGTCATGGCCGCGCCGGTATTTTTGATCGTGAAGATCACCTCACCGTTGTCGCAGCGGCCGCTGACCTCCAGATTGGCGCCGCTCCAGAGTGGATTGGGCGGCGTACAAAGGGTGTCGGGAAGGATATGCGCGGAGGAACAGTGCGTTTGCCCCGGTTCGGCTGCGCAATCCACATAAACTATGACGTAAAATGAGCTGCATTGACCGGGCTGCATATCGCCCAGGGCAAAAGTATAGTTGTTGCCGTTGACCGAACTCCAGGGTATGGAGCTGCCCACCACGTCTAAATATGGGTCGAACATGACCTCCACAGTTGCGTTTTCGGCTGCGATGGTTCCCTTGTTGCAATACTGTACGGTGTACACATTGTTGAAACAACGCCGCAAAAACGGGGTGGCCAAGTCGACCTCCATGTAAGGGCATTCCGTTTCGATCTGCACCGGAAACGATACGGCAGTATGATTTAGCTCTGTGGTTGTCACGTTGGTTAAAGGGTTGGTACAAATGTCCCACAAGTTGTTGGGAGACAACAGCGTAACGGCGTGTGTGCCCGGTGGCACCCCGATGGAAAACTGCCCGCCGGCGTTGGACTTTCCGTAAAACGTCCCGAAAGGACTTTGCGCCCGAACCACCCAGTTTTGCAAGGCCGGTTCTCCCGCGTCGGCCACACAATCGGTGTTTTCGTCGATGCGTACCGTGCCGTCGATCCACGACAGGTGCGTGGAATCGGTCAGATTGGCCGGAATCGCAGTGTAGTTGATGTCGCCGATTTTTACGCCGATGAAATCGACGTTGCTGACATTGGCGGTCAGGTTCGGGATGCCGAATGACTCCGGATACGGCGGCTGAAAGGGGTTCAGCGAGTCGGGAAAGACATATCCGGCCCGGACAAAACGCCAGGAGGTGTTATACAAAAATTGGGGGTCGATACCCAGGATCATTTTCCGGGCTTCCAGCGAGTCGGTAAGATCAGCCAGGCCGTTGTTGTCGACATCCGCGGCGATGAGTTGGAAGGGCGATGTAAGCGGCGTCTCATTGGACCAATGTTTGGATATCAACACCAGGTCGAAGGTGGAGACGCCGTTGAGGTGATTCACATTACAGTACGGGGCAATGGTATAGGCGCCGCCTTCCGGTAGTGTGGCGGTGTAGTTGCCCAACGTATCGGTGATGGCAAAGGAGTTCCCCGAACCGGTAATATTTACGACGACGCCGGTCATTGGCGTGCCCAGGGGATTGGTAATACGTCCGGAAACAATGAATTGCGCCGAAGCGGGCAGGCTCGTTAAAAATAACAGCAATGCCGGTAAAAACAGACGGAGAAAACAGGTAATATTTTTTTGCATGGGATAAAGTGTTTTAAATAATTCGATTATTGGGTACAAAAGTGCAGGGAGATCAGGGAAGCACCAAAAACAAAATTGGGGATTTGTCTACGGGTTTTTTGCATAAATAAATAAGTCGATTTTATTTTCTGTATAAATTTTGCGTTTAAAATCTGTGTGAAATGATTTAATTGGGCGTGCCGTTTCAACCCCTCCCCCATCCCCTCCCCCGAAGGGGAGGGGGGCTTGATTTCGTAATTTTATTAGATTTTCATATCTAAAATCATTAATATACGTGAGTGCAAGCCCCCCTCCCCTTCGGGGGAGGGGATGGGGGAGGGGTTGAAACAGGCAGGGCGCCCCCCCAACATCTTAATTTACACTGTACTAACCAATTAAATTATTTCAGCTATATTTTTTAAATTAGCCCTACATTTGTCTACTAAAAGCAAGCAAAAACCTACATGGAAAATACCCGTTTACTCCTACTTTTACGCACTTTTTCCGATGCCGAACTGCGAGCGTTGAAAAAGTTTGTCCGTAGCCCGTATTTCAATCAGCGCCGGGAAGTGATCGATCTGCTCGATTTTTTAGAAAAACCGCTGAAAAACAAACGGCCTGCACCGGAAAAGGAGCAGGCTTTTGCAGCAGTTTTTGGAAAAGACCAATTTGACGACCACCGAATTCGGATGGCGATGAGTTTTCTGTTCCAATTAGCCGGTCAGTTTTTAGCCGTCCAGGATTTTGTGGCCGACACCCCCCAGCTGCGCTTGCGCCAGGCCGGCTTGTTGCGGCAGCGCAAATTGCAGGACCACGCCCAACAGGCGCTTATGGAATCGGCTACGACGCTGTTGAGCCGCCCGCAGCGCAACGCCGATTTTCACCAGCAACTCTACCAGTTTTTATTGGAAAAATACCGCGCAGAAGCGGAAATAAACCCGACAGGACCCTTGCCCCTGCAGGAACTTTCCAACCAATTGGACCGGACCTTTTTGAGCCGCAAACTATGGCAGTCGTGTTTTATGCTGTCGCACCAAACCGTGTACAACACGACCTACGATTTCGGACTGCTTGATGCTGCGCTGATGCACCTGGAATCGGCCCCGGTACTGAACGATCCCAGTGTGGCCGTGTACTATTTCTGTTACCGTGCCCTGACCAACCCCGATGAAACGGCTTATTTTAAACAGTTTAAGCAACTGCTCCTGCAGCACAATAAACTGTTTCCGAGCGATGAAATGCGCGATCTGTATGTGTTGGCGATCAATTTTTGTATTCGCCGGTACAACGCCGGCAATCCGGATTACCTGCCCGAACAGTTCGACTTTTACCGCGACGGCCTGGCGCAAAAATATTTCCTGGTCGATGGCGCGCTTTCGCGGTACACCTACCTCAATGCCGCTACCATCGGCCTGGTGCTGCACGAACTGGACTGGGTGGAACAGTTTATCCGCGATTACCGCGATTTTGTAAAAGAGCCGCACCGCGAAAGCTTGTACAGTTTCAACCTGGCCCGACTTGAGTATCAGCGCCGCCGGCTCGATGAAGCCCTGAAACTGCTTCAAAAAGCAGAATATAAAGACCTGCTGCTTCATCTGGCCGCCAAAACGCTGCAACTTAAAATTTTCTACGAACTGGAGGAATTCGATCTGCTCGAATCGCACCTGCAAACATTGCAAACCTTTATCCGCCGGAAAAAAGACCTGGGCTATCACCGGGAAAACTACCTGAACACGATCCGGTTTACAAGAAAATTGTTGGAAACCAATTTATTTGATAAAACGGTTCGAAAAGCCCTGCGCGAGGAAATTGAGGGCACAAAGGGCGTGGCGGAGAAGGAGTGGTTGTTGGAAAGGGTTTCCTAAACCTTCTTCCGCACCATCGTCAAAATCGTCGCAATTGCCACCGTTTCCCCTTCTTCGTCATATACATCTACCAGCCACTTCACGATGCCCCGCGGGATGGCGCCCACGCCCTCCTTGCTTGGATCGTTTTCCTGTTCGATTTTTTCCTTCACCGTCAGTTTTACGCCGATGGTCATACCCGGGTAAACGGGTTTGGTAAACCGGCATTCGTCGAGGCCGTAATTGAGCAGCACCGGGCCTTTTTTAGCATCCACAAAAAGGCCGGCGGCTTTCGAAAGCACGAAGTAGCCGTGCGCCACCCGCCCGGCGAACGGCGTGCCTTCCAGCGCGGTGGCGTCCATGTGCGCGTAGAAATTATCGCCGCTGACATTGGCGAAATTGTGGATATCGGCCTCTGAAACGGTGTGTTTGGCGGTGATGAGGGTCTCGCCGACGAACAGCTCGTCGAAATGTTTTTTGAACGGGTGTACCGGCGTTTCGGTTTGTGCGGCGCCGGTTTGAAACTGGTTGGTCACGTTGGTAATATCGGTCGGATGGCCCTGGATCGCCGTGCGTTGCATGTAGTGAAACACGCCGCGCATGCCGCCCATTTCCTCGCCGCCGCCGGCGTGCCCCGGGCCGCCGTGTACCAGCAGGGGCATGGGCGAACCGTGGCCGGTGCTCTCTTTCGCCGATTCGCGGTTGAGCATCAGGATACGGCCGTGGTACGCCGCCGCGTTCAGCACGTATTCGCGCTGGATTTGCCGGTCGTAGGTACAGATAGTGCTGACCAGGGAGCCTTTGCCCATTTGCACGATTTCAATGGCCTCTTCCAGGTTTTTATACGGCATCAGCGTGCTCACCGGCCCGAAACACTCTGTTTCGTGGCTGATCTTTTGTTGCACCGGGTTTTCATTTAACAGCAAAATGGGCGGAATAAACGCGCCATTTTCGCGGTTGGCGCCCGTTACCTCAAACCGGTCTGGATCGCCGAAGATAACCGGCGTTTTTTCGGCCAGCAAGGCCAGTTTTTCCCGCACGCGGTCGAGTTGTTTGCGGTTGATGAGGGCGCCCATACGCACGCCTTCCACGGCGGGGTCGCCGATGGTGGTTTGGCC
Source organism: Bacteroidota bacterium (assembly GCA_963169325.1). Lineage (GTDB taxonomy): Bacteria > Bacteroidota > Bacteroidia > Chitinophagales > Saprospiraceae > M3007. The sequence continues at coordinate 27,342 of CAUJEY010000184.1, forward strand.
CAGTGCCTTGGCCAGGGCCTTGTGTACATCCTCCAACAGTTTTTCCGGCACGATAATCCGGCGCACGGCCGTGCATTTTTGTCCGGCCTTGGTCACCATTTCGCGGCGTACTTCCTTGATAAACAGGTCGAACTCGGGCGTGCCGGGCGCGGCGTCTTCGCCTAATACGGCGGCGTTGAGCGAGTCGGCTTCCATGGTAAAGGGCACCGAATGCTGGATGAGGGCCGGGTGGGCGCGCAGTTTTTTGCCGGTTTCGGCGCTACCGGTGAAAGTGACCACGTCCTGACTCATCACGGAGTCGAGGATGCCGCGGCCTGTACCGACGATCAGTTGCAGGGCGCCTGCCGGCAAAATGCCCGATTCGACGATGTCGCGCACCAGGGCCTCCGTCAGGAACGAGGTTTGTTCGCTGGGTTTTACCACTGCCGGCATACCGGCCAGCAGGTTGACGGCGATTTTTTCCAGCATGCCCCAAACCGGGAAATTAAAGGCGTTGATATGCACCGCCACGCCGTGTTTGGGAGTCAGGATATGGTGTCCGGTAAAGGTGTTTTCTTTGGACAGCCGCACCGTTTCACCTTCCACGTAGTAGGGCTCATTGGGGAATCGCCGGCGCAAGCTGCTGTAAGCAAACAAATTACCGATGCCGCCTTCGATGTCTACCCAGGAATCGGCGCGAGTGGCGCCGGTCCAATGGCTGACGGTATAGTATTTTTCCTTACGTTCCAGCAGGTAAAATGCCAGGGCTTTGAGCATGCGCCCGCGTTCGTGGAAGGTCATGCGACGGAGCACCGGATTGCCGGTTTTGCGGCCGTATTCCAGTATTTGGGCAAAATCGAGTCCGGCGTCGGAAGCGGTGGCTACGATTTCGCCGGTGTAGGCGTTGTATTGCGGAATGCCCTCGCCGTCGCCGGGAATCCAGGCGCCGAGGGCGTAGTTGTGGAGTTGTTGCATGGTAGAGTGTGGTTAGAAGGTTTCTGGTTTTGGGGTTTCTGGTTTGGGGGTTTCTGGTTTGGGGGTTTCTGGTTTGGGGGTTTCGGGTTTGAGGGTTTCGGGTTTGAGGGTTTCGGGTTTGAGGGTTTCGGGTTTGAGGGTTTCGGGTTTGAGGGGCAATAGTAGAACAACATTACTCATTCAGCAGCAAGCATTTCCAAAAAATCTTTAGCCTTCATCGTTTTGACGACAGGGAAAGCTGTTTGGGCCAAAACCTTGAAATGTCGATCATTGGTGACAATATAGTCAGCATTTCCCGCGACGGCTAAATCCACGAATTTGTCGTCATCCGGGTCATTGACAATAAGTTTCCAGTGATAATGTGGTACGATCAGATCGGTATTGCGGAGCGAAACGAGTAAGCGCAATACATCATGTACCGTATCGCGATCGTAGCGTTGAGCGATAATTTCCTCATATTCGGTAATTACTTCATTACTGAGAAGTAATATGAATCGCCCACCAATAACAGCATCAAAAATTGGCGCATATTCGGAATATGGCGAGAGGGAAACAAGAAACACATTGGTATCCAGGACAATACGCATGGATCACTGCGTTTCGTCGTTAAGCCATTGTTCCATGGTTTCCTGCGAGTAGCCGCGTTCCTGCCACAGTTTACCCGTACGCTTACGAATTCGTTCCGCAAAAAAAGAGGCCAGCACTTTTTTCAACTCCTGCATATCTTCCTCCTTTAAATCATAAGCATACAATTTCAAAAGTTCGAGTTGTATGTTGGTGAGATGCGGGCTGGGCTGTATGGTTGACATGATGTAAAATGTTTTGGCAAAAATACATGGATTTTTATTCCATCGCCTTCAAATCGTTTTAACTAAGCACCGTCATTGTTTGAAAATATTTCATAAGCCACAAAATTAAACACAATTTCAAAAAATAACCCACCCCATGCAGCAAAAAACACCCACCCCGCACCATACCTTAAAATGACACCCGCATGATCGAACCACCACTGACACAATTGATTGCCGGATGCCGGCGCGGCGACACCGGTGCGCAACGTACCCTGTATGAACGCTACAATACCCGGTTGTTTGCCGTCTGCCTGCGTTATGCCCGCGACCGCCCCGAGGCGCAGGATATGTTGCAGGATGCTTTCCTGGTCATCTACCGCGATCTGGCGCAATTTCAGGGCAACGGCGCTTTTGAGGGCTGGCTGCACCGGGTCACCGTGCGGGCCGCCCTCCAGCACCTGCGCCGCAAAAACCCGCTGCGTTTTGCCGAAGATTTTAACGAACTGCCGTCCGACCACTGGAACGTGACGCCCGACACAGACATGAACAGCGAAGCCATCCTGAATATGGTGCAACAATTACCCGCCGGCTACCGAACCGTTTTTAACCTGCACTGCGTGGAAGCCTGGTCGTATCCGGAAATTGCCGCCGAGATGGGCATCAGCGAAAGCAGCGTGCGATCCCAATACACCAGGGCCTGCAAACATTTGCGCGTGATGGTGGATAAATTACTAACTGGTGTTTTTTAGTTGGTCTCCTAATTGACGAAATGTAATGAAATCAATATTGTATATAATAATTTTCGCGATTTTGCCTTCAGCAGAAATTTATTTGCAAAATTTTGATACGATTCAAATAAAAAAACAAATAGATGTTTTGGTTGGCGCAAATGCAATTCAAACCTATTTACATGAAATTTTAGCAGAAGATCAGATATTTCGTGGAAATAAAACAAATGATTCGCTTGATATTTTACATTTAATATCCATTTCATACTTTATCAACAAATTTGGGTATCCCGATAAAAAAGAATATGGTGATGATGCAAGGGCGCCGTGGGTAATCTGGGTACATAACCATAGAAGGTTGTGCATACTATCCTTTCCGATAATATTAAAAGGTTTTCTTTCCGGCCAGATCAGAGAAGCAGATTTAAGAGAATACTATTTAAGGACAATATATACATACCAATTTGATGATGAAGATTATCTGAAGATGCCCTTAAAAGAATTATTTGAAAAATTAAAATTGAACACCTCCAAAACTATTTTAATTGATCAATTACTAAATGAAGCAGCCGAAATACAAGTTTTTAAAAATAAGCCACGGGAGGTGATTGGACGATGGAAATCGGAAGGTACTTCAAAAATATATGAGGTACAGGGAGAAAAGTTAAACATGAAATTTGAAGGCGAACGTGTTGAAATTATTAAGTTACAAAGTGGCGAAACGTTTTTTTGTAAATTATCGTCTGATGGTAGTATAGAACCCCGGGAATTATATTTGGCAAAAGAAAATGAATATAGATTTAAGCATCTAAAAACAGATAATTTCCTCTCGGTCAGTGCAGAAAAACTTATTATTAGAAATTGCACTTCAATACTAAAGGAATATAAAAAATTGCAATAATAACACTAAAAATATTGATTATGAAAGATAAATTACCTTCAAATATGGACTTCGAAAAATGGGCGGCACAACAATTGAAACAAGTCGACGCCGCACCGGACGACTACACGTGGGCGCAAATAGCCGCCCAACAAAGCCGGCGGAACAAGTGGCTCCGACTCCGCCACTACGGCGCTTTTGCCCTGCCTGCAATTGCCTTGTTGATACTTGCCCTTGCCGGGTGGTGGATGTGGGGGGGCGCCTCCGCCGATCCCGCCAGGTCCGGACAAGACCCCGCCGCTCCCCGTCAGGAAATAGCCCCCGAAAACAAATCGCCCATCGCTGACCTATCACCGGCTTTTGAACTTCATCCCGAGGCCTCGGGATCAAACTCCGAACTTCAAACTTCGAACTTCGAACTTCAAACTTCAAACTCCAAACTTCAAACTCCAAACTCCAAACTTCAAACTCCAAACTTCAAACTTCAAACTTCAAACTTCAAACTTTACGGTACAAAAGTAAACACCGTACCGGCCGCCGCCGTGCGGTTTCGGGCAGAGGCAGGATTGGACTACGAGAGCCCCGTATCCGGTACCCGTGTACATATTCCGGCCAACACGTTGGTGGATGCCGGGGGCATGCCGGTGCAAGGCGAGGTCGAATTGGTATTCCGCGAATACCGCGGCATCGCCGATTATATCGCCTCCGGTATTCCGATGCACTATGCCGACGAGCGGGGCTCTTTTTTCTTCAATTCCGGCGGTATGTTCGAGGTGCGCATAAACCAGCACGGTGAAACCCTGCAAATGGCGCCCGGACAAACGTACGACCTGACGTTTTCGCCCACCGACAACCTGACTCAGGCAAGCCTGTACTATTTTGACGATGGGGAAAAAAGCTGGAAATACCGCCCCGACCCGGCATTTGACAACATGCAAAACCAAAACCCGGGAAGCCGGCCGCCCATTGTCTCAGAAGCCCAGGTGATCCGCGACAATACCAACGTGAAATTGGCGGATTGCCTGCCGGAAATATTTGAAAACCCGCCTTCCGATCCGGCTGGATGGATTACCGACGCCGTGCAAACCGGGTACAACTTAGCCGCTGGTAAAGCCGAGCTGCCCAAATGGTTCCGGAAAAATCCGCACATGAACAACGAACAACTCCTCAACAGCATGGAAAAGGGGCGCATCCGCGTTATTCGCGACCGCGACCGGGTGGACCAGTTTTTTCCGGAAGATTTGGAAAACACGTACACCGAGTTGAAAGCGTTCAAAGATTGTTATTTCATGCGCTCGCCGGACTCCACCAGCGCAGTGCTGCGATTTGCCACCGAGCAATACTGGGAACGGATTTCGGTGGTGCCCGAACGGGGAAATACCTGCCTGATTTCTTTTTACAGCGAAAAAGGCGGTCTGGCACAGATTTACGCCGACCTCACTGCCAGTGCCGGCAACAATACCTTCGATGCCGGCAAAGTAATGGCCGAATACACTCGCCTGCGCGACGAACGGCTCAATAATTTTGAAGACCAGGTACGTCGCCTGCGGCGCTTCCTCGTCATGGCCGATATGTTTCAAACCGAACCGGAATGGTGCATGGCGAATGATACCTGGTTGGAATATTTCGAAAACAACCACCCCATGATGCTCAAACGTTACGGGAAGTTGATCGAAGCCGGCATGACAACCAAGGAAGATGTCATTCTTGCGGCCTGGAATACCTGGCGCAGTCGCGTGCGCGGCATGTATTTCGACCGGGTCGAAAGTACAACCAACACGGGGGGAAAAAGGTCGAATAGTTTAACGTACGCCCTGAAACTGACCTCCTTCGGCCTGTATAACTGCGACCAAATATTTCGCTTGTCCAGAGAAAAAGAAGTGGATTACATCTATGCCGGCTATGAAACGAAGGATGGTCAACGGATTGTGCCGGCATCCGTTAGCGTTATGGAGCGGGCCTCCAGTATGTTCTTCACCCTGCCGGACGCCGCCCAAATGTTGCGGATTCCCGGACGCCGGCTCGCTATTGTGGTGACCGACCGCGCCGGCCGGAGTTATATTTTGCCCGGCGAACAGTATGCCGGGTTAAACCTGAAAAATCTGAAATCGAATACGTTTACGGTGGAAGATGTGACGGAAAAAGCACGGACGCCGAGGGATTGGGCGGAGTTGCTGGATATGTGATGAGGCTTATAGGAAAGCGCAGGGCTTGGCGCGGGGAAAAAGTAGGGGCAAAATAAAAAGCCCGTTGGGTGATTTGGTAAATCAAAATTGTCCTTTACTTTTACTGGCTCAAGCCAGTACCGCATGAACCAAATGTTTCCCGTTTTATGTCTGCCTGCTCATTGCGTGAATTCAACCGGATTGGTTGGATTCACGCAATTGTTTTTTATGCGAGCCGGCGCGGCAGTTGCGTAAAGCCGGCCGGATTGGGGTGGTTTTACGCATATGGTGCATGCGAGGTTGGCGTTGACAAAGCGAGTATTCACGCAACTGGGGGTAATAGGGGGAGTTGACGACAAACAATAGTTAGCACAAATTAGAGAAAAAACAAACAATCCGATATAGGCCAAGATGGCTGGCTTTCAGCAAATCCAAATAGATAGGATAGCGGTACTGAAAAATCTGAATGAAAAAAACATGTGTCTAAAGTTCATTGGTAAATAAAAAGAGTGGCCCTCATCGAGACACTCCCCTCACCGCGTTGGACTACTGGCATTCGTACTCATACCTGAAATTAGATACACGCCCGTCGGCGTATCGCGTGGTCAGGCTGGTCGTATACCCCTGGGCATTGTAAACCCGGTTTTCATCTTTATTTGAACTGGGGTCCACCGCGCCATCGGCATTGGTTAAGGTAAATTCGATGCGGTTGTGAATCCATTGGTAGGGGAAAGCATCAACGAATTGCCGGCCTGAAATTTTGTCGTCGCGCTTCCATACTTCTGTTTTTGTGACTTTACCTGCTTTATCAGTAGTCACCGATTTGCTACTGCCATTGGCATCCAAACACTCAATACTGACGACCTCCTTCAGGTTGCCGCTGCCGTCGTATCTGGTTATTTTGGTGATGACACATGGAGACGCCGGATTGTTTTCATAAACGCTGCGTTCTACCAATACCGGTGTGGCACCATTCATATCAAAACGCTCCACGGTTTGCACATATCCTTTGGCATCACGGCTAAATTTGTTTACAAATATCTTTTTTTCGATGCTGTCTACCAAACGTGCTTCAAGTATTCTTCCTTCAGCATCCGCACGCACTATGATCCGGTGCGTTTTAAGTTGACCGTTTTTGTATTCCTTGCTCTCCTGAATATGTCCTGCTGCGTTAAAGCGCGTGGTGTAGAATAACTGGTCGTTTTCATATCCTTTTTGAACAAGACAGATGGGTTTGGTTGGTACAGCGTTGGCTTGCTTTCCTACTGCTGTTTGTGCAGAGGCAATGTTGATCGCGGTACACAACAGCGCCGCGATAAAAAATAGATTTCTCATTTTAAAAATATTATGATTGGTTGAATGAATGACCTTGTTAATCAATTGCTTTTCGGTGGCGTAAACTCCCAGCCCTGTTGCCGCATTACCGGTGCTTCGTTGTAGTAATAGGTGATGCGCCGACATTTTCCATCTACCATCTGACAACTAATGTGATACCGGAAGGACTCCTTGCCGCCGTCTTTGCGCACAGCGGTATGCTGGTTCCACTCCAAAATCCAGTCGCCTTTTAGTCCCCCTTCCGCTACGTTTACCGGCAGAATGGCACCGTTGCCCACCTTAACACTGGCATACTTATCGCGGCTGGCCTTCTGACTTGCCACCAAATCGACAACTTTCATAGAATCTTGGGGTCCCACGCCATACGCCATGGCATCAGCGGTAAAAAAAGTCAGGTAAGCAGCCCAATCGCCGGAATTCCAGGCCGTGCGGGCCGCTTTGAAATTGTCAATATCGCGCTGGGCATTGGGGTGCGATACGGTTTGTGCAGCGGCAATGTTGACTGCAGCACACAGCAGCGCCGCGAGGAAAAATAGATTTCTCATGTTTGAAAAAATTTGTTTTTGAATGTAATAATCGGCTCCTTCCGGAACTGGAACAAAGGTGTGGGCAGACCGGCACAGCGGGCTACCAATCATCGTTCAAACACTACTGCTGAGGTTGTAGGCAGGATTTCTTTTTACTGATTATGATGCACAGCAGGACGAATTTGGGCAATAAATGGCTTATTATGAGGAGGTTAGGTATTGCATCGGTGAATGGGGCATAACTATTTTTTGCTGGAGGATGGAACATCCAACATCGAACGAGAAACGTCTAAAAATCTTGAAAATGGATGTTGTACGTTATTTTCCTCCGCCCCGCGCCTTCAAGGGCCGCTCCCCAAATTCTTCGAAAAATGCATCGGAGAAGTAATTGAGCGAAGAAAAGCCCACCTCGTACGCAATTTCAGAAACCGTGAGCGTGGTACTCAGCAGCATTTGTTTGCCATGATGCAGGCGGATGGAGCGAATAAACAGGCTGGGCGATTTGCCCGTCAATGCTTTGATTTTGCGGAATATCTGGCTGCGGCTCATGGCCAGCGCGCGTTCCAGCTGCGGCATTTCAAAATCAGCGTTGGAAAGGTTTTTTTCCACAACAGCCCGAACCTTTTGTAAAAAACTGTCCTCCGGGTCGGGTTCCGTAACAGTGAGCGCTGTGGTTGTAAGCACATTTTGCTGGTACTTGGCCTGTAATTTCCGCCGTGATTCGAGCAGATTCTCCAAGGTGACCAGCAATTCTTCCTGATGAAAAGGCTTGGACAAATAGGCATCGGCGCCTTTGCGCAGCCCGGCCAGACGACTCTGTATATCGGCCTTTGCTGTCAGCAAAACAATCGGAATATGACTTGTGCGTTCGTCGTTTTTTAGGGTTTCCAACACTTCAAAGCCATCTTTATAAGGCATCATTACGTCGCTGACGATCAGGTCAGGTACGTTCTGCAGCGCCATGTCTATGCCAGCCTGGCCGTTGTAGGCAAAATCGAGGTAATAATGTTCTTGGAGGCATGCACTGAGGTATTCCACTACATCCGGGTTGTCTTCCACCAACAGAACAGATGGAGCTGTGAGTGGATGACTTTGCATCGGCTCCTCACTGTGCGTTATTTGTGGTTTTGAAAGGGATGGTTTCCAGGCTTCTGTCTTGAAGTTGGCGCCTGATGCAGCCCCTGCACTGTTTTTCGTAATGGGCAATCGCACCAAAAAAGTAGTACCCACGCCTATGCTGCTTTCCACCGAAATCTCGCCGCCCATCGCTTTGACCAATTCGCGGGTCAGCGACAGTCCAATGCCCGTCCCACCCGCCTTGGCGTGTTCCTGGTTTCTGGCCTGAAAAAATCGTTCGAACAAATGCGGCAATTCCTCGGGAGGAATTCCCGCGCCCGAATCGGTAATCGAAACATGAAGCCATTGGCCTTTTACATCGGCCCGAATGACCACTTTGCCACCTGAGGGCGTAAATTTGATGGCATTCGACAATAGATTGTGGATGATTTGCAAAAAACGCTCGGGATCGTAATCTATCACGATCTTCGATTGTTCACTTTCGACGCGGAGCATCAGATTCTGCGCATTGGCCAGCGAGTGCAGGCTTTCGGTAACATACTGGATGAAGGTCAGAATATCGCCTTGAATGTAATTCATTTTCAAGGTATTCGACTCCAACTTAGCCAGGTCAAGGATTTGATTGATGAGTCGAAGGAGGTTTTCTCCGCTGCGTTTGATCAAGCCGAGTTTATTGCGTCTGGGATCGTCGGTTTCGTCTTTTGCCAACTGCTCACTCATGCCCAGCATGACCGTGAGCGGCGTTCTGAATTCGTGTGTGATATTGGTAAAGAATCGGGTTTTGAAGTCGTCGAGTTCTTTCAAGCGCAGTTTTTCCTGCTCCGACAAGCGCCGATTGAGCAAGTATTGGTAATACCGCCAAGCCCCTGCTACCAATATCACAAGGTACAGGAGCCAGGCCCACCAGGAAGCCCACCACGGCGGCCGGATGGTAAACCGTAATTCGGCAGGCTGTTCACTCCAAACACCGGCATTATTGCTGCCCATGACTTTGAAGGTGTAGGTTCCGGGAGCCAGATTGGCAAACTGGATGTTATTCTTATTCCCCAATGCTATCCAGTCTTTGTCCACGCCCACGAGTTGATAGCGGTACAGATTCTGTGCCGGATTGGTAAACTCAAGCGCTGCAAAATCAAAGGTCAGCAGGTTTTGATCGTGTGTGAGTGTAATGGACGATTGTCCGCTTATATCATATAAATGATTATTGACATGCAAGCCAACGATGCGAGTTTGAGGAATGAATGGATTAAACCGAAGGCTGTCCGGGTGAAATACGGTCAGCCCCTTTACCCCCCCGAAAATTAGAGTGCCATTGCGGGTTTTCAGGTAACTCGAACTGTTAAATTCATTGTCCTGCAAGCCATCGGCAGCCGTAAAGTTCTTGGTCGTTTCGGCGCGAACATCGAAGCGGCACAATCCTTTGTTGGTACTCAGCCAGATAAATCCGGGTTTAGCACTGTCTTTTGGTGTATTTTCTGCCAAAACACCATATACCACATTGTCGGGAAGCCCCTGTGCGATACTGTATTGTTTGAATACCCCTGTCTTTTTGTCTAAGCGATTTAGCCCGGCTTTGGTGCCCAGCCAGAGGTAACGATTGGGTTCGAGCGGATCATCGGCGGCGCTCAGTACCGTATTAGAGGATAAGGAAGTGCGGTCTTTCGGATTATTGACGAAGTATTCAAATTGATACCCGCCAGCATCGGAAGGGGTTGCTTTAACCAATCCTTCAAACCCAAATATCCAAATCGTAGATTCGGCGTCTTTCCACAGGAAATGAGAAAATTCAGAACGCTGTTGCAGGCTTGTTTTAAAGGCGAATAACCGAGATTGGCCCGTCGCAGGATCAAGCCCGTGCAAACCCGATTCACTGACACTGAGTATCTTGTTTTTTGCGTCGAGGCACAAGCCACGCCCTTTCAATGGAAAGGTCTGAAGGGCCTTGGTAAGGGCATCTCTGCGGTACAGCAACGAGTCAGCACCGTATGACCAGCAATTGCCGACCTGATCATACAGTACAGTTAAGGTTTGTGTATATCCAAGATGAAGCGATGACAGAGACTGATCAGGCGTGCTTTGGTCAAAATAAACAGATTGGTATAGTTTACCAGGTCCGGCAGAAGTGGTGAATTTGCCCTCCGGTGTTTCGAAGATCTTGCGTTGGGAGATATTGGGAAGATACCTTCGGAAGGTAGGGTTTTGGGTATTGATCTTAAAAATGCCAAAGCCTTCAGTGCCTATCCAAAGCATGCCGCTCCGATCAATGAATACGCTTTTAATACAGTCTAGTTCATCTTGTGAACAGAAGGTTTTCAAAGGCCATTGAATATCAGAAAGTTCCTTGTTCTTATACCTCTGTGGCTGGAACTTTTTTAAATTTTTATCCTGGATGATCCACAGCGCCCCGTCAAAAATCCACCACTGATAATAAGCTCCTGGCAAAATTTGTCCTTGTTGCATCCCCGCCTCGTCCAAAGTAATGATTTGCGAGCCATTGCTTTGCGCAGGATTACGATTATTGACATCCATCCAGATTTTGCCATCTTTATCCTGGATTAAGCGGTTTATTGATAATGTACCAAACCCCATCAAATCCATCTTTTCGCTGCCCTTATCAAACTGCCATAACCCCTGGTCTGTTCCAATCAAGATCTTGTGTTTTTTGGTAAAAAGTATGCTATGGGCTTCTTTTGGTTTGCCGGATTCGTCGTGGAGCGCAAGCAAAGGAAACGTTTTGCAAGGTAATTCAATATTGGCATTCCCTTGTTGAAACGCATTTTCCAGTATATCTTGATGAATAGTGAATTTCAGGAGTCGGTCGTCGCCCTGTAGGCACCAAATACTACTGTCGGTACGATCTTCATATAAATAACGGAAAACAGGTTTCCCATCTTTCACTAAATGGAAAAAGCGGCCAGTTTGCGGATCTAGCACATCGATACGATCCTCAAAAAGAATCCATATCCAGCCGCGACTGTCTTCGTACAGGCGATATACGTATCCTTCGGCAATTGAAAACGGGTCAAAGGGATCGGGCGAGAATACCTTGAAGCGGGAGCCGTCGTAGCGGTTTATCCCATCCTTGGTAGCTATCCAGATAAAACCGTCGCGGCTTTGAATAATATCGAACACAAAACCCTGCGATAGACCATCTGCAGTGGTGATTTGTTGATAATTCAAATTAACCTGGCTGTGCAATTGAACAGTGCATAGCAGCAGGAACAGGGTAATTAACTTTTTATTATTCAAACCCTTGAGTGAAATTTATTGCAAACGTACCCTAAAAATTAGAAAGGGGGAGCATTTTTCGGGTACCAATCTACAAACTTTTAAATAGTCCCCCACAGTACAAGTGATCATTCATATTCATACCTACCAATTACTTTTTCTATAAGAGGAATATTATGGAACATCGGAGTTTCATGGGCTTTAAAAAATCGATAAAATGTGCTAACTTTTCATGGCTGCAACCGCTCGCTATACGCGGCGGTGCGCAGCCATGCGATCGTTCTACGTGACAAAAAAAATAAAATGCCTTATTCTACAGGCAAAAATTCAATATATTCGGTTGCTTACACTACGTGAGTTTGACCAATTCTTTTTCTAAAAATATCAATAACGGGCAAATCCGTAGTCGGTCGCTTCGATCGAAACATTCGCCGCCGGGAGTAATGACGTATTTATAATCAGGTTTCAAGTCCTCGATGCATTGGAAGAAGCCTTTGGAAATAACGGGCGACACGGAAAATTTAATTTCAAAACAAGCCAATTTCCCTTGCGGTGTTATCATAAGCAAGTCCATCTCCAAGTAAATTGAAAAACAAATTTTCAATTTACTTGGAATAAAAAATTTAGAATGAAGGTTTTGCCAATTTTACGCACCGAGTTAAAATTCTGAAAAAGCACTTTCGTCCGCCATTATCGAAGCCAACGATGAAAACTATGCAGCATGTGCTGATAACGTTTTCGGGAAAGCCGGATTTATGAACGAACAGGTTGCCGGCCACATCATCATGTGGTTTTCACCCTTGTTTCTGTCTTCATCTTTGTGCTGTAAAACACACCGTTTCTCTTTTCACTAACGCCGTTCTATTCCATGCGACAAGCAACTTAGGCGCTCACCTGCTTATTCGCGGGGAGCCAGTTTTTTGCCTCCGATCTCTCCGGCCTGCTTCCCACACCAGGCCCGGCTTGTTTCATCCTGTATCTATTACTGGGGATGCTGCTCCTGGGTCTGGCGCTGACCGGGATTTCATCGATATCGGAGCGCAAACGGTAAAAAAACACATCCTTCACCATCAAAACTTTATTAGTATGAAATCAACTATTTTGTCCTTTTTCCTGGCCATCCTCTTTTGCCAGGCCAACACTACCTCGGCCCAAACAACCGAACCCACCCGTTACACCGTCTTTGGATACCACAAAGTAAATCCGGGCATGCGCGATGATTTTTTAAAACTGGGGAAAGCCCTTCCTGCCCGACAACTGGCAAACCCTGCTGACCCTCGATGAAATCAAACTGGTGCTCCGGTCGGCAGAGATCAGGACGTATGTAAAAGGCGGTATCTGGTTAGGTGGGCAATTTGAATTGAATCTTACGGTATACATCCGCCAAAGCAATCGAACAACCGATCGAACGAAGCAGAATACGGTCGTTCATATTAGTATATGTTTTTTCTCGCCATAGGTCAGGTTCCTCGCGGAAACGGGTTTCCACCATGCACTTGGTTTGCTCGATCAGCACGTATTCGCGAAACGTCGGAAGTGTTTTATATTCCGAAAATTTTTCGCCGCGGTCGTAGCCGCGGGTGCTGCGCGACAATACCTCCACAATAACCAAGGGGTTGATAAGCAGCACCTCATTGTCGTCCCAGTAAACGGGGCTTTCGCTGATAACCAAAGCATCGGGGTACAGGCCGAAATTGAGACTCGGCAGATAAACTTTTTGGCTATTGGTGAACAACGTGTAGTCTTTGTCTGCGGCCTGTAAGGCGTTGCCGAGCGCAACAATGATATTGGCCGTAATGATGTTATACGGGCCTTTTGCCATGGGAACGGGGACGATGATGCCGTCAAAATACTCGTGCCGCTCCAGGCTGCGTTCTTCACGGCGGAGGTATTCCTCCAGCGTGAAACGGCGGGGCGGTTTGGTAGGTTTCAATACCGCTAAAGGGTTTTTTTGAGTTGCTCCTTCCGGGTACATATAATACAGTTTTATGTAAAAATAGGCGATTTGTACGACGTATCATCTTTTTGAGGAAGAAAAAAGGTGACGAAGCCCCTGTTTACTTTCGACTCGTACGCTTCATCGACGTAAAAACCGGATAGCTGCAAAATGAGATGTCGGTGATGATTGAAAAAACATAATCACCGGAGTAGTAAAAGGTTACGCCGCTCCCGGCCCGACCGACAATATTCGACCTCAAAAACCGCACGGTCATGCCAGGACTGATGGATATGCACGTACACCTGGAAGGCGAAACCGGCCGGAACAGACAGATAGAACGATTTACCCTGAACCCTGCCGAGTTCTATCTTTTGATTGTCATTGCTGGAAAATGATTTTAGTTTTCTTTGTAGAAAAACACGAGGCTGCCATTGCGGCTGCCCCGTGCTGACCAAATCAAACTATTATTTCTTAAAAATGCGATTCAGCCTTTGCGCACCCGCCGGCAAATGAAAATGCACCGCGAGATGCCTTTGACGGCCTTCCACATGATTTGAATTTTATAAAAATTAACTGATTGCAACACTCAGACGGCTACCCCGCCCTGCCCACAACGCCCAGGCCCCTGCCAGCAAGCATTGCAATAGCAGCCGGCCGAAACCAGTCTGTCCGCCCGGCGAGGCAGAAGCCTGCACCCGGTCGGGGAATTTCATAAACTCGTCGTAGTCCGCCGCCGTCAGGCTTTGGTCGGCATCGAACTTTTTCATGAACCACGCCGCCCAGTTTCGCTGCGCCTCGTCGAGCAGCGGCTCGATAGATTTCAACGCCCGGTGGCTCGTTCCGGCGAGGTCGGTCATCTGCCGGTGTACGCTCAACGCCGGGGAAAACACCATCAGCCCTTCGGTAAATGCCGCTTGCCGTTCAGCTTTGGAGGAATGAATTTGTTCGATGCTGTCCCTGATTTGTTTATCGAATGCTTGCAGGTAAAAATCTTCGCGGTACCAATCCCGCCAGCCTTTGTCGTCGTCGGCTTTGCGCTCGTATTTGGAGTGCGTATTGTAAAACTCGTCGAGCAGTCCCTCCCGTTTCGATTCGATGTAGTGCTCCGCATCCCGCATTTGGTTCAGGAAAGTAGCCCTCGACGGCACAGGGTGTGCCTTTTCAGCCAACATGTTCGCTAAGGCAGGCACGACGAGCGTGAACAACAGCCATGCCCCGATGCACAGCAGTGCATTTTGTGCCGAGGAGCCGCCCCGCAGGTTGATGCCCAATGCGACCAAAAACCAGAAGAGCGAGTACAGCACCGCCACACCTGCCGTTTGCCACGCCGCCGCCGAGACAAGTGAAATGCCCGACAATGCCAATCCTGGCAGTGCGATTGCCAGCGTCAGTCCGCCGAGCAGGGTAAAACGTGCCAATGTTTTTTGAAAAAACAAACGTCCGGCTGTTTGCGGCTGTGCCAATTGCAGGGCGAGCGTACCCTGTTCCCGTTCTCCGGAAATCAGGTTGAACGACAGCGCGATGACCAACAGTGGCAGCAGGAAAACCAGCACGAACGACAGGTCGAACGCCCCGAATGAGAGATTATCGGGGTTCTCCAATTCGCTACCACCCCAGGGTTCCTTGCCCATTAGGGTGAGCCGCCAGGCGTCGTTTTGCAGGTCGCTCATACCGGTGGCGAGCAGGTTTTGCGGCCGCGGCTCGACGGCTGTGACCCGCCCGCCCCGCCACACACCACCCACGACGATGACGTTGGTGGGATCGAGCCACCAACCTTTCATTTTTTTAAGCCCACGGGCAACGCTGTCCGCCCGCATTTTTTGTTTTTCCAAATCCGATTGCTGCATGGCGAGCATTTTGCCGATGGCATCCCGCTTTTCAGCAGCCCGATACAGTCCGTTTTGAAGGCCGAACCCGACACTGATCGCCAAAACGACCAGCAGCAACCAGGCGATGGGGCTGCGCAAAAGGCGCAGTGTTTCGTATTTTAATTGTAGTAAAAACATGTTCAAACCTTATTAATTTTGAAAAAGAAAATTGCTGCCAGACCGCTGACAATCAGCCAAGCCAGCATTGCCAAAACGGAAGATGCCAGCCCCATCAAGACTGAGCTGAGTGCGGGCGGGCGGTATTCGAATTTGGTGTTTTTTGCAAAAAACTCCTTGCCTCGCTTGCCGTCCCAATCGCCGTACTTGAAGTTTTTGGTCAAGTCTTCGTTCAGTTCGCCCACGAGTTGCACCCGGTAGCGTTCGGCGGCGGCAAGGAAATCGAAGTAGGTTGCCACGTCGGTTCCGGCGAGGCGTTGGGACAACGAATTGGTGAGCATATAGGGCGACACGACCGCCGCCGCCCGGTGAACCCGTTGTTGGTTTTCATAGACATATAGCAGTTTTTGCTTGTGTTTTTGAAAAACGTATGTCTCGTGTTCCTCGCCTTTTTGCATGATAAAGCCGTCCCAGTTGAAGGGCAGGTGCTGTACGCTGTCCACACCGTATTTTTTTAACGTTTCCGCTTCGAGTTTTTTGGTGTACTCGTCGGTGGCATCGTGGCCGTCCACACCTTTTTCCAAATCCTCTTTCAGGGAATTTTTGTAGTCCTGCGAAGTAGGCGTGGGGTGGAGTTGTTTGGCGATATTTACCGCCGCCTTCGGCGCAATCAGGCAGACCAGCACCCACACACCGAGCGAAGCCACGAGCGAGGCGTTTTGTCTGCCCGTCGCCACCGACGACAGCAACGTGAGGTGGATGAAACAGCCGAAGTAGGCGAGGTAGAGCAGCACCGTGAATAAATAGCGCAGCCAATGCTCGCCACCCGCTCCGGCAAGGAGCAGCCCGCCAGCTCCGGTGATGAAGAACGGGGCGGCCAAAGCCAGCACCGCTGCCCACAAGCCCAGTGATTTTCCCCCAAAAAGGGCAGTAGGGTGTACCCCTTGCGCCATCAACAGGCGTAGGTTTCCGTTTTCCCGCTCTGCCGCCACCGAGCCGAATCCCAGCACGATAATGAACAAGGGGAAAAGGACTGCCAATACAAACGCCGGGGTCAGCACCCCCAGCCGGGCGAACGAGGAACGGTCTTCCGCTCCCCGGTACTGCGATTGGTTGGAGCGGTGCCCTTCGAGGAAAAGCGTGTTGCCCGTGTAGGAATCCACGCCCCGATCGAAGTACGAAAGCGGGTAAATCGGCTTGAAAACGTAAGTGCCGTAATGCGCCGCTGAATGCGGGTTCTTGTCCTTTTGGTTGTCCCATTGATCACGGGCAGTTGCAGCGGCTTGTTCGTGCTGTTTTTTCAGGGAAGCATAATAATCGTAAGCCCCGACCAGCGAGAGCAAAAACAGCCCGCTCAACAGGATGGCGGCGACTTGAAAACGCCGCTCCCGGAGCATACTCCGAAATTCTTGTTTTGCTATTTCAAAAATCATAAGTCTCTGACTTTAAATAGTTTGAAGATAAATCTCCTCGATTTCCTTGGCGTGCAGGATGTTTTGGGCGTTGTCCAATACGTTGACCAATCTGCCGTCCTTCATGATGCCGATGCGGGTTGCTACATCTTTTGCCCGAAAAATGTCGTGGGTAGCCATGAGCATGGCAACGCCGTTGTTTCGAAGTTCTAGAAGCAGGTCGCTGAAATCGTTGCTCGCCTTGGGGTCAAGCCCGCTGGTGGGTTCGTCAAGGAACAATGCTTTCGCTTTTTTCGCCAATGCGATAGCGATGCCCACCTTTTGGCGCATGCCTTTGGAATACTCCGAGACCCTGCGCTTGCCGTCTTTTTCGTCTAATCCAGCGGTTTCGAGGTACATCAGGAGTTCGCCTTTTTCATGCTTGAAACCCGCCAACCGACTAAAATAATCGAGGTTCTCGAAACCCGTCAGGTTGGGGTAAAGCATGACCACTTCGGGCAGGTAGGCGAGGTGCTTTTTGCTCTCGATGGGATGCTTTGTCACCTCTAAGCCATTGATGCAAGCCTGCCCGGAGCTGGGCTGCACGAAGCCGAGGAAGCAGTTGATGGTGGTGGTTTTACCCGCGCCGTTTTGCCCCAAAAGGCAGAAAATTTCGCCGGGGGCGATATCGAGCGTCAGGTTGTCGAGGGCGATTTTGTCGCCGTAGTGCTTGGTGAGTTGTTGTGCGGAAATCATACTTATAATATTTTTTTAAAATTTTTCCAAATAATCTCTAATTGCCCATCGGCCTTTTCCCATTATTTAACCATCCTGAAAGCCCGCCCGAAATCAGGAAGCGCGAAGTCGGGGAACATCAGTGTCCCGTTCATCCACACGGAATCGCATACGACGAACGAGTTGTTGTTTTTCCGAATGAAATGGCAACGCATCGTGTCTGTGTCCGATGCCGTCCATTTGATTAGTGTGACTGGATACGGTTCGGCTTCCGTATCGTTTGGGAAGATACTGACACGCTCGAAGCCCGTGTCGTCGACAAAACATACATTCGTTGGGCAGTCCAAATTGCCTGCATAAAATACCTGTTCCTTATCGCCAAGTAGATAAATCAGGCGAATCTCGGCCGGGTTAATCGCGTTCGGTGTGGTGTTCAGGAGCAGATTTTGCCCTGCAGTGTTTTCAAGAAAAATGTCTACGCCGACATCAATGGTTGTGCAACAGTTTTCTTTCTGTTGGCAGGCGAAAAGCAGGGACAGAAGTGGGAATAATAAGTATTTCATACGTTTAATCAGTTTTTGCCGGGTGAACAAGTTCACGCCAACAGTTTTAGTTCAACTTGTGTGTTATTTCACGACTTCCACTGCGTATAACTGATACATGAATTTGTTGACATCCGTGTCGTTCAGTTTGAAAACACCTTGCAGGGTCAGGAATTCGTCTGTTTTATAACGTTTGGGCAATCGGGCAAATGTCAGCCCGGTAATAGTTTCAGGTCCTGCGCCTCCGCAGAAAAAACAAGCGGCGTAAGGATATTTGCTCAGGGCGTACAAGCCTACGTCGAGCGGGATGATATAGCCTTTGACGACGACTTTTTGGCCTTCGAATGTTTTCACGTTTTCTCCAAAAACCGGGTAATCGAAGTATTGGTCGTATTCTTCGTTATATCGTTTTTTGTACTTGACATCCTTTAATGCCTCCCAACTGAGCTGCTTCGGCTTGTCCGAACTGTCCATGTGGGCGACAGCCGCGGTGAGCAGTAAGGGGTCAATATCTTCGAAATACATACCCTCGGCGTGGGCCGATCCTTCGTCTGTGTCGGCGAAATCCATAATCGCGGGATCGTCGGGGTATGGGTAAGTCACGATGTCCGGCGCAGGCGCCGCCATACTCGCTTTCAGCGCCGAAACCCGGAATTTCAAGTCAATCATCTGGTGGCGGCAGTATTTGGAAACATCGCTAAAAGACAGGAATAGCAGCACCGCCCCGACAATGAGGTAATTGCGTAACTTATTCATTTGCAAGTGTTTTTGAAATGTCTAAACGATAGGCTTTCAGAGCCGGGAGCAGCGCGGCCAACAGCCCGGTGCCCAACGTGAGCAACAGCAGCAGGCCCTCGCCGGGCCATTGAAAGCCGAATCGATCCAAAGAAAAACGGTATTCGCGTTCGGTGGCTCGCGACACGAGCCACAAGGCCGAACGGCTCAGTACGATGCCGCTCACAAAACCCGCCGCACACAACCACAGGCTTTCGAGCAATAACAGCCAGAGCAATTGAGCGCGGCTGCCGCCCAGGGTACGCAGCAGGGCGAGTTCGTAGCGGCGTTCTTTGAGGGTGTTGAACAGCGCGATAAAAACGCTCAGGGCGGATAGGCCCATGATGGCCCAGCCCAACCAGGTGAGCGCCTCGATGCCGATGCCGAACAGCGAAAAAATACGGTTCATCTCCACTACGGGCGAGGCCAACTGCATATCCGTCTGTTTCGCCACCATGCGCGGCCACTGCACGATGGCCATCGGACCGCGGAATTTGAACAGCACGGCTGTGATTTCCCGGTGCTGTTCGCCCTCCGTTGTCTCGTGGTGGGCTTCCGTATCGTGGTCATGCCGGCTTTCCGTTTTGCCTGTATCGCGCGCCTCGTGGTTATGTTCCTCTTCGTGATCGTGCATTGCCCACACGCTCTCCAAGTTGCTCAAAATCAGGTTGTCGAGCACCGTGCCGTTGGGCGCCAGAATGCCGACTACGCGGTAGGCGTGTTCGTGGTGTTCCTCACCTTCGACAGCCGTACCGTGGGTGCCGAAAAACGCTGACCCAATGGCGAGCTGTGTTTTTTGGGCAATTTCCGCACCGACTACCACCTCGAAATTTTGCTGGAAAACCCGCCCTTGCGCCACCACTGCCGCGTATTTTTTCAAATACACGGCGGTAGTACCCACGATAGCGAAGCCCCGGTACGAATCGCCGTAAGCCAGTGGAATGGCCGACTCGATCATCGGGTTTTTCATCCACTTTTGGGCTTCCGCATAATCAATGTTGCCCGTCGGATTGTCCAAATGATAGACAGACGAGAGGATGAGTTGGAGCGGGCTGCCTTTGGCCCCCATCACCAGATCAATGCCCCGGATGCCGGCCTCAAACTTTTGCTGAAATTGTCCTTGCAACAAAATCAACAGTGAGATAATGGCCACGCCGGCCGTCAGAAGCACCCAACTGAGCAATGCCTGGAGCGGCCTGTGTAAAATATTTTTTATAGCAATAGAGGCGATCATGTGAGTTCGATGCTGTTTTGAAAAATCTGTTTCAACCGAGAATCGTGGGTGACAATGACAAGGGCTGCTCCGGCGGCCTGCGCCTGTTCGCGCAGCAAATCGGCCACGAGTTGGGCGTTTTTGTCGTCGAGGTTCGAGGTAGGCTCATCGGCGAGCAGCACGGCGGGGTCGTTCATCAGGGCACGGGCGATAGCAGCGCGCTGTTTTTGCCCGACACTAAGTTGGGCGGGCTTCTTTTGTGCCTGCCCGGCGATGTCGAGGCGTTCAAGTAAACCCAAGGCCTTTGGGCTGTCCTTTTTCCCAAGGGCCAACCAATTAGCCAGCATCAGATTTTCATACACGGAAAGCGAAGCCACGAAATGCGCCTGCTGGAACACGATGCCGATGTGATGCCCCCGAAACCGGTCGAGCGTACGGCCCGAAAGGTTGCCCAGAAGGGTATGGTTGATTTCGATTTGGCCGGATTCGGGCGGCAGCAATCCTCCCAAAAGGTGTAGCAGGGTCGTTTTACCCGTTCCCGATGATCCGGTGATAAGCAGCGTGTCCCCGGCGGCACAATTGATATCCGGGAAATCGAAAGCGGTTTGTGCGTTGTATGCAAAACGCAGTTGTCGGGTCTGTATCATACGTGTTGAGGAGGGTTGCATTGGCGGCAAAATCGCCAGTTGAGAACATGCGTTGCGGCCAGCCCGAGCGCGGCGAAAATGGTGGCGTTGTGCGCTCCCTCATACATTGGCTCCAGCAGGACTCCACCGGCCAACAGCGCAAAAAAGCCCCACATTAAGGCTTTTAACCAGGGGCGAAAACAATGCCCGGAAGCCAGCCACACCGCCACAGCACTCAATGCAATAAACAGGTAATCGTAATTGACTCCAGTGGGATGCTCGCAAGCCGCGCCAGGGGAGCAATGTTCAGTTTGCAGCCAAAAAGCCAGTACAAAAGGTATGAGCAGGCAATGTACCAGGCACAAGCCCGATGCTGCGATCCCGATTTGATCGGCGTATTTTTTTAAGAACAAAGTCATTTTTTCTATTTTGATTATTTTTCTTAACGAATTTGGACCTTAACCAGCATTTCCAGCGTATCGGGGTTCTTTACCCACAGCGCGAATTTTATCGTTGTAGTTTTTTCAATACGTGCAGGACAAATCCCCAAACCGTGCGCTTCTTTTTACAAGCAGTCAAGCGACGGAGGAGAATAGTTGTGAAGACCACGTCCTTGAAACATTGGAACATGATTCAGTTGTTTGATTTACAATAATTTGAAAACTGTCGAAGTCCGCAGGGGAACCCAGGCAGACATGTCAACCAAACATTTTAGTGAAATGCCAAATGCACAGAAGACCGCTCGGTAACACCGGGCAAGTCGTAAAAAATTAACCTAAAATGTTCAGTTCAGGATAACGGCGCCGGCGGCGCACGAGGCTGGAAAATGGTAAAATGCGAAACGGGCAGGCAGGTGGTTTCGCCGAAATTGTTTTGGG
>CAUJEY010000185.1 GCA_963169325.1 Bacteroidota bacterium
CCCCAGACTTACAACCAGAACCAGGAATACATCGTTTGTACCATAACCTTGTCCTCTTCCCCATCAGATTTCGAACTGGAATTGTGTCACAACGAACCCAACTTTTCCCCACATTATGTAGTACTCACGGATGAAACCGGAAGTGACAAAAGTAACCTCACCGGCACCTGCAAATTTTACGGCCCCTACGCCACGATCTGCGAGCCCGATAACTGCCCGAACACCACCCCCGGAAACAACCACATCCTGCCGCTCAATGGCGCACTTCCGGTTGAACTGGTTGATTTTCAAGCGCGTAAATACGGAGATCATGTTGCCCGTTTAGACTGGCGCACGGCTGTTGAGATCAATTTTGAGGCATTTGAAATCGAGCGGCAGCACGGAGGAAATTGGGCGCAAATCGGGAAAGAACCGGCTAAAGCCGTTGGGGGGAGTGGCGCTGCTTATACGTTTTATGATGTGAATGCGACCCAAGAGGAGGAACTTTACCGCCTGAAAATGGTGGATTTAGACGGTACGTTTGAGTATTCGCCCATACGGCTTGTTCGATTCGGTTCGGATCAAACCATGCGTATTTTTCCAAACCCAGCAACAGATGTGCTTTACCTGCAATATGGCGCCGAAATGGCGGAAGGCGACCTTTTGGTGGAGTTGTACGATTGGACCGGCCGGATCGTTTTACAAAAAAATATGGTCGTTGTTCCCGGATCGTCCGGGGTGCTTTACCTGAGCGATTACCGGCTTCCGGCCGGCGTATACCGCTTCAAAGCAGGCGCTGCAAATGGGTTTTTATTTTCCCAAAGCATTGTTATACCTATTTTCTGATTTAGCTCAAATATCTTTGCGGCTTCGTACAAATCCGGCCTGCCGGCAAGCGGGTCCAAAACTTATATTTGAACTATGTTATTAAAAGGAAAAAAAGGCATCATTTCCGGCGCATTGGATAGCCAAAGTATCGCCTGGAAAGTAGCGGAACGCTGTGTGGAAGAAGGCGCTCAAATCGTACTGACCAATGCCCCGGTAGCCATGCGCATGGGCGAAATAAATGTGCTGGCGGAAAAATGTAATGCCCCCGTCGTCGGCGCCGACGCCACTTCCCTGGAAGACCTGGAAAACCTGTTTCAAAAGAGTATGGATCACTTTGGCGGCAAAGCGGATTTTGTGCTGCATTCCATCGGCATGTCGGTCAATGTGCGCAAAGGAAAACCTTACACCGACCTGAACTACGAATGGATGCAAAAAACCTTCGACGTGAGCGCCATCTCTTTCCACAAAATGATGCGCACCATGTTGAAATTAGACGCCATCAACGATTGGGGCAGTGTGGTAGCCTTGTCTTATATCGCCGCGCAACGCGTATTCCCGGACTACTCCGAAATGGCAGAATCGAAAGCGCTGTTGGAATCCTTTGCCCGCAGTTTCGGGTACCATCTCGGCACGGCCAAAAACATCCGTGTAAACACCGTGTCGCAATCGCCGACCATGACCACCGCCGGCCAGGGCGTAAAAGGTTTTCAGGAATTTTATGCGTATGCCGATAAAATGTCGCCGCTCGGAAACGCCCCCGCCGAAGCTTGCGCCGACTACTGCATCGCCCTGTTCAGCGACCTGACCCGTTATGTGACCATGC
This sequence comes from Bacteroidota bacterium, assembly GCA_963169325.1. GTDB lineage: Bacteria > Bacteroidota > Bacteroidia > Chitinophagales > Saprospiraceae > M3007. Next base: position 1,631 of record CAUJEY010000185.1, read on the forward strand.
AGAATTTGTTCCACGATGGTGGGTTTAGTACAATGGGGATGAATCCGGCGCTAATTGAATGAAATTAGTGATATAACGGGCGGGAGTTATGTTTCGTTATTCCGGTTGTTGTTTATCACAGGCAGCGGAAATGGAAAGGTCAATCGTTAGTATTTAATTAACCTTCAAACATGCCTATAACCAAGCTGGATTGAAAAATCCGGGAAGAACTGCAAAGTCAGGCGTAATGAATAACAGCCCATTGCAACACCTAATTTCCTTTGAAAACCCAAAACGAAGATTTCCGAAGTCGCGCCGGCTTCGGAAATCTTCGTTTTGGCTGATACTCGCCGTGTTAATCGGTCTGGCCTTAACGCCGGCCTCCGCTCAGCAACCGGAAGCAGCCAGTAGCACCGCGCGCGTGATCGTGCCGCTGGATACCACGCCGTTCCTGTTTACCTTTTCCTTGTCGCCCGAGCGTTTTTATCCGGCCTCCGATACTCTTGCGGACTTTGATTTCAGGATGTATGACCCCGCCCGCCGGCGGGCTATAGACTATGGCACACTCGGCAATGTGGGCGCTGCGGCCCGGCCCCTGTTTTTTGAAACAGCCGCCCGGCGGGGCTTCGATCCCGGTTTTCATGCTTTCGATTTGTACGCACTGCGTCCGGCCGATTTGCAGTTTTTCCGTAATACCCGGTCTTTTACCGACCTTTTCTTTTCGCAGGGGCGAATTCAAAACGATAACATGCTTCGGGCGCGGTTTTCGCGCACGTTTGCCGACGGCCTGAATTTTTCACTCATTTACGCCACGTTTAACCACCTCGGACAATACCGCTACCAGGCCGTTAAACACATCGCTTTTGCCGTGGGCGTATGGTATCCGGTCAGTCCGCGGTATGAACTGTTTTTTACTTATTCCAGAAACTCGGCCAAACAACAGGAAAATGGCGGTATCGTTACGGATACCTTATTCGGTGGCGGGCAATTCAGCGGGCCTATCGATGCCCCGGTGCGCCTGTCCGACGAGCAGGCCCTCACCAAACAGGCCGATTGGTCGGCTCATTTCACACACCACCTGAAATTTGCGGGCGCCGGAGACAGCAGCGTGGGAAAGCGGGTATTGCGCGCCTCACACACGGCAGAATGGACAAAAAAAACCTTTAAGTTTTCCGACCCGGGAAGCGATCCCGATGTGGGGATGCGTAATGACAGTCTTTTCTTCGACAATTTTCTCGTGGATCGGCGCGGTATCCGGCATGTTTGGGCCTTAAACAGGCTCGATAACACCATTACCCTGAATACCTTTAAATCCAAAAAACCGGGCCGGCCCTCCGACGAACTCGCCTTGGGTATTACCCACAGCTTGTTTACCCTCAAACAGGAACCCGCTAAGGATTCCGTTTTTTCCAACCTGTTTCTTACCGGAAAACTCGCTCTTACGCCATCCGAACGGTTTTCGTTTATTGCCCGGGGTGATCTGGGTGTCATCACCAATTTTGGGGAATATTCGGTGAGCGGCGAGTTGAAAATCGGGCTCGGTAAGGCCGGCGAATTCCGGGCGAGCTTGCTCAGTCAGCGCTACCCGCCCTCCATGTTGTCCCAACGGCTTTATGTGAGTAAACGGCTGTTCTGGCAAAATGACTTTGCCAAACCGCTCGAAACATCCTTGTCCGCCACGTATGCCCTTCCGTTGATCGGCCTGGAAGTAACCGGCAAAACCCATTTGGTCAACAATTACCTCTATTTCAATCAGCAAGGCGTTGCCACCCAAACCGCTTCGCCCCTGCAGGTTGCCCAATTGCTGCTCCGCGAAAACCTGCGTTTCAAAGGGCTGCATCTCGACAACACCGTGGCCCTGCAACGCGCCAACCGCGATGACGTGCTGCGTTTGCCGCAGTGGTTCACCAAAAACAGCTTGTATTTTTCCGGCTATATCATTAAAAAACGCCTGTTGCTGAATATTGGAGCCGATTTTCGCCTGAATGGCGAATTTATGCCCGACGGCTACCAACCGGTGACTGCCCAGTTTTATCTGCAAGACTCGCTGACGGCAAAGCCGTACCCCTGGGTCGATGTGTTCGTCACGGTGAAAATAAAAACGTTTCGTTTCTTTTTCCGCTATGAAAACCTGTCCACCCTGTGGGACGACCGCACCGTATTTTATCAAACGGCGCACCATCCCCAACCCTTCGGCGCCATTCGTATGGGGGTAGGCTGGCGGTTTATGGATAGCAACCAGGAGCAGCCCAAACCTTCAACCGGCCCGCCCGGGTCGGGGAGTGGGGGGCCGCCGCCGGGAATTGGAAGAGGGTTTTGATTGACGATTGACGATTTTGGATTTACGATTGGGGGATTGTGGAAAATGGTTGGAACTACTACCCACAATCCCCCAATCATAAGTCGTAAATCCAAAATCGTAAATCCTACTTCAGCGTCTTTTCAATATTTTCAATCAACTGCTTTCCTTCTGCCGAAAATCGCGCTGTGATCTTCGGATTACTTTTCCCCTGCATTAGAAATCCGAAATTGTCGGCCAGCACCTCGTCGGGATGGATGATATAGCCCGTGTTGTCTTTTATTTGCCGGAAAAAATCGGGCAGGGTTTTCAGGTCGAGCAGGCTGGTGAAGCCGTCGTCTTTGGCTAATACCTGCCAGGTGCCTTCGGGTGTTTTTTCAATTTGAAATAAATTGAATTCCACGTAGCCGAAAAACTCCCGCAGGTCGGGCTGAAAGCCTGTTTGGTTGGCATAGATCACCGGAACGGCGTCAATCGTTTTACCATCTTCGGTGTTGAGTGTGATCTTTTGGGCAAAGTCGACACCATCGGGGTTGTGCAATACACGCGCAGCAAGCGCTTCCGGTAATCGGAGATTTGCCAGACCGATCGTTTCAAAACCAATGAGCCGGTACAGCAGCTCGCGTTTTTTCGGATTCAGGCGCGAGTACACGTGAAACAACTCGTGGTACATCGTGGACGTAAATTGCCGGCGCATGGCTGCTCCCAGCACATCTGCAGGAATGATAATGCAATTTTCCCGGGTGTAATACACCGAGGCGCCGTAGTGGTTTCCTTTCGTTTTGAGCATAATCAGGGTGTCCGGGAAAATACCGGGCACTACAGCCTGGCAGGTATTGAACACCTCCTGCATCACCTCGGCAACATAAACCGACTCGGCAGGGGTGAAATTTTCCACATCGTGGCGCAGATAATCCAGGAAAGCCGGCAACAATTCATCCCGGGTTTGACCCGCTTTGAGCGACCGTTTCATTTGGATGGACATTTCGGCTGCTGTCACCCGTTCGAAAAACAGATCGGTGCGGTCCGTTACAATAATCCGGGCAGCATCTGCACTATCCGGCAGCAACAGCACATGGCCTTCATGGAGGTTCAGCGACTGGATTTGAATGGGTTTTTGTGCCGTACAGGAAAAGACGAAAACCAGGAAAATAAGGGTGAAAAAGCGACTCCGCATGTTCAAATAAATGATGAATTATAAATGATGAATGATGAATACCGGGAATGTTAACTGAAAAACGGCGCCTCCAGCAGGTGGTTGCACAATTTTAATGTTGATTCTATGGAGGTCAAGGATACTGCGTACCAACGATAAGCCCACTCCGGTACCTTTAAATTCGCCGCGGTGTTTCGGGCTGCGGTAAAACGGTTCAAAGATCAGGTCCAATTCTTCCGGACGAATACCCGGGCCGTTATCACACACTTCCACCAGGTGGCTGCCATCGGCCTGGAACCGGACGCGCACTAAAACGCGATGATCGGGGGAATATTTGCAGGCATTGTTCATGAGGTTGAGCAGTGCCGTTCGCAGCAGGGCTTCGTTGGCATGCACAAACAGGGTTTCTTCCGATTCGGGCAGATCGCCGGGGTCGATGACGGCGCGGTATTCCGGATAGTTTTTTTGCAATTGTTCTTTGGCTTGCCAGAGTAATTCGTCCAAACGGACCGCCTCGAAAGGAATTGCGCCGGGGATGTTATAAATCCGGGCCAACTGGAGTAGTTTTTCTTCCACCTCGCCAAGCGAACGAACGTCGTCCAGTACGCTTTGCAGCGCCTTCCGGTAGGCTGCCGGGTCGCGCTCGCGTTGCAGGGTAACATCCAGTTGTGCGCGCATAGCCATCAGGGGATTTTTTAGTTCGTGCGACACGTTGGATAAAAACATACGCTGCATCCGGAACGCCTGCTCCACGCGGTCGAGCAGTTGGTTGAACGTTTCAGCCAGGCGGGTCAGTTCGTCGCGATTCGCGCCGGTTTCCACGCGGTGGCTCAGGTCGTCGGGTTGCATGGCGTTCACCTGGTCCATAATGCGCGAAACCGGCGCTAAAGCCTGCCCGGCAAAATACCAGCCCGAAGCAGCCATGGCGCCGATACCGAAGATAAACCCGATGATCAGGATATTGCGCAACTGAATCAGTTCGTCCGGGTCGCAGTAGCCTTCGGCAACAAGGGTGAACGGCCGGTTTGCAGGGCTGAGCATTACCATGCCCACAGCGTGTAAGTTTTGATGGCGAAACTGCTGTTTTTCCTTTCGTTGGATTTCCTGCAGGGTTTTAACGGGCAGCGACACGGCTTCCGGCCGCAGGGTGAATACCCGTTCGTAAGCATCGTTGTACAGGCTCACATTTTCGCGGTAGGGCAGGGTATCCGTATCGTCGTCGGGTTCGGCCCACCGGCTTGGCAAAGCGGGCAAATGTTCCACTTCTTTCAGTGCCGTTTCGGCCGTCAGGGCAGCCTTCGATTCGAGGGTTTGGAAAAAAACCGCCTCCGTATGCCGCTTGTAGCTCCACCAAACGGCAAACAATACGATCGCCAGGATGCTTGCCGCCGTGAGCAGGTATAACAGGGTGAGCCGGGCGCGGATTTGCATATTTTTTAAGTTCAGGTACCCCGCATCAACTCCCGGACCACTTTCGGTACACCGGTACTGGCCGGTTCGGATATGATGGTCAGGTTGGGCATTTGTTGCAGTTCCCAGTTGACCTGGGGTGCAGGATCAATATAGTAAAATGGGATATGCCGCCTGGCATACACCATCAAACTGGCAGCAGGGTACACTTGCAGGGAAGTGCCCACGATCAGAAAAATATCGGCCCCGGCGGCTAATTCAGCGGCAGGCTCCAGCATCGGAACCGCCTCGCCAAACCACACGATATGCGGGCGCAACTGAAACCCGTGTTCGCAAAAATCGCCGATCTCCAGGTTGTCGTCCCAGTCGTACACCACATCTTCATACCGTTCGGAGCGCACTTTGCGCAGCTCGCCATGCAGGTGCAATATTTGCCGGCTCCCGGCTTTTTCGTGCAGGTCGTCCACGTTTTGCGTGATGATTTGCACGTCATACGCTGATTCCAGTTGCACCAGCGCCCGGTGCCCGGCATTGGGCTCCGCTGCTTTCAGGCGATCGCGGCGCTCATTGTAAAACCGCAGCACCAGTTCCGGGTTCCGGGCCCAGGCTTCCGGCGTTGCTACATCCTCAATACGGTGTTGCTCCCACAACCCGCCGGCATCGCGAAAGGTACTGATGCCGCTCTCGGCGGATATGCCCGCCCCCGTCAACACTATTATTTTTTTACTCATAACTCAAAACTCAAAACTTATTACTTACTCAGTTTGCTGTTCCGGCGCCCGTACCCAAAATAGATAACCAGTCCGATCACCAACCAGATTGCAAAACCGAACCAACTTTTTGCCGGTATTTGAGCCATCATGTACAAACAGGAAGTCAGGCCCAAAACGGGAATCAGGGAAAGATTGTTTTGAAAACCCAATACCACCAAATACAGGCAAACGAAGGTAAACAGCCACATCGGGATTTTATGCTGGAACAAAGCCCATCCGGACTCGAATTTTAGTTCTTCGGGCACCGGAAGCGTTTGTACAAAAGCTTCGTATTTGGCAGGGTCGGCGTTGCCCAGGTATTGTGCCAGGTCGTTCCCGGCAGCAGCGAAACCGGTACTGTCTTGCCGGATGGCAAACGAGACGGCTTGTGCGGCCTGCTCCCGATCCAGGTGGCTGAGCAGGGCTTCCTCCTCGAACATCTGTGGTGCGTTGGTTAGCCAGTCCATGGTTGCTGCGCGGTGTTGGGTAAACAAGTAGGCGATCCCGCCGGCGATCAGCAGCGGGAACAGCCACTTACCGTTAATATACGGGGTGCGGAACTTGCCGCGCGGGGCGTCCGGCGTCATTTGCATCTTCAGTACGCCGGCGCAAACCAGCACAAATGCAAATAAAGTGCCCATGCTGCACAAATCCAGCACTGTGTCGCTGGGAATAAACAACATCGGCACCACCACGAAAAGTCCGGTCACGATGGTGGCAAAATCCGGCGTACGGTAGCGCGGGTGAATCCGGGAGAATTTTTTGGGCAACAGCCCGTCGCGGCTCATCACCATCCAGATGCGCGGCTGGCCGAGTTGAAATACCAAAAACACGCCGGCCATGGCAAAAACCGCACTCACGGCAATGATACCGGAAAACCATTTCAGGTCCAATTTTTCAAAAACGAAGGCCAGCGGGTCGCGCACGTCTAATTCCTTGTAGCTCAACATTCCGGTCAGCACAAGAGCGATGAGAATGTACAACACCGTGCAAATAATGATCGAATACACCATGGCCCGCGGCAAGTCGCGTTGCGGATTTTTGCATTCTTCCGCCGTAGTCGAGAGGGCATCGAAACCGATGTAGGCAAAAAACACCGATGACACCCCGGCCATCACGCCGCCGAATCCGTTGGGCACAAAGGGATGCCAGTTGGCAGTGTCCACATAAAAGGCGCCGACAATGATAACCAATGCCACCACGACCAGTTTCAGGACCACCATAAGATTGCCGGCGTTTTTCGATTCCCGGATGCCGACGTACACCAGCGCCGTAATCAGGATCGACATCACCATAGCGGGAATATCGAGTATGATGCGCAGGTCGCCGAGGCGGGGCGCGTTCGTCCAGGCCAGCCAGGTTTCCCGTTGGGTATCGGTAAAACTTGCTGTCGTTGCCCCGCCTTTCAGCAGGCCGTCGGCCAGCGCAAAGCCGTCGCGGGCCGAAACGTAGTCGATTTGCGCCCATTCCGGCACATGCCAGCCCGCGCTGTCGCACAAGCTGGTAAAATAGCCCGACCAGGACACCGCCACCGTGATGTTGCCCACGGCGTATTCCATAATGAGCGCCCAACCGATGATCCAGGCGATCAGTTCGCCGAAAGCGACGTAGGAGTAAGTATAAGCGCTGCCGGCGACCGGTAGCAGCGAGGCAAACTCCGCGTAGGCGAGCGCCGCAAACCCGCAGGCGACTGCCGTGAAAATGAACAGGAAAATTACCGCCGGGCCGCCGTTGTAACTCGCCGAGCCGATCGTGCTGAAAATGCCCGCGCCGATGATGGCGGCGATACCGAGGGCGGTCAGGTCGATGACGCGCAGGTTTTTGTGCAGGCCGCCGGCTTTGGCGCCTTCGCTTTCAGCGGCGGCAATGGCGTCGGGGACGGATTTTTTCCGGAAAAGATCGCTCAGGAAGGACATGTTGTGGGTGCAGGGAATGCGGCTTTCCGGCCGCATTGACACTTTTTGATGACAGGAAGGTCAAGATTTACAAATAAGGTTCAGGTCGTTTTTTATTGCACTGGCATGGCCGGCTAATTCGATGTGGGGGGCATCCCCGGCCAATCACGCCGAAAAATCCACATTTTTATCTGATTCAAACCTGTCAGATCGAATTTTTGCATAAAAAAAACGGGAATGCCGGGGAAAAGCATTTTCAGAACCCAATCATTCCCGTATTGCTTGTCAACCCAAACCAGTAACCTTCCAACCAGTAACCCTCTAACCCTCCAACCAGTAACCTTCTATCCCTTTTTTATCGCTTTCAGCGAATACACCATCGGAATTTTGTCTTCCAGCCCCTGAATACGGTAATTGCCGTCGCTGCCACGCACGGTTTTATCAAAACAGTCGTAGGGGGAGTAGGGGTATTCGTTCAGAAATTCCAGTTGGAACCCGTGTCGCAACAAGCAGTTGATCACCTCGCTCAAGCTGTGGTTCCAGCCGTATTCCGTGTATTCTATACCGGCATGCCGGTCGGCGTAAGTGCCTGTTTGTTCGCTTTCAATCACGCCGGCATTATGGTAGGCGTATTTGATGAACTCCATTTTTTCGTCGAGCATCCACACCACGGGGTGAAACTCTGCCAGATAAAAAAAGCCGCCTTTTTTTACAAAATGCGCGACCACCGCCGCCCAGGCATCCAGGTCAGGCAGCCAGCCGACGACGCCGTAGGAGGCGAAAACAACGTCGAATTTGCCTTTGAGGTGCTGCGGCAGGTCGTACACATTGCAGCGAATAAAACGCGCTTTTATCCTGCTTTCCCGGGCTAGTTGGCGGGCGTAGTCGATGGCATTGTCCGACAGGTCGCAACCCGTCACGCGGGCACCCAGGCGCGCCCAGGAGAGGGTGTCCTGACCGAAATGGCACTGCAAATGCAGGAGTTTTTTGCCGGAAACGTCACCCACTTCGCGCAGTTCGATTTCATTGAGGCTGGTGGCGCCTTTTTTCCAGCCTTCCACGTTGTAAAAAGCAGACGATTTGTGTGCCTCGGTGCGGAGGTTCCAACCCTGGCGGTTGGCTTCGAAGTAGTGATCCATGGGAATGAAGGTTGTTTGTATGCAGAGGTTTGGGGGTTTGGGGGTTTGGAGGTTTGGGGGTTTAGCGGTTCAGAGGTTTGGAGCGGTTTGGTGGTTTGGGGGTGAGAAGGGACTGTTCAAAAATCTGGCCTATTGACCCTATGTTATTTTTATAGATACCTAATTATCAATTTTTTAAATGCAATATTTTAAATATTAGACCTCGGTTTTTGAAGAGTCTCAGTCCCGTTGAGAACTTCGGATCCTCCAAACCTCCCAAACCTCCAAACCTCCAAACCTCCAAACCTCCCAAACCTCCAAACCTCCAAACCTCCAAACCTCCAAACCTCCAAACCCCCAAACCAAACCTCCCACAAAAGAACAAATTACTTCGCCTCCAGCAGGTGTTTTTCCCAAAGTGCTGCTTCCCGGACGCTTTCTTTGGAAAATTTTACGAGTTGGAGGGCCAGGTCGAGCAATCCGCCTTCAAACCCGACAAACAACGATTCCGTTTCCGTGCCTTGTATTTGATCGGCCAGGTTGCCGTTGATCTCCTGTTTGTGGGCCGCGAAATATTGGGTGTATTCCGCTGCGATGTTTTTAAAGGTGACCTTTAGTTTGCCCAATGCTTCGACATCTTGTTTCAGCAGGGTTGCGGCAAAAGCCTGGTGCCGGACCGCCGTTTCCAATTTCAATTTTAATACCTGCTCCGGATCTTTATCGCGTCCGTATTCTCCCAATTCAACTTCCGGGATAAGAGCGTGCTTTTTTCCGTAATCGAGTTCTATTTCAGCGTGATTTCCCGGCGCAGCCAGCCGCTCGTTGCGTTGCCGGATGTATGCTGCCTGTTCCTCACTTACTTTGGCGGAGAAGGCGGCGATTTGCTGCTGAAATTCCATGGCAGCGCGGACCTTGTTGGCTTGCAGGGTTTGTTGTTCGGTTTTGCGGCGGTGTTCTTCTACCTGGGCGGCAGGTTGTATTTGAGGCTTGTCGTTGGCCATGTATTTGCGCAATTCGGCCTCTTTTTCTTTTTTGCTCATTTTTTCGAAACGCGCGGCATAAGCCGGGTCGGTTACGATTTTTTGGTACATGGCCGTCATGCCGGCGGACTGGACGCCACTTGCGGCAAACGGATCGGCCATATAGGCTGCTGCCGCCTGGCGCGCGGCCGCTTCCGCTTGTTCGGGGCTCATTTGCGCGACCTTCTCCACGCCACCCATCGAGGCCAGGATTGGGTTTTGATCGGCTTGCGCAGCAGCCTGAGCGCGCATCGTCGCCTCGGTTTGCCCGCCATAATAGGCTTCCATTTTTTTACTATAATACTGTTTGTAGTCGTCCATCGCGCGTTCTACTTTATCTGTAAATGGCTGGTAAAAATTTTCGAGCGCGTTCGGAACGGGGTTGCGCCAGTCGGCGCCGTAATCGCGGTAAGCCGCTTCGCCAATATTAACCGGCGGTAAAGGCGCTTCGGTATAAAAAGCGGCAAAATCGGTTTTGCCCAAAGGGGAAGTCGTATTTTGAGAGAAGAGCGGGGTGGTTTGTTGGGCCAGGACAAATAAAAGACCGGCCACCTGCATAGTGGTGCGATACAACGTTTTCATCGATTTGAGTTGCTTAAATGTTTGTGAATCAGATGGAATGAAAACGTTGGACGAAGCAGTTTTTAAAAACGTTGCAACAGAAAAGGGGGCCGGATTGCGGATTGCAGAATACGGATTGCACATTGCGGATTGCGGAATACGGATTGCGCATTGCGGGCATTTTGGAAAACAAGTTTCAGTAGGGTAGGGGGCAATTATCAGAATTTACGACATTTGCCGCCGCACCGTTTCTGAAAAGTCAAAATGTAAAATGTAAAAGTCAAAATGTAAAAGGCACGCGTACCGTGTACGCTACGTGCCTTTTACATTTTGACTTTTACATTTTACATTTTGACTTTAAACCCGTCATTCATGCCGAAATACACCTTCTCTGATTTTATTGCCAAATTTCCGACCATGCCCATGCCGGTTACTTTGGGCGAAACTACCCATCATGCGTTCAGTACGGAAAACGAATCGTTGCCCGATGCCATGGTGGTAGATTTTATTCACCCGACCGACAAAACGTTGGCCGACGATGAATTTACGGAATACGTACCCTGTTTTGCGATCGACAACACCGACCGGTTTGTAGCGCTGGTGTGGTGGAAAGCAACTTTGCTGAACTATGAATACGTGTTGGCAACCTTTACGCACAAAGGCGAACTGATCGACCGCCGCGTGATCGCTTTTACGCGGGTGCGCGACGGCAAAGTGCATCGGGTCGTGTCTACGATCAACGAGGAATGGGAGATTTTTATGGCTGAAGGAGAATCTGACGCCAACGACCAATTTGATCCGACCACCTCCAAAACATACGACCTGGAAATTTTGGCGGATGGTACCATCGCTTAAAACTCTATCCTAAACCGCATCCGGATGCCCCATTTCGGTGTGTTTGGATGGTCGAGGTAGTTCAGGCGGCGCACATAGTCGACTCGAAAGAATTTGAAAATATTGGCCACGCCGACACTGGCTTCCATATAGGGTTGTTTTTCCAGGGTATAAGTCAGCGGCGTTCCGTCGGCGCCTGTCGGGAAATGCAGCAGGCCGTTTTCGGCGGTTGGCCGGTTGGCTTTATCCAGGCCGCCCCACAAGCCTTTGAACGACACCACTTCGCGCCATTTCAGGCGGTCGAGCAGCGGAATGCGGTTGAAGAAAAACCCGCCGAAGTTGTGTGTCACGCTGACGGCGGCATATTTGTCGCTCACAAATTCCAGGAAGTTCATCAGGTTGTATGACTCCAGTTGGTAGGCGTAGGTTTGGTTGGCGCGGTGAATTTTTAAGAGCGGGAAGGGTACCGTACCAAAAATGCGGCCGCCTTCTGCCACCACTTGCGACCAGCCCAGCGGTGAGAAGTAAAACACCTTTTCCACTTTCGCCTGAACGGAATGGTAATTGTATTCGCCTCCGATGGCGCCTTTGACGCCGATATTGTACCAAAGGTTGAAAATCGGGTATTTATTCAGGATCGGCGTCCGGTAAGAGGCCCCCTGGTAAAACTTCTCGTTCGGCGCATAGCGCAGGTGTACGCCGAAATCCGTGGTTTTAATTTCCGGGTCGAATTGTGCCTGCTCGGTCGTCCCGTGTTTGAACAGCAGGGCGCCCGCCGGCATCTGGCGTTCAGACTTGGCCGTAAGATCGTAGGAAAAGCCCGATTGGCTTTCCTTTAGGTATTGGACGCCGAAAACGCGGTTGTAGGTCATTTTATCGTTTACGCCGCGTTTGAACGAGAGTAAAAAATTGTCTTCCTGTACGAATTGCAACTGTTGTCCGGGGATTTGCACATCGTCCTGGAACCATATCTTCACCTGATCCAGCGGGAAACGCCGCACCGGCCCGCGGCTGAACGAATAAGTGGCGCCGAAATAACCTTTCCAGCGCTCGTCCTTCGTACCGTAAGCCAGAAAGCCTTCAAACTCTACATCGCGGGAGAACTTCAGATTGGTGCGCCCGCCGAAACGCCCGCGGAAACCTTCCACTTCGTTGAAGCTATAGAAGGTATTGACCGGGCCGATATCGAAGCTGCCAACCGGATGATAGCCGACAAAGAGTATCCGCGCCACACTCATTGCCCGTTTGAAGGGTTTGAAGTTGTTCAGGGTGTCAATTGTTTCCTGGATGCCTTTTTCCCGTTCATTCAGGGCGACGTGGCGGTTGGTCGCCCAGAACTGCTCACTTTTTGCCAGCGGATTATCTTCGTAGCGCGTGTTGCCGCTGAACCGGAAATATTGCTCCGGCAAAGGTTGGTTGAGGGTGTATTTGCGGTAAGAGGTGGTTTTGCGACCAATCAGGCCCCGGCGCGTTGTGTCTTTGGTGACACCGAAATTCATAATCACCACGTCTTCGCTGAGCATCAGCCGGCGGGTATTGCCGATTGCGTCGTCGTGAGTTTCCACCCAGTCGAATTGTTGCTCCACCGCCAGGTCGCTCACCCAGTTCAGGTTTATACCTTTCGGCACGCCAAGATCGATTTTCCGCACGGAATATGATCCGTCGAGCGCAACCCACATATTGCCTTCAAACGCCAGGTCGCCTTTATTTCGCGGCGCAAAGTACAGGTGCACGACCGGGGTGTCGTCGATTTTAGCAGTGTCCTGGATATAAAAGCGGTACATCGTGGGCGACATCGGCGACAGCGGGCTGACAAAATCGACGGTAGCCAGATTGATCCGGTTGTCGTAAATGTCAACTTGCTGATACATATTCTGTACATAGCTGGTGAGCCCTTGCTCATCGAGAAAAGCCACGGGCAAGACGCTGCTTTTTTCGCCTTTTACAAACGTTTTTTCGTCGCGCGGGCTTTTGCGGTAATACAGATCTGCCAGACGTTCATACAGGTAAAACGGCAGGCTCACGGTGCCGCCGGCGCTGGTATCGGCGTTGTCGAACAGGAATTGCATTTTGCGGAGCAGGAGTCCGTTGCGCAGTTTGTCGTCCACGTTATTGAGGGAAAATTCCACCTTTTCGTACTGCTCGAAACTGTAATAGTCGAGCCCTTCCCGGCGGTTTTGTTCCTTGTGTTCGATCACTTTTTTGATGAGTTCGACGGCGGGGTTGTCTTTGTTGCGGTATTTTTCCTTGCGTACCACCACCTCTTTCAGGGTGTTGCCGGCTTCTGCCAAACGCAGGTTCAGGCCGGTATTGGCCTGGCCGGGTTGCAGGTCCACAAAAATCGTTTGATAACCCACATAAGTCACTTTCAGACGGGTAACCGCTTCTTTGATTTCCGTGCTGAAACCGCCTTCCAAGTCGGTGACGGCGCCGATGGTGGTACCGTCAAATTGTACCGTGGCGAAGGCAAGCGGCTCGTTGGTTATGGCATCCGTGACGGTTCCGCGGACAGTTGTAAGGGTTTGTGCGGTAGCGGATATGGCAAAAAAACTAAAAAGGCCAAATAAAATTAGGCTTGAGTAAGCCCGAAGGGAAAACTTAGCTGGAGTCTCCATGATTTAGAACGATAGACAGGTGAATAAGTTTCAGTTTGGTTGTTGCGGTTAAACGATTATTTAACAGCGTGCTTCAGTATGCAATTGACTTTTAGGAGAATATTAATATTAAAGACACTTAAAAACTCAAAAAGGTGGCACAAAGGTGTTGTTTTTTCAAATACCGCGCAAGACCTTAAACGATTTATTTAAACAGATGTTCAATTTTTTATTTTGAAATAACCTGATTACAGGTGTATTGTTATTCGACGAACGGCACCGGTTTTTTTGCAAACAAACCGGTTGTATCGTCGAGTGGCGCCCTTTGTTTGCCTTATATACGGTCAAAATCAGGGTTTGGATTACCAAAAAAATAATTTACCCAAATTTTTTATGGTCTGTTTTGACAAAGGTGGTCAGCCAACCGGGCGCGGCCAATTATTTTCCTGCAGATGGTCGTTTGAGGTGGGTGAACAGGATAAAATGGGCATTGAAAAGATTCCTTGTTTTTTAAAAAGTGGCTATGCCCATATTGTACCCCGCCGGGTGAAACCCCACCCCCGGCTGCATAGCCATCAACTCAAGGATTTCGGACCGCCTTTTCTCCCTCCCCCCAACCCCTAAAGGGGAGTGGATAGTGGGATAAAATAGACCGACTCTTTTCCATTATCCCCGCTATCAACTCCCCTTTAGGGGTTGGGGGGAGGGAGCGGTGCTGCAAAGATGCCGCCATCTTCCACCCCCGGTCATCAGTAACGGTGCGTAAAAGGGCTACGCAGCATTGCGTATTTTGGTTTTGCGCACCGCGACAAACAGGAATTGGAATATCCGCGAAAGCTGACCGGGTTTCATCTTGATTTTATATTTTGATTTAAAGTTAAATTTTAAATGATTGCTTAAACAGGGGGACGAAAAAAGGCCGTCGATATTGCCGGCCTGCAAAAATTAATGCTCTTTATAACTCATAACTCATAACTCATAACTCATAACTCATAACTCATAACTCATAACTCATAACTCATAACTCATAACTCATAACTCATAACTCATAATCCACCGTCTACTTATGTCTCAAATAAGTCAGAATCATCTCCGGGATCGCTTTTTTGCGTTCGTCCATGAGTTGGTAAAATTCCTCGGTTGTCAGGTTTTTCTTCATTTTTAGCATATTCATGCTGATAAATGGAAAAATAACCATCGACATCAGGCTGATTTCAACCTGTGAAAAATCGGTTTTGCGGATATTACCCTTTGCCGCTTCTTCTTCCAGTTGTTGTTGAAACCGGTTGACCTCCTGCTGATGGATCGCCGTCATCATATCACAGACTTTTGAGTGCTCTCCACGCATTTCGCTCAGCACAAACATCGGCAACAAAGGGTCGCGCTTGAGCAATTCGGTCATGTGGTCCACAAACTTGTAAATTTTGGCTTCCAGGGGCAAATCGTCGTTCAAAATGCGCGCAACAGGCAGAAAGGTTTCGCCAAAACTTTCCTTAAAAACCTCCTGAAACAGCCGCTCCTTGCTCCGAAAATAATAGTTTACCAGGGCTATATTCGTGTCGGCGCACTCTGCGATATCGCGGGTGGTCGTGCTGCCGAACCCCTTCTCCAAAAATATCTTCTTCGCCGCGTCTTTGATTTTTTCTTCTGTACTCTGGTCTGTTTTAGACATGGTGTTTTTATTTGACAGGGCAAAGATACGGCGGGGTTTACGAATTATGCAATAATTTTAAACGATTGTTTAAAATTAGGAAAAACTACTTTTTTATAATCAGTTTTTTTGCCCGTACTCTTTTTTCAATGACGTCGGTCGTTTTTCTAAGTACTACTTCAGGTATATCACCGGATTTCAAGATTCTGATATTGTTCAGGTTAAGCCCTCGCACATCATCGAATACCAACGCAGGGCGGAAATCACTTTCCATACACTCCAGCCGGATATTTTTCATCTTCAGTCCCTCTACATGCCGGACGTAAAATCCCCAGGCCGGCAATTCGCCGAACATCGAAAATTCCGGGTAATCGTGTGGGCGCTCGGGTACCTGGTCGAGCGTATCCAATGGTACGTACGCCCGCTCACGCGTACCGCCGCCGCCGAACCGGATGACGATGTTTTCCAGTGATACGTTCTGTACCAGGTAGTCGGGCATGCCGGAGATGGAAGACGGGATAAGGTTGTGCGGCTCGGTCACCGCCGGACCTTCAAAAGCGTAGCCGGCGTCGGGCCGCGCATTGGGCACTTCCACGGTAATATCGTGTATCCGGATATTGCGCAGCGAACCGACGGGCCTGTCCTTATTGCGGTGGCCGAGTCGGATAAATACCGCATTTCCCGTATTTTTTGCCTCAATATCCGATATTTCAATGTCTTCCATAAACGCGCCGTCCACAATTTCCAGGGCAATGGCAGAGCGAAAGGTATCGTATACCTTCAGGTTGCGCACCCGGATGTTGCGGAAACCCACGGTGGATGCGGTGCCCAATTTGAGCGCGCTGGCGCTGGAACGCACCGTACAGTTTTCGATCAGAATGTTTTCGCAAAACGCCGGTGGGTACGACGATTTCAGGCATATCCCGTCGTCGGCAGAATTGATATCGCAGTTGCGCACCTGCACGTTCCGGGAATCCACAAGGTCGATACCGTCGTTGTTCCAGTAGGCCCGGCTTTCTACGCGGATATTTTCAATAATCAGCCCATCGCAGGCCTGGTAGGTTTGCACCCAACAGGCCGAGTTTTTTAGCAAAATGCCCGATACGCGCGCGTTTTTACAGCCCACGAACTCAATTAACTGCGGCCGTTCGCGTTCGTGCGGCCGGTTGTTGCCCCAATAGGGATCGATGATGATACTATCCTGTACGAGTCGCACCACGTCGGCTGCCAGGGCGGCGCCTTGCCCGTCGATGGTGCCGCCGCCCGTGATAGCGATATTTTCCTGGCCTTCGGCCAAAACCAGTGCGTGCCAGGTGATTTTTTCATAATCGAACCGGCGGGTACTGCCGAGCAGGGTAGCGCCGTCTGCCAGACGGAGTTCTACATTGCTCTTCAAATGAATACTCCCGGATAGAAACATGCCCGATGGGATCAATACCACGCCCGCGCCATTCTGATGCGCTTTGTCAATTGCTTTTTGTATAGCAGATGTATTCAGGTTTTGCCCGTCGCCAATAGCGCCAAAATCGAGAATATTATAGACGGGTATCGTTGATTGCGCATTTGCAGATAGAATAATGCCGAGGTAACAGCAAAATTGCAGGAGAAAGCGGAAGCGGTGTAAAGAAATGTTCATGATGACGTTGTAGTGCTATGAAGTCGTATGATAGAAAATTGCCCGGTAGTGTGATATGCAACACTGCTGGATATTTTTAAACACATAGGCACATAGATCACATAGGCATTTAATTTTTGAAAATCAAAAAACAATGTGCCCTATGTGCCTATGTGTTTAAAAATATCCAGCAGTGTAGTGATATATGCTCCCACAATATCCTTGTTTTCTACAAAAAATCATTTAATTTTGTTTGCTTTTCAATCTATTATTTTAACCCTTTTTCTCATGAAAAACATTTTACGCCTTTTCGCCCTTTGGGCGCTGTTCCCGGCTTATCTCTCTGCCCAATGTCCCGTCGTGCTGCAATGCCCTTCCCAACCGGATACGATTTGCGATATTACGAATAATGATCCGTTTTTCTGGAACGAATCCTATTGGTGGGACCCCGTACACGCCCGTCATGACCTGGCCGACGCTCCGGCCGACCTGTTCATCCGCGTGCTCGACACCTGCGGGGCTGCCGGATTAAATATTTCCTATACCCTCCGGTTCGACCTTGATGGCGACGACCTTTTCGAAACGGCCGTTTGGAGCGATAGCCTGAATCCGGCTAATACAATCCGGTTCAATAACTTACAAATACCCGGCGGCACAGCGCGCGCCTTCGACGGGCGCCCGGTTCCGGACAATGAAAAATACCGGTTTGCCCTGGAAATGACAACTTCCGGCGATACGGCTACTGCACGTGTTCGCTGGACGACGGAAGCCGGCCCCGGGGTTTTCGTTGATCCCCAATTGCCCGCCGGTTTGTACTTGCTACGCTGGAAAATTGAAACACCGGATGGCGTGGAAGCGTATTGTAACCGCCAGTTCCGGATTCGCGATTGCCAACCGCCGATGCCTGTTTGTCTGAACGGTTTATCCGGGAATATCCCGCCTAATAAATTGCTGGTTATTTGGGATACGGATATGTTGCAG
>CAUJEY010000186.1 GCA_963169325.1 Bacteroidota bacterium
CCCTGCAAAAAAACACGGAAGGAAAATGCGATATATGGCAATATGACGAATTGCCGGGCATCATCGAACACCGAAACGAACCACGTTTTAAAAAATTGATAGCAGATTACCGGCGTTGAAATACTTCAACAAATATCTATATACAATGCCAAATGTCCTTACACATCCAAAAATTTTCCAGATGAAAAAACAATTATTCCTCCAATTGCTATTGGTAGCTTTCAGCAGTTTAGTTTATGGACAATCCAACCCGGAGAAGAACTATCCGCTCAAGCCCAACCTCAACCCGAATACGGACTCCAGAAATCAACAAACCCCTAATGCGCCGGCGCCGGCATCCGTACCCGCTGAGCCGCGATCGAACCAAGGCGTTACATCTGGTGGACAAAGCAAGAAGAACACACCTTCGGCGCAAAACAAGCACCAGCCGGCCCAGGAAACAACACCGCCGCCAGTGCCCGCCGCCCCGGCTGTAAAAACGGAGCCTGCTACCATGCCGCCACAAACAACGTCGGGCGCCGAAAAGCCGGCCATGGAATCACCCGCAGCGGCAGCCAAGCGACAGCTCATTGCAGATGGGTACAAGGTGTGTATGACGCATCCGGACTACGGCAAGGTTTATTGTAAAGATGCTGCTGATACAGGCAGTAAGCCAACCAAGTCCCAAAGGGGCAGCGCGTCAACGAAGACCTACTACTACATTGACGAAGACGGTATCGCGACGCCGCTGGACCGGAAATTGGTAGAACCTGCGCCCGAAAAAGAAAAAGAGAAATTGCCTGAACCCAAAGCGGTTCCCGCTCCGCAAATGGTGCGCGTCAACCGGTGGGTTTCGCCGGTTTTTGGAGACTTTGTTACGATTCCGGAAGACAAATCTACTGACGCCGCACTGAGATCATGGGGTTACAAAGATAAAATTTTTCAGTACGAGGCATTCCTTACAAGACCTGAGGGCGATAACGTAGCAATAGTAAACCGCTGGGAAATGCCCAATTGTAAGGATTTTGTATTGATGACCGAGCACATGACCAGTGATGCCAAAATGATAGAATGGGGGTTTAAAAACAAGCAATTTGTGTTTTATGCGTATAAAACCAGACCTGCTTCCGGAAACTATGTCGCAGTCAATCGTTGGATCAATACATTGCCGGCAGAAAGTGGTTGCAGAGAATTTACACTCTCTGTTACAGAAACAGAACTGACCGATGCGCAATTACTCAGCTGGGGCTATACCGGTAAGATATTGCAATTCTATGTTCCTGCTCCTTGAATATAAAAAATCAGTGTTATACTGTTGAGTTTATCGTCTGATCTGGGCTATGTATAGGATAGGAGTTTTATATCTTTATTATTTTCAGTGATACATATTGGCTGCCGCCATTACATTCATTTTTCAACCGCCTTAATTTCCGTTAACATGAAAACCAATTTACATTCCTTACCACTATCGATTTTGTTGACCATCCTTTTTTTGGGGATAGGTTACTCAATCAACCCCTTGCGGGCACAGCCGCCATGCCACCCGGACTTCGATGCGCTCATGGCACTATACAATAGTACAGACGGCGCCAACTGGACCAATAATACCGGTTGGGTAGACGGCGCTGCGGGGACGGATTGTGATGTTTGTGGCTGGTACGGCGTGTATTGTGACGGCAATGGGCGAGTGATTCAGTTGGACTTGAATTCCAATGGGTTGTCCGGCCCCTTGCCTGCCGAACTGGGCGATCTGAGTTTCTTGTTTTCTGTTTCTATGCGAGATAATCAACTGTCCGGCAGCATTCCGACAGAGATTGGCAGTTTGAGTAACCTGGTCGCTTTACTCCTCGATGGGAACCTGCTGAGCGGCGACCTCCCGGCGAGCCTGGGCGCCCTGCCTAACTTGTCCTCCCTGTATTTAAGCCAGAACGACCTGAGCGGTGATATATCCACTTTTTTCGACAGCCAGAACAACCTGTATGTGCTGTTCTTAGCGGGCAATCAATTTACGGGCAGCATTTCAACTGCATTTGGCAGTTTCCCATATTTGGCGTACCTTGATTTAGGCTACAACCAACTAACCGGTACCATACCGGCATCTCTGGGCAGCGCAAGCAACCTTAATTTGTTGAATCTGCAAGGCAACCAACTCAGTGGCAGCATCCCGCCAGAACTGGGCGACCTCAGTAGTCTGACTTATTTATCATTAGCCGTCAACCAACTATCCGGCTGCTTTCCCGACAACTTATCCAACTTGTGTGGCGGCCCAGCCGTGTACATGTTTGATAACCCCGGCCTCTACCTCAACGGCGATTTTGCGGCCTTTTGCGCTAACGGCGCAGGTGGTTGTACCCCCTGCCATCCCGACTTCGATGCGCTCATGGCTATTTACACCAGTACTGGCGGCGCCAACTGGACCAATAATACCGGTTGGATAGACGGCGCTGCGGGGACGGATTGTGATGTATGCAACTGGTATGGTGTGGGTTGTGATAACGGGCGGGTTGTTGCGCTAAATTTGCAGGTTAATAACCTCGCCGGCCCGCTTCCAACAGAAATTGGTAATTTGACTATGCTGAATAACCTCGGCATGTTGGGCAACCAACTGTCGGGCAGCATCCCGACTTCTATCGGAAACCTCACAAATCTGGAATCCCTGGAACTAAGCGAGAACCAATTAACAGGAACTATCCCGGCATCGATTGGAAATTTGACTAATCTTTCCCACATTCAATTAAATGATAACCAACTGTCCGGTGCAATTCCAACTGAAATTGGAAGTTTGTCATCTATCGGATCGCTGTACTTTCAACAAAATCTGTTATCCGGAGATATCCCGTCGACTATCGGGAACCTGAGCAATTTGATTTTCCTGGGTTTGCAAAATAATCAACTGACAGGCAGCATCCCCACTGAAATGGGAAATTTGACACAGATGGTGACACTGGAACTGAACAATAATCTATTGTCCGGCAGCATTCCGGCTGAATTGAGCAGTTTAACCGATTTAGAATATTTATATCTGTCCAACAATGACTTAAGCGGTTGTTTGCCCGTGGAGTTGCTGAACTTATGCGCCCAAGGTGTCAGTGGGGATATTTCCGGCAACCCCAATCTCGACAATGAGGACTGGGCGGATTTTTGCGCTACCCAGGCCGGCGTGTGCGGAGGCTCCTGCCATCCTGATTTTCATGCGCTCATGGCCCTTTACAACAGTACCGACGGCGCCAACTGGGTCGATAATGCCGGCTGGGCAGACGGCGCGGCAGGGCTGGATTGTGATGTGTGCGCATGGGCCTGGGTGACGTGCGATGGCAATAACAGGGTCTCTGTCCTGAACTTGCAGTATAACAACCTTACCGGCCCCTTACCGGGCGCTATTGGAAATCTTAGCCAGGTACACTATCTGTACCTTATAGGCAATAATCTGAGCGGAAGTTTGCCGGCCGGCATAGGTAATCTAGCTCAGGTTGAAATCCTGTATTTGGATCAAAACAATCTGAGCGGTCCAATACCCGCTTCTATGGGTGATTTGGACAACCTGCTTGATTTAAGTTTGAGTGTCAATCAGTTCAGTGGTCCCATCCCGCCATCGCTTGGCGATATGGCAAGTATTGTGCAGTTGAAAATAAATGAAAATCAGTTATCGGGCGATATTCCGCCTGAGTTGGGCAACCTGTCCACGCTGCAAATCCTTGGGCTTTCCGGGAATATGCTCAGCGGAGAAATTCCAGCGGAGATAGGTAATTTAGCGAACCTGGGTGGCCTGAGCCTTTCCAGTAATCAATTGACAGGCAGTATTCCACCCGAAATCGGCAATCTGAGTAACTTATTAGGATTGTATCTTGACAATAACAATCTCTCCGATAATATTCCTGTCAGTTTAGGTAGTCTTGTTAACTTATATTCTTTAAACCTGTCCGGGAATCAACTCAGCGGCAGCATCCCGTCAGTAATTGGCAATATTTCGGTTTTAGAGGAATTGAACTTGTTCGGTAACCAACTCACAGGGCCAATCCCCGCTGAACTGGGCAGTTTGTCAAATCTTTACGATTTTAACCTTTCCAACAATGATTTGAGCGGCTGCTTACCACCGGAGTTACTGGATTTATGCGCGAATGTTATCACCGGCGACATTTCCAATAACCCCAATCTCGACAACGAAGACTGGGCAGATTTTTGTGCCAACCAGACCGGCGCTTGTGGAGGCCCGTGCCACCCTGATTTCGATGCGCTCATAGCCCTTTACAATAGCACCGACGGCGCTAATTGGTCAAATAATACCGGCTGGATAGACGGCGCGGCGGGGACGGATTGTGATGTATGCAACTGGTACGGTGTGAGTTGTGATGGCAATGGCCGGGTGACACAAATAAGTCTGGACAACAATCAGTTGAGCGGCAGCATCCCGCCGGCTTTGGGAGACTTAAGCAACTTGCAATTTTTGAACTTGATCGGAAACCAACTGAGCGGCAGCATTCCGCCTGAACTGGGTAACCTGAGTGCCTTGACCACCCTGTATCTGTTTTCCAATCAACTCAGCGGCATCATTCCACTTGAACTCGGCAACCTAAGCAATCTTATTTATTTGTCGCTGGGCTTAAACCAGTTGTCGGGCGAAATCCCTTCTGCGTTGGGCAATTTGACTAACGTGAATACCATCGATATACAAGTCAATCAACTTTCCGGAAGTATACCGGTTGAATTGGGCAACTTAACCAACTTGTATTTTCTGGCATTGGGAAACAACACCTTGAGCGGCAGTATACCAACCGCACTGACTAATCTCAGCAATCTTGGAGTTCTCGATTTATCGCTCAATCAACTAACAGGTGGCATCCCCCCTGGGCTGGGCGGCCTAAACAACCTCCAAACTTTGTTGCTGCATGATAACCAACTGACGGGTACTATACCCGCAGAATTAGGCAGCCTGAGCAATTTGGATTATCTCACGTTGAATGGCAATCAGTTGAGCGGCAGTATCCCGCCAGGATTAGGCAACCTGAGCACCTTGTTGGAAATTTACCTGAACGACAACCAACTTTCCGGTTGTATCCCCTCCTCTTTTTCGGTGTTTTGCAACAATGGAACGATTGTAAACCTGGGCGGCAACGCCGGACTCCCCGGGGGCGGCGATTTTGCGGCCTTTTGCGCTAACGGCGCAGGTGGTTGTACCCCCTGCCACCCTGATTTCGATGCGCTCATGGCCCTTTACAATAGCACCGACGGCGCTAATTGGAATATTAATACCGGCTGGGCAGAAGGTGCGGCGGGGCTGGATTGTGATGTGTGCGCGTGGCCCGGGGTGGTTTGCGATGGGAACGGAAGAGTGACTGGCCTGAACGGGAATTCTAATAACCTTACCGGCCCCTTGCCTGCCGAAATCGGTGATCTCAGCCAGTTGCAATATCTGGTATTGGTAGGCAATAACCTGAGCGGCAGTTTGCCCAGCACCATTGGCAATCTTGAGCAATTGATACTTTTGTATCTCAATCAGAACAACCTGAGCGGTACGATACCCGCTTCTTTTGGAAATTTGGACAATCTGGTTGATTTAGGTTTAACAAGTAATCAGTTCAGTGGTGCCATTCCGCCATCAATTGGCGACATGGAAAGTATCGAGCAGCTGATCTTTGCCAACAATCAGTTGTCGGGCGACATTCCGCCGGAGTTGGGCAACCTGACCACGCTGCAAGTTCTGGTGCTTTCCGGGAATATGCTCAGCGGCGAAATTCCAGCGGAGATCGGTAATTTAGCCAACCTGGGTGGCCTGAGCCTTTCCAATAATCAATTGACAGGCAGTATTCCACCCGAAATAGGCAGCCTGAGTAACTTATTAGGACTGTATCTTGACAATAACAATCTCAGCGGCGATATCCCCGCGTTCTGGAGTAATTTCCCTAACTTAAGCACCCTGGCGTTACATAATAATCAGCTCTCCGGCAGTATTCCTGCCAGTTTGGGTAGTCTTGTTAACTTGGTTTCTTTAAACCTGTCCGGTAACCAACTCAGTGGCAGCATTCCGCCTGAAATTGGCAGTTTTGTGGCTTTGGATGAATTGTACTTGTCTGCCAACCAACTCACTGGGGCAATCCCCGCTGAACTGGGCAATTTGTCAAATCTTATCGAGTTTAACCTTTCCAATAATGATTTGAGCGGCTGTTTGCCACCGGAGTTACTGGATTTATGCGCGCATGTTGCCACGGGCGACATTTCAAATAACCCCAATCTCGACAACGAGGACTGGGCCGATTTTTGTGCCAACCAGACCGGCGCTTGCGTAGCTTGTACGCATCCTGATTTTGCTGCTTTAATAGCCCTTTACAACAGCACCGACGGCGCCAACTGGACGAACAACACCGGCTGGGCCGATGGTGCGGCAGGCACGGATTGTGATGTATGCTCCTGGCACGGTGTGTATTGTGATGGCAACGGCCGGGTGGCTCAACTTTATTTGTACGCCAACAACCTCGTCGGTACCCTCCCCACTGAAATCGGTGATTTGACGTCCCTCTATGAATTGGACTTGAGCGGCAACCAGTTGTCCGGACTCCTTTCTACCGCAATTTCCCATCTCGGTGGTTTGAATTTAACGTATTTAAATTTAGCAGAAAATCTATTTACAGGTCCAATACCCGTCGAAATCGGCGCTTTCACGACTTTGTCAAGTTTGACATTAGCAAGCAACCCATTGTCCGGTTCGATTCCGCCCGAAATTGGGGACCTGACTAACTTGGGATATTTGAATCTGTATGATAACCAACTCACGGGCTCACTCCCACCGGAACTGGGCAGTCTGACCAATTTGGTTTCATTAGGCTTGTTCAGCAACCAGATTTCCGGTTGTATCCCGTCTTCTTATGCTGTGTTTTGCAGCAATGGAACGAATGTCAATTTGGTTGATAACCCCGGGCTCCCCGGTGGCGGAGACTTTGCAGCCTTCTGTGCCAATGGAGCAGGCGCCGATGCCGATGCCGACAGTTACTGTGCCGGAACAGGGCCAAACGACGACTGTGATGACACAAACGACGCTATTCACCCCGGAGCCACCGAAATCTGCAACGGCCTTGACGACGATTGCGACGGTCAAACGGACGAAGACTTTACAGAACATCCTGATTATGCCGCATTAATGGCCCTTTACAACAGCACAGGCGGCGCCAACTGGACGAACAACACGGGTTGGATCGACGGTGCAGCAGGCGTCAGTTGTGAAGTTTGCAGCTGGCCGGGGATATTTTGTAATGGAAATGGCCGGGTCGATTATATTTACTTGCCCAACAACAATCTCGTTGGTACGATTCCAAGTGAAATTGGAGATTTGACCTACCTGAAATATCTTTATTTAAATCAAAATCAATTGTCCGGCAGTATTCCGGCGAGTATCGGGGATCTCAGCAATTTGATTATTATTCAACTATACACCAACCAATTAACAGGAAGCATCCCGCAGGGAATTGGCGGCCTTTCAAACCTGGTGTTTTTAAATTTGAGTGAAAATCAACTAACCGGGACTCTTCCCCCGGAACTTGGTAATTTGCCAAACCTGACACTTTTATATTTGTATCAAAACCAGTTATCCGGCAGTATCCCGACAACTATCGGAAACCTGAGTAGTTTGACAAGCCTGGTGTTATATGACAATCAGTTAACCGGAGTAATCCCGGCTGAAATTGGCAGTTTGTCAAATTTACAGAGCTTGTATTTGCAGAACAATCAATTATCGGGAGCATTGCCGGTTGATTTAGGTAATTTGACTAATCTAACCTACTTATATCTCAATAACAACCAATTGACTGGCTGTATCCCACCTTCCTATTCAACGTTTTGCAACGGCAGTACGATTGTCGGTTTGAGCGGCAACCCCGGGCTCCCCGGTGGCGGCGATTTTTCTGCTTTTTGTACTAACGGAACAGGCGCCGATGCCGATGCGGATGGATACTGTGCCGGAACAGGGCCAAACGACGACTGTGATGACACAAACGACGCCATCCACCCCGGCGCAACCGAAATTTGCGATGGTATCGACAATGATTGCGACGGCTTGACGGATGATGCCGATCCGGGCATTACCGGCCGGCCCACCTGGTACGCCGACGCGGATGGCGACGGTTATGGCAATGCCGCTGTTTCTCAACTGGCCTGTAATCAACCCGTCGGGTACGTTTCCAACGATGATGATTGCAACGACAATCCGGTCAACGGAGTAGATATCCACCCCGGCGCTACTGAAATTTGCAACGGCGTCGACGACGACTGCGACGGCTTGACGGATGATGCCGATCCGGGCATTACCGGTCAACCCACCTGGTACGCCGACGCGGACGGCGACGGTTATGGCAATGCCGCTGTTTCCCAACTGGCCTGTAACCAACCCGTCGGGTACGTTTCCAACGACGATGATTGCAACGACAATCCGGTCAACGGCGGAAATATCTATCCCGGCGCTACTGAAATTTGCAACGGCGTCGACGACGATTGCGACGGCTTGACGGATGATGACGATCCGGGCATTACAGGCCGGCCTATTTGGTATGCCGACGCGGACGGTGACAACTACGGCGATCCGAATGTTTCCCAAGCGGCCTGCATTCAGCCCATAGGGTTTGTATCCAATGATGATGATTGCGACGACAATCCGGTCACCGGCGTAAATATCCACCCCGGCGCTACTGAAATCTGCAACGGCATCGATGACAACTGTGATGGTATGGTAGATGGGTTGACCCAAAGCTGTTACACCGGCCCGGCCGGAACGAATGGGGTTGGTCCTTGCGTTTCGGGAATTTCGGTTTGTACAAATGGAGTTTGGGGCGCATGTGTCGGCCAGGTGGTACCTCAAACTGAAATCTGTAACGGCCTGGACGACAACTGTAATGGACAAATTGACGAGGGCGTACAGATTACCTTCACCGCCACCCCCACAGCCGAATCCTGCGCCGGTGCGCTGAATGGCGCCATTGCCATCACCAACGTAACGGGCGGCACGGCGCCATTCCTGTATTCGATCAACAACGGCGTCAACTACTATGGCACACCGACCTTTACCGGCCTGGCGACCGGCACGTATGCCGTGCGGGTCAAGGCCAACAACTGCGAAAGTGCCGCTGTGATGATTTCCGTCGGCGTTGGCAGTTGCCCGATTGAATTCAGCGGAACCATTCTTTGGGAGCACGACGACGTAAGCGGTGTAAAAGACGCCAACGTCAAACTCACCGGCTCGGCCACGGCCAGCGACCTGACGGATATCAACGGCGACTTTCTGATCGCCATCACACAGACGAGCGGCAGTTTTACGCTCAAACCGGTAAAAAACATCAATAAGTTCAACGGAGTAACGGTGGGCGACGCCACGGCTATTCAACAACACGTGATCCAGGCCGTCCCGATCACCGACCCATACAAACTCGTGTGCGCCGATGTGAACAAGAGTAATTCGATCACCACCCTCGATGCCGCGCTCATTTTGCAGGCATTAAATGGCAGCCCGCAGGCCAATGCCATTTGGAATACCTCCTGGCGCTTTGTACCCAGTTCGCACACCATGCTGACGCCCCCCTGGGGTTTCCCCGAGCAGCGGACTTATACCAATATTTCCGGCCCGCAAACCGACCAGGATTTCGTCGGGATGAAAATCGGCGACGTGACGGCGGCGTATGCCAATCCGGCCAACTTAGGCGCGGGCGAACCATTTGTTTTGCGTGCAAAGGACCAGACGTTGAATACCGGCGAAATCCTCGACATCGGATTCACAGCGGATCAGTTGGACGACCTGGCAGCGTTCCAGTTTGCCCTGACTTTCGATCCGGCACAGTTGCAGTTCGAAGCCATCGAACCTGCCGGCGGCCTGCCAATCACTGCGGATCATTTCGGCACGAACAACACCGGTGCCGGCGAAATCCGGGCCGTATGGTCGCAGGCAACGGGATTGCGGGTAGAAGAAGCGGCGCCGGTATTCCGGCTGCGTTTCAAGGCCCTGCAAAGCGGCGCCAAACTGAGCGACGTGCTGCAACTCGATGAGGCAGTGTTATCAGCACTGGCCTACACCGGCAAACTGGCGGAATCGAAAGTGGAACTGGCCTTCAGCGAAGCGACGGGTACGAATCCTGCGGCGACGGCTTCCGCCCTGCAATTGCAGGTGCGGCCCAATCCGTTCCAGGAGGAAACCACGGTCGCGTTTACGCTGCCGGCCGCTGGCGAGGCGCAGTTGCGGGTGCTGGATCTGAATGGACGGGAGATATTGCGGATCAACAACACCTACCCGGCCGGACATCACAGCGAAATACTGCGGCTGGGTGGTCTGACTGCGGCCGGGGTATTGACTTGCGAACTGATCACGCCGTTTGGGGTCGTGACGCGGAAAATGGTGTTGACCCGTTTGTAACAGATATTTTTGTATCGGATATTCTGCGTAACATCTGCGCTTCAATTCTGCGTAACATCTGCGTGAAATTTGCTACGTCGGGCGCCTGACGCGGCAAATTTCACGCAGATGTTATACCCGGTGGAAAGTGGTTTGCGAAAAATGCCGGCTGCTTGCGCTATTCACCGGGTGACTCAAAGTCACCCGGTGAATAAACCCGGAATCTGTTTTTCACAAACCACTTTCCGCTGGCGATACACAGAATTGAAGCGCAGATGTTACGCAGAATTTGTTGGCAATTTATTAAATTCACATATCTAAACTCAATTTATCATGAAATCACTATCAATTTTTCTACTGCTGAGTACCGCTTTTATATATGCCTGCGGACAGGATATAAAAAACACAACGTCCAATGATAGTCCGCCGACAAAAGAACAGATGCGCGCTAAAACCGGTGAGGAGGTTTGGATCATTGTTACTTACGTGAAAGACAGCTCAAAAACTGAATTTGAGCAATGGATTAAAGATATCTTCTATCCCGCGTTGCACAAATCTCAAAACCCAATGAACAAAGCGCAACTAAACGCCACCCGTTGGCTGGAACCCGCAGGTCAGAATGAAGATAAGACCTGGACGTATACCTGGATTATGGACCCCGTAGTACCCAAAGGGGATTATGATATCCCGACCTTACTGAATACCGCATATGGCGAAGAAAAAGGAAAAGCGTATTGGGAGAAATATCAAACGTTTTGGGCAAAACCGGTGGACATGCATGTGCTGAAACAAACAGAAAAATAGACCAAGTATCCCCGCGATGCCCGGGGTGGGGTGGGGAGACGGTTTTGGAAGGAGTAGCATGCTTGTCAGATATTAATCCGGCCTGACTCGAAAGTTGGGGAACCTTTTGATGTAGTGAAAATGTTACAGGAACGATAATTCTGATCAATTCCCCTATGTATCACCAACAACTCCACCTCGTTTTCCACGATCTGGCCAACCAATATACGGAGCGGCAAACCTGGCAGACCGAAACAGAAATCCTGGAGGACGATCCTCAGGCGGCTTTTTATTTTATCGAACGTTTGTTGGAAAATGCAAAAACCGATCTGGCGCCTTTTTCAAACCGGCAGGTTGGTTTGGGCCTCGACTTTATTTTCTCTAACGCCCACTCCAACCTGGCGAATGATTTCAAACAAGCCGACGTGCCGTATCAGCGCAAGGAAAAAGCCATACGTACTTTGGTTAACCTGTTCCGGGATGTCATGGCGCCCCGGTGCGAGCCCAAATTGTCCGCTTTTTCGAAGGAGTCGCATTCAGACCTTCAATATATCTGTTATATGTTTTGGGATGTTTGCCCCTGGTCAATCTGGCTTAACGATTCGGCAAGAGCGGCAATGCTGGACGTTATCCCAACCCTTTCGAAGTTAAAATCGCCGAAAGCGATGAACGCTGCAATACAACAACCCTACAAAACGATAGATGTAGAAACCAGGGGCTATTACGAGGCCACCGCGTACGTCATGCAGGAATGCCTTCGCCTGGACAATCCGGCCTGCGTGGAGAGCGGTCTGCACGGACTTGGGCATTTGGTTCCCTTTTTACCGGATATCGCCGTGCCGATCATCGACCGGTATTTGAAAAACAAGAAAAATCTGGACGAAAACCTGGTACGGTATGCCCAGGCAGCCCGGACGGGGATGATTTTATAAATCAAATTATTATGCGACTCTGGTCCTACCAACATCCATTTTTAGCAACTCATGCGATTGCTTCTCTCCCGCGATAATTTCAGAAACGGTACCTTCGAAAGAGATCATTTTCAATGTGTCGTTTGCGGGTTGCCGGCTGTTGACGCCCACCATATTATTGAAAGGCGCCTGTTCAAAGCCGCCCACGAAAAAGGTGGATATTTTTTGAATAATGGTGCATCTCTTTGTGAAAAACACCATATCGAAGCCGAGCAAACAACTATTTCGAGTCAAACTATCCGGCAATTGTGCGGTATAGAAACCATTGTACTGCCGGAACATTTCTGGCCCGGTTGGGAATACGATAAATGGGGGAATATCATAACGCCTGAAGGCAGACTGAGGGGCGAATTATATTACGAAATGTCCGTTCAGGCTACCCTGAGAAATGTTAAATTTCTGCATTATACCATTCACCCTAAACCGTATCATTTACCCTGGAGCAGAGCTGGTACCGCAGACCCTGTATTGGATGACGACACTTGTTTTGAGCAGGAAGAAGTGGTGGTAACGCTCCAAACGAATGGCTTGCCATTTACAGGTTATCCCGATTTTTGTCATGGCCGCAGCCTGGACACCGCGCTTACACCCGCAGTAAAAACGAATTTGTTACAAAAATTAACGGTACTGGATGCCAATATGCGCGTCTGTGGACGTTGTTCGGACGATAATTTATATGTATCTTCCATTTGGATAGAAAACAATTGTCTGGATTGGACAGAAACCAAAGACTTTGCAGCCTTTTTGGGTATGCCCTTGCCGGCTGTACTATTTGAAGGTTTTTATGATAAAAATGCGATTACCAAAGATTTTAAAAACGTCGCATATCCTGAAAAAACAGGTTATACAGTACGTTTGAAAAAGGGATTCCGGGTTTTTGATAATTGGAAATCGAATGCGGAGTGTGTCGTTTAAGGTGAATTGTGACATATTTCGCAAATTGTGCAATATTCGTTTAGCCCCTCTTACTTTGTGTCTTTGTGCCTTTGTGTGAAATAATAAGTTTCACACAAAGGCACAAAGACACAATGCGTAGAGTACACTTATTTCACACAAAGGCACAAAGACACAAAGCGTAGGGTACACTTATTTCACGCAAAGGCACAAAGGCACAAAGTAAGAGGGGCTAAACACTAAAACTTTGCGTGGTATAAGAATATTTGGCAGAATGGAGCGCCCCAAGTATGGAACTAAAATACAATTGCGAAACGTTACGCAAAATTCTGCCTTTGTATAAGAAACATGGCTCACCCTGAATTTCAACCAAAAACAAACCACATGTCCGAATTAACAACGGAAAAATACCCACGCACCTATCATTTCCCCTTTTCCGAAGGCGCCACCAATGACGACCGGATACAAGCCGACTGGCAGCGCATGTTGCAGCATGAACTCGTGGTCACCGAAAAATTAGACGGCGAAAACAGCTGCATCAAATCGGACGGCGTGTACGCCCGTTCGCATGGCGCCGTCAATCGCAACGCCTGGGCGCGCCCGGTATGGGATATTTGGGAAAGAGTAGGGCACACGTTGGGCGATCTGCATATTTTTGGCGAGAACATGTACGCCATTCACAGCATCGTCTACCCTGACCTGGAACATTACTTTTATGTATTTGCCATTCGCGACGGCGAAACCTGGCTATCCTGGGATGAAGTGCTCGAATATGCTCACCTTATGGATCTACCGGTGGTTCCGGTCCTCGAACGCGGATATTTAACCGAAAAAAGCCTCAAATCGCTGATCGAACAACAACAACGAAACGGCAGTCGCCTGGGTGGATTGAGCGAAGGCGTCGTGTGTCGCATCGCCAATTCCTTTCCTGACGCCGCTTTTTCAGACAGCGTGCTAAAATACGTGCGTAAAAATCATGTACAAACCGATGAACACTGGACCCGAAACTGGGAAAAAGCAACGCTCCGCGCCGAAAAATTTGATCACAAACCTTGATGCGGATTGGCCGGCCCTGCAATCAACAGATTGGGCAGCGGACATGCAACAATGCCTGCAAGAGCCCGAATACCATGCCGAAGGAGATGTGTGGACGCATACCCGGATGGTGATGGACGCCCTGATTGCGTTGCCCGAATACCAGGCGCTCCCCCCCGATGACCAAAACCTGCTGCTGCATGCCGCCTTGTTGCACGATGTGGCAAAACCGGTATGCACCATCATCGAAAACGGTAAAATTAGCTCGCCACGACATGCGAAAATAGGTGAAAAAATAGCCCGGGAAATACTCTGGGACTTCGATTTTGCCTTTCGCGAAAATGTCTGTGCCCTGGTGCGCCTGCATGGTTTGCCGATTTGGGGCCTCGAAAAAGCCGACCCGGTACGCGCAGCCATTCTGGCAGGCTGGCGGGTGCGCAACGAGCTGACCTATATTCTGGCCAAAGCCGATGTGCTGGGGCGTATTTGTGAAACCCAAAATGAATTGATGTATCGCCTGGAATTGTACCGGGAAATTTGCCTGGAGAACGACTGCTTTTATAACGCCCGCGAATGGTACAACGACCACAGTCGATTTCGGTATTTCTGGTCGGAGGAAACCTATCCCAGCGAAATTTTTGACGATACGACCCATGAAATAGTCATGATGTGTGGTATCGCGGGTAGCGGCAAAGACACGGCATATCAAAAACATTACGCCCACCTGCCGTTAGTCAGTCTGGACAATATCCGACAAGAGCTCAAAATAAAACCCGACGATAAAGGTGCGCAAGGCAAGGTGGCGCAAGTGGCCTACGAACGCGCTAAAGAGTTTTGCCGGCGCAAACAGTCCTTTGTGTGGAACAGCACCAACCTGACGAGTGAAATGCGCGCCCGGCTGATCGGCACTTTGCGGGTGTATGATCCACGTTTCACTATCGTTTACGTGGAAGCCTCGCAAAACGATATTTTTCAACGGCGCAAGGCAGATATCAAAGCGGCTGTTTTGGAGCGCATGATTCAGCAATTGGAGGTGCCGCTGGTAGGGGAGGCGCATGCGGTGCGGTATGTTGTTTAGGATTTCAATACGGTTTCCTCCCCTTGGCAACAGGCAGGTTTCTGATCATTTCCGTATAGTAACTATCGCCAACGCCGAGCGATTTGTGTTTTGCCCCCAGTTCTATGTCGACTGTTCGGTCTTCCCGGTTGATCCGAAGGATACGATCGGAATTGATTATATTGTTTTTGCTGATACGCTGAAACCGTTCCGGCGGAAGCAATTCAAGAAATTTGTTGAGCGTCAAATCCACCTGGTGCGTGCCGGTGTCCGTTACGACGAATGTTTCGCCACCGCCGGCCGCCTCGAAATATGCGATTTTATCGAAATCGAGCCGGAGCAGGTTGCCGCGGTTGTTGATGAAAATGGCGTGTTGCGTTTCGGAGGATTTGGGGTCGGAAACCGGCAACGTGTCGTTCATTTTAGCGGCCATCAGCGCATCGATGGATTTGCGGAGTTTTTTTTGCCAGTCTTCCACGAAAGGTTTCACCAGGTATTGCACCACGAAGCGGCGGTAATCATTGAGGGCGCTCATGACGTATTCCGGGTAGCCGGTCGTCATCACGATATAAGGAATGGGGATGCCGTTTTCCTGTAAACGGGTGAGCAGGGCAAAAACGTCGCCGCCGATCAATTGTATGTCCATGAAGGCGGCGTCTGGCTTCGTTTGGGCAATGAGGCGGAATGAATCATCCAGGGTAGCGGCCTCGCCAACCAGCTCGAGTTCGGGGTATTGATTCAATTTTTTGACTAGCCAGTTTCGGTTGTCGTCTTCGTCCTCGAGGACGATGGTGCGGAGTTTGTACATGGTTGATTCATTTAAAATTCAAAATTATAATCCTTCGGCATCCGCACGATCACCCGCGTGCCATAGGGCCTACCTTCTTCGTCCACAAAAATATCATCCTGATAAATTTGTTCGAGTGGAAGCGGGTTTTGCCTGTTGTAAATTGTTTCCAATTCTTTAAGCATCGTCGTGCCGTTCTGGGTGCCTTTGGAGCCGATTTTTTTGGCGTTTGCGCGCCCCACGCCGTCGTCTTCGATGGTAATGACGGCGTACCGATCGTCTTCCCGGAGGCTGATGTGTACCTGTCCAATTCCTGTGTTTTTGCTACGAATGCCGTGTTCGACCGCGTTTTCCGCGTGGATTTGGACAATCATCAGCGGTACGCACATATTTTCGAGTTTGGTCAGCATTTCTTCGCCGGGCATCTCGTAAGTCAGTCTGTCCCCGAAACGGCATTTTTGGATAAACAGGTAGTTTTCCGTTAGGTGCAGTTCCTCCCGCAGTGAATGGAAGGCTTTTTTCATCCGGCTGTTTTTAAATACCGTGCTGATATTTTCGGAGAGTTTGCCTACCACGCGCACGGCCTCTTCGTCCTCGTCCACGCGCACCTGCAACCATTGCAGGGTGTTATTGATGAAGTGTGGATTCAGTTGATTTACAATGGCCTGTACCTGTAGTTTGTCTTTTTCCTTGCTCATCCGCGCCATTTCGTTTTTATCCTTTTCGAGTTGGAGTTGCTGGTTGGAAATTTCAAGATTTTGGTCGGCGATTTTTACCTCCCGGCGCCACCAAAGTGCGCCGATCCCGATAACTGTACTCAAAATCAGCAACCAAAACAGCGGTGTTTCCCATAAAACAGGTGAAACTCGGAACTCCACCGCCGTCGGTATAGAAAGCATACCCTCCTTCACCGCGCGGATTTCGAAACGGTACGCTCCTGCTTTCAGGCTTGGAAAGGTAACGGATTCGGTGCCGGGCGTAATCTTTACCCAAACACTGTCGCCCGTCAGCCGGTACTCGAACCGGGTATTGTCATAAAGCATCGGGTTTGGCGGGGAATGAAAATATATCTCCACATAACGCTGATCGTTTGAAAGCGCCAGGCGGGATGACAAATCATGGAAAGTATCCCGACCTGCGATCAGACTATCCACAAAAACCTTCGGTACGGCCGTGTCGCGGGGCAGCGTACGCGGGTCGTAGCGCAAAGCGCCGTTCGCGGCAGTCAGCCAGATACATGAATCACGGTCTACAAACAGCGCGTTTTGGTTGACCGGCCCGGCTTGGTAGCCGTTATTCAAATTTAAACTCCGTATAAGTATCCGACGCGGGGCGCCGTAAAACGCATCGAGGTCGAGCAGATGCAATCCCGCTGAGTTGCCAATTACTAGCGTGTGTGTGTCGTAAATCAGGCATGACGTCACAGTTGATTCGCCGGTAAAATCCACGCCCACGGGCAGCAGGTTTTTTTGCAAATCGAAATCGGGGCTGATGCCAGGGCGGTTCTCAAAAAAACAAAGTCCCCGATCAGTGCCGAACCAGAGATTGCCACGACCGTCCTCCGCCATACTCATGCAGCCGTAGTTTGTGGGGGATTGATGGCGCAGCCAGTTCAGCACATGCCCGGTTTTAGGGTCGAGCATCGCCACGCCCTGGCTGGGGCGCCCCATCCAGTAGCGGCCGTATCGGTCTTCGAGGGCGGTGACGACATTGTCGAGCTGGAGGCCTTTTGCGTGATCTATTTTCAGCCAATCGAGTGTGTCTTTCCCAGTTTTGTTTTTATGGAGAATCCACAAGCCGCGACCTCCCGTACCCCACATTATCCGGCCTTTTTTATCTTTGGCGAGGAAAAAACCGTGTCCGCTTGGGCTGCTCGCTAAAAATTCCCAGTGGTTTTTTCCGTCGAATTTCAGGATGCCGAAATTAGGGCTGTTCGCATTGTTGAAATAGACATTCCCTTGAGCATCGGTCAAGCTGCCGTCGTTGTATACCTTATTGAGTTTCAACCCGGGCGGCTGTGGCTTCAGATACAGTCCGTCAAAACCAGCTAACCCCTCGCCATAGGACGAAAACCAGATATTTTCATCCGCTGCCTGCGCCACACCCCATACCTGCGAAGGCATCCCTGGCGCTGTAACCGGGAGGTAAAACTGGTTGGGAAACAAACGCAGCACATTACCGGAAGTGGCTACCCAAATAGTCCCGGCAGCATCTTTGAGGATTTGCCGGAGGCCATTGACATCCAAAAAGGGATTGCTGAATAGCATCGTACGTCGGAGGCGCAAGTTTTGGGCATTGTGTTCGGCAAGAAGATAACGTTTTTCAGTTGACTTATCATCCAAATGCCAGACAACGAAGAGGCTGTTGCCGGCCGCGTCGTGGGAGCAGCCTTTGTAAATTAAGGGCGGGGTCTTGCCGCCGGCCGAATATATAGGGATAACGGGAGCGAGCAGTGGCAGCCAACGGTTGTTTTTCAGGATAAGCATGCCATTTGCATTTCGAACAATTGCCGCTCCCGCATCAGGTGAAAGGGCTGCATTGGAATAAAAAGGGCGGAAAAAATCTTCAAAGGAACCGGGCAGAGGGGGCAGTTTTGTTGGTTGCCCATTTTGAATGTGATAATAATCGCTGTAACGTGTTGTGCCATTGTAAGCATGCACCCACCAATCATCTGTTTTTTCGCCTTTCCATACTTCAGAGACCTCGTAATTGGCAGCAATACTTTCGGGTACGACCCTTTTCCCGGTGTGGATAAATTTTTGGGTTGGAAAATCGTATTCAAAAGTACGGGTGGAGGGCTTGGGGTAATAAATCCCTTCAATTATGAATACCTTATCTGCCTTCCTGTCAAAAACTAATCCGCCTTTTGCACAAGTATCCGCGCGAAAATCAAAGGCCTGCATTTTGCCGTCTTTCCAGCGCGAAACGCCGTGTTCGTTGTGGTCGAACCAGATACCGCCTTCCTTATCCTCAAAAACGTTCATCACTTTGTTGTTGAACATTTTATTCACCGTCGTCCAGTTTTCCCAGCGCTTGCCATCGAAACGGCTCACTCCACTAGCGTAACTGCCCACCCAAAGGATGCCCTTGCTGTCCTGAAATATGCCCATGTAGTTGTTGGCTGCCAGCCCGTCTTTTGAGTCGTAAGCGACAGCGCCGCAGGCTTGGGCATTTGCTCGCAAGCAGAACAAGGAAGTAAAAACAAGGGTGAAGTATAACTGACGCATGGGCAAGTCATGGAATGAAAAATCGGGTAGTCGTGCAAAAGTACCTAGCCTGTGTCACGAGATGGGCGAAACCGCTGTGAAGCGGGTAGTTTTTGTCATGAGGAATATGAAACAAGGGTGTGTAGGTATCATGATATTGAAATTGCTGGAGATATAATCAAAAGATTTTCATGGTAAAAAATGGATGGGTTGTGGCAGTTTCTGCCGCTTTCGTGGGGAGTGGCAGTGGCATAGGGTGGGTGAGGTGCATTTTTGTGGCATCAAACAAATGTATAAAGGAACAAGTCTAAAAATAGTTAGTACATGCTTAAATTCAATTTTACCCTTTGTGCGCTCTTATTCATCCGGATGATTGAAGCGCAAAACCTCTCGCCTACGGTAGTGAACTCGTCGGGCGGAGTCGTTTCAAACAGTTCCAATAGTTTAGAATGGTCGCTTGGTGAATTGGCTGTCAGCACCTTTACAAGCCCTGCAGATCTTTTGACACAAGGCTTTTTGCAGCCGACCATAACAATAGTTGGAACAGAAGCCCCTTTCGACGAAAGCCGATTTTCGGCGTTTCCAAACCCAGTTTCTGATTGGTTAAATTTGCAAACCGACATCCCGGAAATCAAAACGGTGCAAGTACACGATATTTTGGGCAGGCTTGTATTTCAATCTACCATTCAGCCTGGCATTGACGTTCACCAACTGAATAGCGGAATTTATATCATTTCACTGTTCAGCAAACAAAACGAATTCCTTCACTCCTTCAAAATCAACAAAATTTAATAGTAATGAAAAATTATTTCAACACCCTCCTTCTCCTGGTTTGTGCATTTACAACAATGGCACAAGCACCACAGAAATTTAACTATCAGGCAGTTGCCCGAAATGCACAAGGTGCAATCCTGACCACCCAAAATGTGAAAATCCGTGCCAGTATTTTGGACGGTTCCTCCAACGGCGCAAGCCAATACACAGAAACACACAGCGTAACCACCAGCCAACTTGGGCTTTTTAATCTTGCTATTGGCGGTGGAACGGTTGTGAGCGGAAATTTTACCAATATCACATGGGCAAATGGTGATAAATTCCTCAAAGTTGAAATGGACGCAACCGGAGGGAATAACTTTTCTCTTGCTGGGACAAGCCAACTTTTGAGTGTGCCCTATGCACTGAACGCAGGAAATTCATATTGGAAAAAAGAAAACTACACTTCCGGTATTCCTATTCCCTACTCTGCCTATTATCTGGGCGAAGTTACAGGCGGAGTGGATGTAAGCGCAAAAACTGGCTTAACGGTTTCCCTTCCTGATGGATTGGGTCATGCACAATTTGAGTTTAGGCAGGAGGACACAACAAAAATACTGTATGCAGACTTTACGGTTGGTGAAGGAGATTACGGAACACGTTTAGCCCAAAACCTTTACGACCCGAATGCTTTTAGTATTGAAAGCCCGAATGGCCCTTCCATTGTAATTGACAAAAACAACAAGGTGGGTATTGGGCTGTTGCCTTGGTACGTGGGGTATTCCAACTACGAGGCTGATAAGAATGTGCTGCTTCAAATCAACGGAGATTTGATCACGAAAGGGGGTGTTGGCAATTCTTCTGGTAGAATTGTTTTTGAAAATTCTAACCATCAAATTTTTAGAGATTCGATGAACAACCTCATTCTCAACACCACCACATTTTTTGGTGCACCGTCAGGACAAGGTAATATCGTTCTATTAGACGGCGGCACAGCGGCAAATGGTATCAATCAGAATACAGGAAATGTTGGCATAAATACAGCAAATCCAAAATCCAAACTCCAAGTCTCAAATGGAGATGTCTTTATTGAAAAAATTGGCAGCGGTGTGATTATGAAATCGCCAAACGGGCAATGTTGGCGGATGACAGTAACCAATTCTGGACAGCCAGTATTTACGAGCATGCCTTGCCCATAATTAAAATTGGAGTATTTTACCTTGCATCAATCGGGAGCGGAAAGAGACTTCATATTCCGGGTAAATAGTGGCGCAGGAAGGGGGTGAAAAATGCGATCAACGGAGATACAAACAATACGGCTAATATTCCTTTGCATTAATGCATAACAGAACCAATACGCCCCCCTGCCGCTATTTTAGAGATTGGGTATTTTACGTCCGCTTCCCTTCCCCCTGCAACAACAACGTATTCTCTCCAAAATACTCCTTAAACGCCAGCGCAAACGTACCAGCGCTCGAAAAACCGACCAGTTCGGCAATCGCCCGCGGCGTGCCGGCGCGTTTTTCGAGCAGGACTTTGGCTTTTTCCAGGCGCATTTCCCGGATCAGTTGCAGGGGCTCCTTGCCGGTGAGCACATGCAATTTTTTGGAATAGTGTTGCCGGTTCATTTGCATTTTCCGGGCCAGTTCGTCGGCCATAAAATCCGGATCGGAGAGATTTTGGTCCACTACTTCCACCGAACGGGTGAGGAAGGGGTCGTCGAGCGTGATCCGGTTCTCCGAAAAATAGAGGTGCAGGAAGCGGGCGAAATGTTCGTGTTTGCCT
The DNA here is from genome assembly GCA_963169325.1 of Bacteroidota bacterium. Lineage (GTDB taxonomy): Bacteria > Bacteroidota > Bacteroidia > Chitinophagales > Saprospiraceae > M3007. Next base: position 21,614 of record CAUJEY010000186.1, read on the forward strand.
TTCCTGGCATCCAGCAGGCGGCTCACTTCCACATCGAAATCTTTGTTCAGCACAGGGCGATTGAACCAGGCGTCGGCGCCGGCGCGCAGGGCATCGAGTTTGCCTTCATTGCCGTACCGTTCCGTGAGCAGAATGATGGGGATATGGTTGGTGCGTTCCGACAATTTGATTTGCCGCACGATATCGATACCGGTTTTGCCATTGAGTACTGCATCGCAAACGATCAGGTCGGGCAGGGTATCCGAGGCCAACAGCAGGCCTTCCGTAGGCGTGGCAGCCGTTTCCACTTTAAACCGGTCGGATAACAGCGATTTCAGGTAAAGCACAATTTGTCGGTTGGGCTCAATGAGCAAAGCCGTTTTATCGCGTTCCGGGTTGTCGGGCGTAAAGTAGCCGGTTCGTTCGTAAGCGGGTACTGCCGTTTCGGCTACGGGCACCGGCGCCAGGGTTTCTGCAAAGGTGGAAGTGAATCGGTCGGAGCGGAGAAATTCATTTTCCAACTCCTTTTTTGCCAGGCGTTTGCGCCAGCGGCTGACGGTTTTTATGTTGGCGAGCACCAAACCGAGAAAAACTAATAATATAGCCCCGCCCAGCAAAAAAGCGCGGTCGCGTTCGAGCCGGAAATAGCGGGCTTGTTCGGCGGTTTCGATACGCCGCAGTTCGGTCAGGGAGTCTATCCGGTGCTGAATCCCGGACATGGCCAGCCGGCGGTCGCGTTCAGCGAGGGTGTCTTTTGTGGCGGCCAGCAATTGCTGACACGCCAGGGCATGCTCCGGTTGTTTCCAATCGTTAAATGCCGTTACTAGGGCGCCTAATAGCCGGGCACGGGATTCCGGATTGCGGTCGCGCCGGGCGTCGCGCGATGCGTCGGACAGGAAGCCCAGGGCGCTTTTTTCATCTTTGTTGTGCCGGTAGATCGCGGAAAGAACAGGTATGGCATCTGCCGGAATAAGGAATTGCATCCGCTGTAAATAAGCGCGGAAATTTTCGGCTTCTACCTGGGCCTGTTCGAAATTGCCCGCCTGCGAGAGTTCGCGCAGCAATTGGAGATATCCGCCCGAGGAGTCCGTACGCGTTTGAGCCGGCAGGAACAATGTTCCCCCGGCAAAAAACAGCAACAGGCAACAACGGACGAGGTAGCGCATAGTAATCGGGCTTTTGGTATTTTACGGATAATTCTGGCAAATGTAGGCGTTCAAACGCAACATGCACCTCAACAACGCTTTACTTTCAAACGTTTTAACGCCATGAATGCCAAATAAGCGCAAGCAACTGTTTATACCGGTTTTACATAAGTCTAAATTGTGACAAAAATCATACCCAGTGACGTCTAATAAAGCGCTAATTTTGCAGCCAAATATTTTTTTTATGAAACGTTCCCACATTATTGCCGTTGCCGTGGTGGCTGTTGCCATCGGTATTTTAATCTCTGCCAGCAAAGATGTAACCACTTACGCCAACTTTGCCCAGGCGTCGCACAGCGGCGACCGGGTCAAATTAGTCGGGCAATTGGTAAAAGAACGCCCCGTGGAATATAACCCGGAACAGGACCCGAATTACCTCGCTTTTTACCTGAAAGACGATGCCGGCGAAGTGCGCCGCGTGGTACTTCGCGCCGGTAAACCGCAGGACTTCGAACGTTCCGAACAAATTGTACTCACCGGCCAAATGCAGGACGATACTTTTGAGGCAGCCGATATGCTGCTGAAATGCCCCTCCAAGTATAAAGACCAGGAGGTGTATGTGCGGTCAGAAAAAGGATAAAAATGGAATATATCGGCGAACATCTTCTCCCGGGCCAGTTGGGCCACTTTTTTGTAGTCCTGTCCTTCGTTGCCGCGGCACTCTCGACCGTGGCTTATTTTTGGGCCACCCGCCGGCGCGAAACCGCCGGTTTTGAGGGCTGGCGCAATCTGGGGCGTTTTTCCTTCCTCCTGCACGGCCTGGCTACGCTGGGCGTCATAGGCAGTTTGTTTTTTATCCTGACCCAAAAATATTACGAATACCAGTACGCCTGGGCCAACGTGTCGGACGACCTGCCCTGGGAATACACGTTTTCCGCTTTCTGGAAAGAGCAACAGGGCAGTTTTCTGCTTTGGAGTTTCTGGCATACCGTGCTGGGCCTGGTGCTTATCCTGCGCGCCGGCAAATGGGAAACGCCGGTGCTGGCCGTGGTGGCGCTCGCCGAAACGTTTATCTCTTCCATGATTCTGGGGCTTTATTTCGGCGATTACCGGTTCGGCGCCAATCCCTTCGATCTGCTGCGCGATACCATGGAAGCCCCGATTTTTGCACAGGCCGATTATCTGTCTAAAATTACAGGCAGCGGGCTCAATCCTTTGCTGCAAAATTATTGGATGACCATCCACCCGCCGACGTTGTTCCTCGGGTTCGCTTCTACCATCGTTCCCTTCGCCTACGCCATCGCCGGACTTTGGACGCGCGACCACAAAGACTGGCTGAAGCCGGCGCTTTCCTGGGCCTTGTTCTGCGGCGCTATTTTGGGCACGGGTATTCTGATGGGCGGCGCCTGGGCTTATCAGGCGCTTTCTTTTGGCGGCTACTGGGCCTGGGACCCCGTGGAAAACACCTCGCTGGTGCCTTGGATAACCATGCTGGCCGGTATTCATGCCAACCTGGTGGCGCGCAACACCGGATACTCCATCCGCAGCGCGTACGCCTTTTATCTCATGAGTTTTATCCTTATTTTATACTCCACCTACCTGACCCGAAGCGGGATATTGGGCGATTCGTCCGTACATGCCTTTACGGAAATGGGCCTGGGATTGCAATTGCTGTTGTTCATTGGCAGTTTTTCCGTGTTGGGCGCCTGGTTGTGGGTGGCCCGGCGTAAGGATGTGCCGGCTATCGCCAAGGAAGAGGCCACCACTTCCCGGGAGTTCTGGATGTTCATCGGCGCCCTGGTGTTGTTTTTCTCGGCCGTGCTGATCACCGGCGCCACGTCGCTGCCGGTTTGGAACAAGATCGTACAGTCCTTTGACTCCAGTTACGTAGGCGCGGCGCTCAAAGATCCGGTGGCGCACCATAACCGGTACCAGCTTTGGATCGCTGTGTTTATCGGGTTGCTGTCCGGTGTGGCGCAGTGGATGCGCTACGGCGAGCGCAACTGGTCGGTCTGGGCGAAAAAATTTACCCTCCATATCGTTGTTGCCGCCGTCGCTGCCATTGCGCTGACGGCCCTGAACGCCTTGTGGCTGAATGCCCAGGCCTGGCAGTTTTTCGTACTGCTGTTTGCCGGTATGTTTACGTTGGCTTCTAATGTAGATTATATCATCACTTTTTTAAAAGGAAACCTGAAACAGGCCGGCGCGGCCTTGTCGCACGCCGGCTTCGGCATTCTGGTGTTGGGTATCCTGGGCACGGGGCTGAATAAGGAGTGGATTTCGTCCAATCCCTTTGCCATGGAAGGCCTGATAGAGGGCATGGGCAACGAAGAACTGAACAAAAACATCCTGTTGCTCAAACAAGCGGCCCTGCCCATGCGCAGCGGATTTGAAGCGACGTATGAACGCGATACCGTGGAACGCCAGACACGTACGTTCTCCGTGCGGTTCAAAAAAATGAACGAGGCAGGCGGCTACACCGGCGAAGAATTCGTGTTGTTTCCCAACGTGATGTACGACCGGGAATTCAGCAAAATTGTGGCCTCCAATCCTTCCACACAACATTACCTGACTCACGATATTTTTACCCACGTTTCTTCTTTGCCAAAAGCCGAACTCGACCCGGAATTTGCCAAACAACAGGAAGACAGCCTGCGCTTCGAACCTTACGAGGCCGCGGTGGGCGATACGATTTTTACCAAAAAACACTACCTCGTCGTAGAGGGGTATACTAAACAACCCAAACACCCGGAATACAAACCCGAAAAAGGCGATATGGCCTTCGGGCTCAAACTCCGGGTTTATGCCCTGGACGATAAACAGGGATACGACGCCGAACCGATGTTGTACCTGCGGCCGCGCCACGGTGGGTTTACCCTCCCGGCACAACTGGGGCAATTGCAGATGCGCGTACGGCTTACAGAGGCTTCGATGAACCAGTGGATGGCCATGGAGCAGGACTTGCAGTTCACTCCTTTCCCCATGAAAGAAGGGGAAACCGTGGATTACCAGGGATATAAAATCCGCTTTGTGAAAGCTAACCGGGAAGTGGATCATCCGAACTATGCCCCGGAACCCAACGATATCGCCGTGGCTGCCGATCTGGAAATCACCGCGCCCGACGGCCGTACCGACAAAGCCAACCCGGTTTACCTGATTCGCGACAGTCAGCCGTTCAGCCTGAAAGACGAGGCGCCTGAAATGGGTCTGCATTTCCGTTTTGAAAGTATCGATCCCAAAACGGCGACGCTCACCGTCAGCGTGGCTAAGGCCGCCGGCGACTTGCGGAAAATTCCGATCGAAATTGCTGAAAATGCTCCCCGCTCCGACTATATCGTACTCGAAGCGATCGTGTTTCCCGGTATTAATTTAGTGTGGGGCGGTTCGATATTGATGTTGTTCGGGCTGGCTTTGAGTATGTGGCGGCGGGTGTTTGGTCGGCGCCAGGCTCCTGAATCATCAATTTAAAGTCGTTCTTAAAGTCAAAATGTAAAATGTAAAAGTCAAAATGTAAAAGGAAGTTAAAATGGTAAAATTTCAAGTTTGCTCACCAATGGTCAGACCTTTTCCATTTCTCCGTTTTCTTTAACTTTTACATTTTGACTTTTACATTTTACATTTTGACTTCAAAAGTATGCCATTTTGGTTTGAACATATCCGCGCCATCCCCACGCGCTACCTGGTGCTTCTCATCCTCTTACTTTTTTTTCCCGCGCACCTGATCCACCTCGGCATAGCGCCGTTCAACGGCGACGAAGCCATTCGTTCCTTAGTGGCGCTGGAAATGGACCTCTCGGGAAATTACATCGCTCCGACGATGCACGGAGCGCCGTACATCAACAAGCCGCCCCTGTTCAACTGGATATTGCTGGTCTTCTTTAAATTGTTCGGCTATTTCGGCGAATACCCGGCCCGAACAGCCACGGTGTTTTTCCTGGCGGCGTATGGTTGGGCCGTGTATCGTTTTACCCGGGCGACGTTCGGGTTTGAGTTTGCTTTCCTCTCGGCGTTCATGGTGGTAACCACCGGCCGGTTTCTGATCTACGATTCCATGCTGGGTTTGATCGATACCACTTTTTCGGTGGTGATCTACACCCTGTTCATGAGCATTTATTATTTCAGTATTCGGGCGCAATGGCTGCGCCTGTTCCTGGCGAGTTATTTTTTAATGGCCGCTGCATTTATGTTGAAAGGGCTGCCGGCGGTGGTTTTTCAGGGATTGTCGCTCAGCGCCGGGTTGATTTATTTTGGTCAGTGGCGTCGTTTGTTTTCCTGGCAACATCTGGCAGGAATATCGGTGGCGGCGGGAATATTAGGGGGGTATTTGTGGGCTTACGCGCAATATCAGCCATTGGAGGCCTTGCTGCCCAATCTGATGGAGGAATCGGTGAAACGTACGGCAGTTGTGTTCGGCTGGTGGAAGACCGTGAAACATATCTTTCTTTTTCCGTTCGATTCCGTTTATCATTTTTTACCGTTCTCTTTGCTGATCCTGGCCTGGATAAACCGGCATTTCTGGCAACGGATACGGGAAAACAAGTTCGTGTTTTTCAACTTCCTGATGCTCGCGGTGAACCTGCCGGTTTACTGGAGTTCGGTGCAGGTGTACGCCCGGTATTTGCTGATGTTTATCCCTTTGTTTACGGTAATGAGTTTTTTCCTGATGGAACAGGAACGGGCGGGCAGTACATGGCGATACAAGTGGTTTTACGGGCTGCTGGGCTTGCTGGCCGTGCTAATGCCAGTCACCTTTTTTGTGCTGCCTTTTGTGCCCGAAGTGAATTTTTTACCGGGTATCTGGCCGCTTTCCCTGGGATTTGGTCTGGCGCTGGTGGCGGTAGCGGTTTGTTATTTTACGGACAAACAACGCTTCCTGTGGTGGAGCATCGTGTCGTTGCTGTTGGCGCGCATTGCATTCGATCTGATCGTTTTACCTACCCGGCATTACGAAAACGACGTGTCCGTTGCCAAACGCGATGTCTATAATTTGGTGGAAAAATACCGCGACCGCAAGTGGATCATCTATGGTGATTCCTATGTCCGGGAACCGGCTTCGTTTTATATGACGCAGCAGTTTGGGCATATAGTACCGCGCAGTTTCAGAACAGACGAGCCGAATGCGCTCTATTTTGTCAACCCGCTGGATTTCACCAACCCGGATTCCATTTTTCAGCGCCGGCCGGTGGATACGTTGCAAACGGATTACAAGGAATACATACTGCTGTTGTATTCTTTGGAATAAAACCATTCGGTAAACGCTTTCACGCCTTCTGCCAGATTTACCTTCGGTTGGTAACCAAAATGTTGAAATGCCTTGCGCACATCGGCAAAGGTTTGTTCGACATCGCCGGCTTGTTTTTGTAAAAAATGTACCTCCAGGGGTTGTTCCAGGGCATTTTCCAGCGCGCGCACCAAGTCCAACAAGGTGACGGGTTTGCCGCCGCCCAAATTGAAAATCTCATAGCCCCAGGCGGGTAGTTCGAGCAATTGGCGTATCCCCTGCACGATGTCGCCGACATAGGAGTAATCCCGCCGGGTTTTTCCGTCGCCATAGAGCGGGATGGGTTTGTTATGGAGCGCCAGTTGGGCAAATTTGTGGATCGCCAGGTCGGGGCGCTGCCGGGGGCCGTACACGGTGAACAGGCGCAGGCAGGCTACATCCAATCCGTACAGGTGGTGATAGGTATGGGCGAGCAGTTCGCCGGCGCGTTTGGAGGCGGCGTAAGGGGAAATGGGATGGCTCACGTCGTCCGATTCGGAAAACGGCGTTTTGGCCTGGTTTCCGTAAACGGAGGAGGACGATGCAAACAACAGGCGATTCGTACGGGCCTCCGCCATGGCTTCCAATAGTTGCAGGGTGCCGTTCACATTTACGTCCAGGTATTCTCCCGGTTGCAAGATGGAAGGGCGAACCCCGGCTTTTGCAGCCAGGTGAATGACCACGTCCACCGGTTGTTGGGTGAATATTTGCCGCAGCAGGCTGCGATCTCGGATATCGCCTTCTACTAATTTAAAAGTCTGTTGTTGCAGGGCCCGGGCCAGGTTGTCCCATTTAATAGCGGGGTCGTAAAAGGGATCGAAGTTGTCCAGGCCGATTACCCGGTGCCCATCGTTTAAAAGCGCTTCACAGAGATGGGAACCTATAAATCCGGCAGCGCCGGTGACGAGAATAGTCATATTTGATTAATGTTTGGCAATTTATAAATCACTGCTAACAACGTAACAACAGGAATGACGATGGAACTTCAAAAACATTTTATCGAATTATGGAGCTCACAAATCTGCTTTAAATTTTACAACAAAATATTTCACGCAAAGTAAGAGGGGGGACAATCCCAGGATTTTCAGCAATTCTCGGTTTGTGGGGAATTGCCGGTTTTTTAGGTGTAGTCTGCGAGGCACGAGCAGGCGACATCTCAAAAACAGTTTAAACGACACCTTTTTCAACCTCAAATGGTGTATTCGTAGCTGGTTTTCGAGATGTCGCCTGCTCGTACCTCGCAGACTACACCTCGAAAACCGGCAATTCCCCACAAACCGAGAATTGCTGCTGGATTTTCGCTGAAGAAATACGTTTTCCCCCCTCTTACTTTGCGCCTTTGCACCTTTGCGTGAAATATTTTGCCAAGAATATCTTACAGAGCGCCTTATTAGACGCGCTCGTGAACCGCATCTGTTTTAAAACTATACATAATTCCAAAAAGTGCAACGGCCGTAGAAATCAGGTAAAACAAAAACGCGATGGCCACGGAGCGCTCCGGATCCAAAAACAGCACCTGTGCGCCCCACAAAAACGTCAGTTCCCGGGCGCCGGCGCCGCCGATGGTCAAAGGCAACATCGCCACCACGGAGGAAACCAAAAAAACCACGGAATACCCCAGCCAGTTCCCCGATTCCTGCAACGCGAACACGATACCCAAAATGGAGACCAACTGCGCCAACTGTACGCCCAGCGACTGAAGGGTGGTTTTTGTCCAAACCGCCCTTGACGCGCCGACCATCCGGTCGAACAGTATTTTGGAAACCGGGATACTCGCCACCAACGCAAGACCCCACAACCAGCCGAAAGGTTGCAGCACCGGCAGGCCGAATGCGAGCAACAGGCAAATTTGTCCCAGCGCCAACACGCCCGACAGCCGGTCGAACAAGGTGATGGAAAACAGCCGCCGGAAGGGCCGGCCGAAATCGTCCATCAGTTTTTTGATCTTATACCCGTCGCCGCTGATGCCGCCGGGCAGCAGCAAATTGTAGTACATGCCCAGCCAGTACAGGCGCAGTTGCCGGCGGGTGTCTAAGTGGATGCCGTCGGTTTTGAGTAAGTCGTTGAAACGAAAGGCGCCGATCAGTTTGGAAATAATAAACCATCCGGTGGCCCACAGCAACCACCCGGGATGCGCTTGGCCCAGCACTTCCAGCAACATTTTACGATCGACAGCCCGAAGTACGATGAAAAGGATGAGGGCGGACAGCCCCGCTTTCAGGATCGTTTTCAGGGTGGGGGAAAGGCGGTTCATACCTTCTGAATTTCCGGTTGATGAATCCGGCGGATACGATAGGGTTTTTTATCCTGCGATTCGTAGTAGGTACGCACCTGCAATTCAGCCAGAATACCCAGGGCAATCAGTTGCAGTCCGGCCATAAACAACACCAGCCCGAGGATCAGCAGGGGGCGGCCCCAAATGTCGTGGCCCATTATTTTTTCAAAAAGCAGGTACAAAAAAATCAGGGCGCCGGCGCCCAAAGAAAACACGCCCCAACCGCCGAACAGGTGCATGGGTTTATGCCGGAATCGTTTGAGGAACAGAATCAGCAGCAGGTCGCTCAACACGCGCATGGTGCGCCCGAGACCGTATTTGGAAACGCCGTGTTGGCGGGCATGGTGTTGCACGGGGGTTTCATCCATACGGGCGCCTTCGAGGTCGGCCAGCACGGGAATGAAACGGTGCAATTCGCCGTACAGGCCCAGACTTTTGGCCAGGTCGGCGCGGAAAACACGCAGGGTACAGCCGTAGTCGTGCTGATGTACGCCGGACGCCCGGCGGATGAGCCAGTTGGCAATCTTGCTGGGTATTTTGCGCAGCAACATGCCGTCCTGCCGTTTTTGGCGGATGCCGGCCAACATATCCAGGTCGCGCTCGCGGGCCATTTCCAGCATACGGGGGATATCGGCGGGGTCGTTTTGCAGGTCGCCGTCCATGGTGACAATCCACTCGCCGCGGGCTTGTGCGATACCGGCGGCCAGGGCGGCGCTTTGCCCGAAATTGCGGCGAAATTCGACGATATGCAGGTTCGGGCGGGCGAGTTTTTTCAGGTTGGCCAGCGTTTGATCGGAGGAGCCGTCGTCGACGAAAACGAGTTCGTGGGTGTACCCGCTTAAGTGTTGTTCTAATTGTTGAACCAGCGGTTCGACGTTTTTTTCTTCGTTGTAAACGCAGATGACGACGGAGAGGTGTGGATTCATAAATTAGTTAGATATTTTCAGGGAAAGGCGGATCGAATTTGGATTTCCTGCGCAGTGGATTGCCCTTGGGGCGTTTCCCGTTTTCTTTCAGGTATGTTTCAATATATTCTTCTTCAACTTGTCTGGCTGAAACGCGACCGGCAATATCGGTGCGAATAATACGACCAATGTATCTGACCCAGCCAGAAGAGAGGTTCAAATAATAAAGTTGATCCCGAATACGATCGGAGAGTTGATCTTCTTCAATAGGGTCATCGCTGATGCCGTATTTGAAGAGTTCGTCTTCACCTTTATCCCAGATTTCATAAAGGTGGTGCAGGCCTTCGTTTTCGTTGGAGTTACGGTGCAGTGCCACTTGAAAAAAGGAGTAGCCGGCTCATTGCCAGCCTTGTTTATTGCTGTATGTTTCGTAGTTGAAGGCCGGTACAATGGTCATTTTTTTTCCGGTCTTCCGCTGATATGCTTTTTTAGCAATACGCAATAAAGGAGAGAATGTAATATCTGAAGGCATTTCCTTCGGATTATCTAAAATATGCTCGTAGTTTTCTTTTCCATTTGCAACAACACCACAACGGGCATACAGAAAATCATCAGAGGAAAGAAAGGTATCGTCTGCTCCGCCTGTAAAAACGGCTGCATGGGAACGGGTATCCAATTGCCAAAGTTTTTCTGATAATATATCCTGAAATTGATAAATGTTTGCCACATGCATCATGGAAATAGCATCAATCACAGGTTCGATAATCTGGTCATTATCTGATTTTGACCAGTCCAATTGTTGAATCAAATTCCAGAAATCGCTCTCTTTCAACATGCCGGCTTCGTCCGGAATATCATGCACTCTGATCTCCAGATTTGCCTGGCCAAACGTCTCCTTAAGATCATCTACAAGCGCGTGGTCCAAATCCTGTGCCTTTAAATGCAAAATAGTATCCATTTCAAATAATTTCTACAAAGATAAGGAGCTGATTGCTAAGAAACAAAATTCCTAAAACTGTATCAGCACCTGCCCCCTAATCCCGTACTTCGCGGCACTTGGTTGATCAAGTTAGGTTAACCGAAGCGCCAAGTTGATGCGCCGGGTTTTAATCCGCCGAATTACGACTCGAAGAGAAGCAAACGTAAAACTTTACTATTATTTAAAACTGACCTTCGATTCAGTTTATGTATAGCGCCCAATTTTGGGTCGAATTTCAACATTAACTGATTATCAAATGTCATTTTACCATGAAACAATTTATTCTTTCTCTTCTTTCCCTGATAATTCTGGGATCAGCAGCTAGGTTGAATGCACAGACAGATTGTGCGAACCTCTTTGACGCTTCACCCTTTGAAGAGCCATTGTCGGAAGAATTTAATAATTTTGAACCCGACATCACGCTGACGAATCATACTACAACCCAGGCAACTGCCTACTCGAACAAACACATCAGAATTGAAGGAACACTGACGATAAATCATACTTTGGGATTCATAGGCTGTACAATTCAGGTGGCGAACAACGCACAAATAATAGCGAACACCGGCGTTTTGGCTTTACAAAACAGTAAAATTTTCTCAAGCGATCGTATGTGGCAGGGAATTGTAACAAATGGACCGATTATACATGTCGTGAACACGCGTATTGAGGATGCAATTACTGCAATTTTTCTAAAAAACAATGCCAAACTTAGGCTGGACAGGGCTGTTTTTAATCTGAACTGGATCGGGATAGCAAATGATCCCAATACCCAAAACAGCATCAATCTTACTGCGCAATCCAATGTTCGATTTCTCCAGTCAGGCAGTTTAAAACCTTTACCAAACGGCGATGAGTTTGAAGACTACACCATCGGTATCAAGATGGTTAATTGTTCCATGGTATTGGGCGCCAGTTTCGAAACCCGACCCATATTTTATGGTGTGGGTACAGGCGTTCAGGCTACCAAATCCATTCTCAGGGTAAAATACGGCATATTCATTGGGAATTACTCGGGAGGTATTCAAGGTATTGCCTGTCCGTCCATTCAGGTAGTTTCAGATGAAGGCGTATATCATGGTAATGTTTTTTGCAGTTGTGACTTCGGAATTGGTATTAATCAATGTGCTTTAGAGGTTAAAAGCGCCTACTTTGAAGGGAATCTAAGGGATATTGATAATGTCGTAAATTTAGCCACTCAATCTATCCGCATTACGGAATCGACATTCAAAAACCACACGCTTATATCGATCGGTATCCTGAGGAACCTGCAAAAATTCGATGTCCATATTTTATCGGATACTTTCGTTGTAACCCGACCTTTATGTGTCAATATATGGGACACTTCAATAGATAATACGGAGAATCGAATCGAAATAAAGAATTGTTTAATTGATTATACCCGTTTTTCTGCTGGGAATAGTGATTTGATCAGGATTTACAACCCCGGAGAATCTGATTTAAACGTTCAGAGCAACGTCATTATCGGGCATATTACCACTTGCTGCGCCGGCGCCCGAAGTAATGGAATTGCCATTTACAATTCCAACAATCTTAAACTTCAGGGAACCCTTACAACCAATCACATTTCCTTCGACGGCACCGTTAGCCAAACGCCCATTAATGCCGGTATTTACGCGTTGGCCAGCAAAAATTTAGCCTATTGCGGCAACATTTTTGAAAATACGCAATATGGCTTGCACAATGCAGGTGATTGTGATTTTTCCTTTATTTCTTCCAATTTTTTCGACCACCACGAAACCGGTTTCCTGGTAGACGGCCCCGGTGCGGTGGTGGGCGTACAGGATAAAACTTCGAACTATTGGGTCGATCCTTCTTATTACAACTCTACCAACCGGGGTGCCGTGTTGACAGGTGATCCCGACCCCAGCAAAATTTTTTCACACGACAATTCGGCCAATTATATGCCGCCCCGTACGCCGGAGGATTGGTTTGTATATGTCGGCGGTACCGGGAATAATTGCCTTTTTAAGCCGGAGCCGGGCATTACGGTCGGGGAATTGTACACCGTCAGAGCACAGTGGACCGGATTGTCGGAGAGCCATTACTGGGACCGGAAAAGAGCCTTGATGAAAAAATTGTTGGCAGATCCGGATTTGATCGAATCGGATACGTCCATATCGGCTTTTTACGCGGCCAACGAGCACCAGTCGGTGGGGCGCTACGTATCCTTTGAAACCGAAGCACAGGAGGTCATGGCCGGATACAGGAACTGTCTGAATTTAACAACAGAACTCACAGACAGTATGCGGGTATGGGTAGCATACTGGAGCGACATTATCGCTGCATCGCCCGATTCGCTGAATGAAACCCAGGCACAACAGGTTGATTCCTTAGGCGTGTTGATTTCCGCTAAAAATGCCGTTTGGCAACAAGTCGTGGCGGATTGTTTAGATTCGCTCCGACTTGAAGTTCCGGACCTGCTCGACAGTTTATCCGTCTTGCCGGAAGATAAAACGTGTGAAAAAGATTTCAAAACGGTTTATATGGTCATGCTGACCACCCTTGCAGGAGACACCTTGAGCGCCGGCCTGGAAAATGACCTGGAAGCCCTGGCTTCCGCCTGTTACGAAGAATACGGCGAGATGGTACTCTTAGCCATTGCCCTCTTGGATCAGGATGTTCAGGCGGAATATCTAGCCGCTGTGCTGGCCGATTCCTGCGAAATTGAAGAACGTTCGGCGCCGGCGCTTACACCGAATTCCGTAACGTTGGTTCCGGTTCCGGCTTCCGGCTATTTTCAGATATGGCATACAGCATCGTCGCGCGAGGCTGTGCGGTACACCGTGTACGACCTCTCCGGAAAACCCTGCTTACAAGGAAATACCCAACCCGGCGAGCGGATTTACACTGGAACTCTGCCCTCCGGCATGTATTTTACCCAGGTGTTTTTACCGGACCAGTCCGTTCAAACCCTACCTTTAATCATTGTTCAGCAATAAAGCCATTTCATGAATAGACTAATATGGTTTAGTATTCTGCTTTTGGGCAGCCATTTTCTGGCTGCCCAAAAATGGGATTACAATTGGGTATTTGGGGACTCTAATACCGGACTTGTAGAAGGTGCTTCGGTGCTTAATTTTGAACAAAGTCCGCCTGACACTACTTTATATAATTATAAAGAAGTTTTTGCATTTACAGGTATTGCCTGGATGAGCAATGCAGAAGGGCAATTACAAGCCTACTCTAATGGTTGTGTGGTGAACAACCGCGAACACCGCACCATGCTGAACGGCGGGGGGCTTAATCCCGGGGCAGTGTATAATTACTATTGTCCCAAATATGGATATCCATATAGCGGCGCCATGATGTTGCCTTATCCGGGTAGCGCTAAACGTTACGGCTTATTCAGTATATCACGTTACAATTCAACCTCCACTCCCCGCGACTTATTGTACAATGAGATTGACATGGATGGTGACGGAGGCTTGGGAGAAGTCGTTATAAAAAACAAATCCGTTGTTACAGATTCGCTGGCCGACCAGATCAATGCCTGCCGGCACGCCAACGGACGGGACTGGTGGGTGCTGACGCCGCGCAACAATAGCAATCGATTTTACCTCACTTTGTTCGACTCGGCAGGGGTGCAAACGCCGCGGGAAATAATAACCGGCCCGGCATGGAATGAAGTGTATTGGGGAGCGCAGTTCCTGTTTTCCCCCGATGGTACCATGTTTGCCCGCGCCAATCCGTACAACGGCACTGATATTTATTCGTTCGACCGCTGTAGCGGGGCCTTGAATCACATGCTGCACCTGCCTTTCCCGACCGATACTGTTTTGGTATGCGGATTTACCTTTTCACCCAACAGCCGGTTTTTGTACTACTCTTTGTTGTGGAATGTGTGGCAGATTGACCTGCAAGCCGCCGATCCTATGGCTTCACTGACTAAAGTGGCAGAATACGACGGGTTCGTGTCGTTGTTTGCTACGCGGTTTTATGAAATGTTGCTCAGCCCGGAAGGAAAAATCTATATCGGATGCACCAATGGGGTCAACGTCTTTCATGTGATTCACAAGCCCAATGAAAAGGGTGAGGATTGCATGCTGGAGCAGCACGGCTTTTACATTCTGAGTTATCACTTAGGGCGCATGCCCAACATGCCCAATTACCGTTTGTACGACGCGGAAGGCACGGTGTGCGATAGCCTCGGCATAAACGGATATACCGCGGCCTGGTCGCCGCCGGTCAATGGCCTGCTGCCGTCGGTGTCGGTGTTTCCCAACCCTGCTGGGCCGGGCGAAACCTTACATTTTGTGGACAACCGGGGGAATAAACCCGCGGTAGTGTACCTGTACGACCTGTCGGGACGCTTACTGCAAAGAGCGGAATGGCCGCAAGGGATGGATTATCTGCAATTGCCTGCGCCCGAGAGCAGCGGAATGATCCTGTACCGGGTGATAGGGCAAAGAGGGGAGTTGTTGCGGGCGGGGAAATTGGTGGTGAGGTAGGTATATCCTAAAACTGTATCAACACCTGCCCCCGAATCCCATACTTGGCAGCCCCCGGATGGTCCAGGTACGTAAACCGCCGCACCAGATCGATGCGCAATACCTTGAAGATGTTGCTGATACCAACGCTGGCTTCCACGTAGGGTTTGGCCTCTAAGGTGTATGAAATGGGTGAACCGTCGGGGTAGGTGGGGAAACGGTAAAGGCCTGAGCCCTCTGTGGGCACGTTGGTGGGCGTGACGGCGCCGTACAACACTTTTACGGACGCCATTTCCCGGAGTTTGAGTTTCCGGACCAGCGGGACTTTATTGAGGAAAAAACCGTAAAAATTGTGATCCATATTCAGGGCCACGTAGCGGTCGCTGATAAATTCCATAAAATTCATCAGGTTATAGGAGTACAACTGGTACACGTAGGTTTGATTGGCCCGGTGAACGGTCAGGAGCGGGTAGGGAACTTTGCCGAATACCGCCCCGGCTTCCAGGTAGAGGTAGTTGTATCCAATGGGCGGCAAGTTTGTAAATTTGTAAAAACTGGCGCGCAGTTCCTGGAAGTCGTATTCGCCGCCGTAAAACCCGTCGATACCGCGGGCGTAGCGCAGGGTGGTAATATAGTTCACCGTAATGGGCTGGCGATAGGTAGCGGTTTGGAAAAACTTCTCCCCCGGGGCATATCGCAATTGCAGGTATAGTTTGGACGTCGTGATCGGATCGTCTGCGGGTTGGCCGGCATCGATGGGATCGAAAGTGAGCGCGCCGGCCGGCTTTTGGATTTGATGTTCATATCCGACCGTGTACGAAAAATGGTTTTTGAATTCCCGTTCGTGTTCCAGGTTTAAACGATTGAAATAGATGAACTTATCATTTACGCCGCGCACGAAAGAGGTGAACAGGTTGTTGGTTTGCGCTTGCGCCAGTTCCTGACCGGGAATCCGAATATCTTGCTGGTATTGCACCCGGAACAGGTTGAACGGAAACTGGTTGTACGCAGTACCCTTCAAGGCGAAAGTGCCCGTGCCGCCGAACTTCCAGCGCTGGTCTTTGAATCCATAGGCTGTATATGCTTCCACGTTAAACCGTTTGCTCAGCGCGGAAGAAGTGCGTCCGCCGAAGCGCAGACGCGCGCCTTCCACGGTGTTGAAGGCATAAAAGGTATTGATGGGGCCGATCTCAAAATTAGGGCCGGCATTGACGTAACCGATGGCGGCAATCAGCAGGGCTTTGGCGGTGTTTTTGAACAGTTTAGTGTGTTGCAGGCTGTCCATATTGCCGTAAGTGGCGGCTTCGGCGTCGTTGAGCGCAATATGTCGCGCCGAAGACCAATACGCAGAGTCGCTGCGTTCGGCGCCGGGCAGGTACTCCACGTCGGCAAAATTGTCGCGAAACAGGGTGTCGGGCAACTCCGGATTGATCTGCGGCGACCGGTGCGACAGCATGCGCTGGCCGAACAATCCGGCGCCTTTGCGGGTAACGCCGAAGTCCATCCGGTAGTCTTCGTAGGCCAGCACCCATTTGCCGGAAGGCAGGCGCTGAAATTCCTGTTGCAGTTCGAGGGTTTTAACCCAATTCAGGTTGATTTCGGGGTTGACCGTAAAACTTGCGCGCACTACCGGGTAGGTGCTGTCGAGGGCAATGTACAGGTCGCCCTGCAGCAGCATATCCGTTTTATTCCTGGGGTAAAATGCCAGCCGTACCACCTTGCTGCCGCTTTCCTCGGTAGTGTCCATGGGGTAGTAGCGGTAAAACATGGGCGCCAGGTTCGAGATCGGGCTGAGGAAATGGTCGGTGAGCAGCACCACGTAGTTGTCGTACAGGTTGACGTCCTGGTTGAGGTAGCGCAAGGCTTTGTTTATGCCTTCCTGTTCGAGGTAGCCGGGGAATTTGACCTGTTGATTGCCTTTGATGAGGAGTTTGCGGCGTTTCGGATCCGAGCGCAACACGAGGTCCTGAATATTTTCCTGTAAAAAAACCGGCACCACGGCGAGGCCGTCTAATTTAGTCGTGTCGGTGTTGTCGAGCAGAAATCGCAGGCCTTTGAGCGCTTTTTTGTCTTTTACTTTATCCGGCAGGTTGCTGAGGCCGAGCAGCACCTTTTCGTATTGTTCTTCCTTAAAGGTTTTCAGGTTTTCCACCCGGTTTTTATCGCGGTTTTCCACCACGAGTTTGATGAGTTCTACTGCCGGGTTGTTTTTGTTGCGGTATTTGCCGGATTTTATGGTAACTTCCTGTATTTGAGCGTTTTCGGCTTGAAGGGCAATGTCAATCGTCTGACTTTTGCCGGCGACTACGGGTACTGTTTGGGTGCGGTAGCTGAGCGCGGTAAAGCGCAATTTGGTGAACGCTGTTTGCGATTTTATTTCATAGTTGCCGTTTTCGTCGCTGCGAACGCCTAAGGGAGTGCCGGGCACGCCGATGCCGGCAAAAGGAACCGGTTGTTTGGTTTCGGCATCGGTGACGCGGCCTTTAACCAGGGTCAATGCCGGCTGCGCTACACTCCAAAAAGGGATTACCAAACAACTGATCAATACCGAAAATCGGAAATGAAAGGATTTAAACATGCGTGTTTTTGTCTGCTGTTCTCGCCAAAACTACGCCAATTCCTGGGTAGCTGCGGTTTATTAAAACGAAAACGTTCACCTTCGGTTCTGCTGAATACGTTGAAAGGGATGCGAAGGCTGCGTTTTCGGTGTGTTTTCGTCGCAAAATTAAGGAAAAGCGTTTTTTTAAACTGTTAAGGTCTGGCAAATGACGGAAATTAGACGTGGGGGGCGGGGAAAAGGTCACTGGGAGGGGATTGCCGGGAGGCACGGAATGAGGGTTAAAAAAAAGCCTTTTAGCCGATTGGGATATTTGTTCGGAAGAAGTATGTTTGAGAAAATTTTAAACGAAACTATTTTGATAGGGTAAATCTTGCCGGAAGACGATACTCCCGAAAATGAATAAGCAAAAAAAAGAAAGAAAATAATACCTTTCCGGAAGACAGTTGCAGTTTTTAGATTTGCTAAAAAGCTACATTTTGGAGAAAGGTGAACTGCATAAACGCAACTTGATTGAATCTCCCTTTACGATGATACATCCCCAAGGAATAAGAAGTGTTTTTAGTGCACAAGAGATCACCGAAATATTAGTACAGTGTAAATTAAGTTTCTTTGTATTTTAGATTTTCTGGGTTGACGCCTACGTAATGCCGGTTCAATTTCTTTCTGGCATCGGTGATGGAAAATTGCCAGTTAACCTTAATCTGCTTTTGTTCCCGTTCTTTGACAT